>JAGNZI010000001.1 GCA_017984495.1 Flavobacterium sp.
CCAAGAGGGGGAGCAACTTTTTAGCAAAATACAAACCTTTGAGGTGATTCCTCCTTAGCTCAGTTGGTTAGAGCATCTGACTGTTAATCAGAGGGTCCTTGGTTCGAGCCCAAGAGGGGGAGCAAAATAAAAACCCGATACGAAAGTGTCGGGTTTTTTAATTACTAATTCTTTGTTAATAAGAAATTGTTTCGGGATTTATTTTTATAGTTTTGGATAAAATCAAACATCAATACAAAATGCATAAAATTTTCTTAATCCTCGTTGTCAGTTTGTTTTATTCCAATACAAAAGCGCAAAACATTCCTATGACCTTCCATAATGGGTCTTTTTCATATATCCCCTTAGTTATTCCGGGGGTGATGAATCCTAATTTAAGTCCGAAATCAAACAGTGGCGTGAGTCTGGAAGTTGGTCAAAAAGTTTATTTTTTTCCCAATGGCAAAAAGAAAAACAAAGAAATCCTTTTTATAGTAGCTGCAACTTGGAAAAATGATACCATTCTGCAAATCGACAAAATGATCCAAAAAAGAAAACGAGAGCTCGTTAAAAAGACAACCAATGAATGATTTTTCTAGTTCAATCGAGTACCTTTTTCGGATTGATGAGGGAAGAAAAACAATTAAACAACTACTCTAACCATGAAAAAACTCCTGACTTTTCTATTTGTTCTACTTACCTCAATTACCTATGGGCAGGATAACATAACAATTAGCTTCTCAAATGATTCTAAAGCCGTGTATCATCTGTCTCTTGTTATCTATACACCCGATGGAAAAATTCAAACACGCGTAAGCGACCTTACTTCGGGTCAAGTAAATACGTATTCCTTACCAGTTAACACAGAAATTTTTATTGCAGACCAAAAGCAAGAAGCTTTTGCCATGAAAGGTAACGACATTAAATCTACAGGGATAAAACCTTATATTGTACTTAATGAATTGGACGACAAAAAAGTAATTACGTTAAGTTTAATCCAATAGAATTGGATTTATTATTCTTTGCTTATCGCCTCAATTTACAAGACTAGTTTACCAGTACTTTCTGACTGTATTTTTCACCATTCGCCGAAATAGATACCAAATACACCCCCGCATTTGCAATAGGATGTATGGTAATTTCATTGGTGGTGTTTTGTAAGGTAATCGATTTATTTTCCAACAATTTTCCTTCTAGATTATAGATAGAAAGGGTTGCTTTTTCAATGGTTTCCAAGGCATTAATTTGCAAGATACCATTTTTTGCATCTTTGGTAGTGATGGTAAAATGGGCTTTGGAAAAAGCCGTTGCTGCCATGGTTGGAAAAATTAATCCGGTCCAGGAACGGGCCACACTAACCAATCCGGCTCTTCCGGTGGGTGTGGTTGCCACTGTGGTGTTTTGTCGAAAGGCAAGTCGATCAAGATTTCCCGATTGATCCGTGCCCGAATTCGTAGTGGCATCAGGAGTAGTAGGAACGCCATTGGCCATAACCGGATTGACATACAAATTCAATTGGTCATCTGCAGCACCTGTTAAATGCGAATATTTTAAAATTACGAGATAATCTTGATTAAAGGAATAGACATTTGTGGTATACACAGTGGCATTTCCAGGAGCTCCTTTACTGATGCCAATAGAGAAGGTATTACCTGATACGGTTTTGATAAAAACTCTAAATGCAGTAGTAAAACCGCCTCCATTATTTACCCTAAAAAAATCATTGGGATTGGTCGCTGCACTGCTAACATTAATCATAAACCCTACGTAAACATCTCCTGACGTTACCGGCGTAAACAACGTACCACAACCGTCAGTATCCGATAGTAATTGTAAGGATTTGGTTGAGGTGCCATAATTGAGGTAATTGAAACCTGGCGTGAGCACTTTTGCATTCACGCACAACGCACCCGTACAAGCACCTGTTCCGCCATTAGAAGAATTATTGGTCCACGTTCCTTGTCCACTTAATTGCGCGTTAACGGTATAATTGTTTAAATTATCTTGAAAGATAGTTTGAGAATATCCCATATTAAAAATAAATAGGAGAATATAAAGGGCAGCTTTTTTCATGAGATATTTTTTACAAACTTAGTAATTTTTTATATTTGGACTTAAATAGTATAAACATGAAAACATCTTTTAACAAATTTCTTTATATAGGGTTTATCTTAGTTGGATTATTCCAAGCCTTATTCTCTAAAGATTACATGCAAGCGGTTTCTTCATTTGGAATTGCATTGGCTTTTGATCCTTTTGACCAAGAACAAAAGTGGAACGACCGACCGACTTGGCAAAAAGCCGTATTGTTTGTTCATTTGGCAATAGTTGCGGCTTTGTTTGGGTTTGCAATCGGGTTGAACGATAAATAATAATAAGAAAGCCTTTCTTATGAAAGGCTTTTTTGTTTTTTTAGCTCGGCTTGAAGTTCTTCTAAAAAGGCAATATATTTTTCGCGTCTACCGGATTCAAAGAGAGCTCGGTTAGCTTTGATTTCAGCTTTAATAGCCAATTGCGAGGCATTAAAAACCGATTCGTCTAAACTATCGATGGACAACAAGTACAATTCAATTATTAAGGGTAACACACAAACTCCTTTTCGAGTAGCAATATAACGCGTACTCTTTTTTGTGCCATTTGGATCTAACTTTTCAATAAATCCCGATTGCATTAAAAATTGCAATTTATTGGTAAGTATGTTGGTCGCAATTTTTTCTTTAGAATTCGAAAACTCTTTAAATGTAGATTTTCGGTGCAAAAGCATGTCTCTCAAAATAAGGAGCGACCATTTATCACCCAGTAAATCAACCGAGACAGCAATAGCACATGTGGATCTAAATACGTGGTTTTTCATAGGAATTACAGAGCTACAAAATTACACTTTTTTAGCGTATAAATACAAATACCAAAAACATATTAGTTGTCTTTAAAAAGTAATTTATATATTTGAAATGTTTAACCAATACATTAAAAAAATGAAAAAAATTGTAGTCTTATTATTGGCTGGATTATCGATTACCGCCTGTGTGAGTGATGCGGATAAAAACGCGGCTCAATCTAAAAAAAATGTTGACTTTTATACGAAAGTATGGGAGCAAGTAATTAACGAAGGAAAAGTGAATGTATTAGACACCGCTTATGCTGAGTCAATCGTTTTACACACCTTACCCGAAATTAAAGGAATCAAGGACGCTAAAGCGTATTATGCAGGTTTTGTGACTGGATTTTCGAACCGAAAGTTTACGGTAAAAAGAATGTTTGCCGATGGAGAAAATTTAGTGAAACATTGGCAATTTACTGGAACTCACACCGGGGTATTTATGGGGATTCCTGCAACAGGAAGAACGGTAAATATTGAAGGGAGTACCATTGCTAAAATTGTAGACGGTAAAATTGTAGAAGAACAAGATTTTATGGATAATATGAGTTTTCTAAAACAACTTGGTCTTATTCAATAACAACACGTAAATTTTAATTCAAAAAAAAGCCAGTCGTTAGACTGGCTTTTTTTATGTGTTTTAAGCACCCAATAAATTCAAAATGATATTGGGGAATATTCCAATGATAATATTTAATAAAATGGCTACTACGGCTACAAAATAATACACAAAAGGAGTTGGAGTCGTTTCTTTTTCACTAGCTTCTTTTGTATACATGGCTACAATCAATTTAAAATAATAACCTACACTAATGATAGAGTTTATAACACCTGCAATAACCACCACTAAATAACCCGATTGAATGGTTTGAGTAAACAACGTTAACTTAGCAAAGAATCCTGAAAAAACAGGAATTCCGGCCATCGAAAGTAAGGCTGCGGTTAAGATACCCGCTAGTAGAGGATTTGATTTGCCTAATCCGTTAAAATTGACAATATCTTCGTTGTCTTTGGTACGCGTTACATAAATAATTACCGCAAAAGCAGCCATACCGGCTAAAGCATAGGCAGCAGTGTAATACAATAAGGTTCCTGCAGCTGTAGAAAGGCTTAGTAACGCCATCAACATAAAACCTGCATGCGAGATACCTGAAAAAGCCAACATACGTTTCACATTTTTTTGACGCAACGCCATAATATTACCAACGGTCATGGACAGAATAGAAAGTGCTACGATAATGGTTTCAAAGATATAGGGTATTGTAGGAATCATTCCGTGTATCAATTTATATAAAGTAGCTACAGCGACCACTTTTGCTAACGTACTCATGGTAGCTGTGGTTAAGCTTGGCGCACCTTCATATACATCGGGTGCCCAAAAATGAAACGGTACGGCAGCAATTTTAAACAACATTCCAATGATGATTAAGGTTAAACCAATAGGAAACCAAATTGGAATACCTGCTCCTTCAGAAAGGGCATAAATTTCAGCAATGTCAAAATAACCGGTAGCGCCATAAATCAAGCAAATACCAAATAATATGATTCCGGATGCAAAAGATCCCAACAAGAAATATTTCATTCCTGCTTCATTACTTTTTACGTCTAATCGTTTGCTAGCAGCAAGTACGTATAAAGAAATCGATAAGATTTCAATTCCAATAAAGAACATGGCTAAGTTTCCAAAAGAAACCATAGCAACCGCACCGGCTAGTAAAAATATTTTAATCGCAACATAATCAGATAATTTCGATTGATGTTCTTTATAATAATCACCACTTAACGCCACTAAAAAAATGGTTAATACGATGAATAAACTAGAAAAACTAACCGAAAAACGATCCACAATAACCATGTTGTTAAAGTGAGTACTCGGTAAATTATAGGCAGAAATGGTAAGCCCTAGAATGGCAATAAGCCCAAGTATTGCTACTGGAATTAATAGTTTTCTTAGGTTGAAGATTTCAGCGATAAGGCAAAAAACACCTAAACCTGATATGGCTAATAATGTATTCATTTTTAGGACTTATTTTAGTCTGTTAATAGTAAAGAAAATATCGTTTAAACTTGGATGAATCAAATCATTGATCGGTTTTGGATACAATCCGAAAAATAATAATAATGCAATAATAACTACCATTGTAAGGGTTTCATAGATGGTAATAGCTCCAAAAGACGTTGTGTTGGTTTCGCCAAGCATTACATTCTGGAACATTTTAAGCATGTAATATGCCCCTAAAATAATGGTTAATCCGCCAAAAACAGCTAACCAAATATTTACCTGACTCAAACTATACAAAACCGTAAATTCTCCCACAAAATTATAGGTTCCTGGCAAGGCAACTGAAGCCAACACCAAAATCATAAATAAAGAGGTAAATTTTGGCGCTTGTGCACGAATACCACCTAATTCACTTATCGTTCTTGTATGGTATCTTCTATAAATGATTTCAGCGGCAAAAAACAATCCCACAATTACAAATCCATGGGCAATCATTTGGTGAACCGCTCCACTAAGTCCGTCCAACGTTAACGTATAACATCCGGCTGCAATTAATCCCACGTGGGCTAATGACGAATAAGCCAATAATTTTTTCAAGTCTTTTTGACGAAGCGCTAAGATGGATCCGTAAATGACACCTGCAATACTTAACCCAATTAAAAGCGGCATATATTGTTTTGCAGCTTGAGGCGCAATGGGTAATTGCCAACGAATAATGCTGTACAATCCCATTTTAAGCATGATTCCTGATAACAACATGGTTCCCACAGTTGGCGCTTTTTGGTATACCTTTGCTTGCCATGTATGAAACGGAATGATTGGAATTTTAATCGCGTACGCTAAAAAGAACGCAAAGAAAATCCAAAACTGCTCTTGAGTCGATAAGTTTAGATTGTATAAATCTTGTAGTAAAAAACTACCAGCTTTGGTATATAAATAAGCAAATGCCACCAACATAAATAGCGAACCTGCTAAAGTGTATATGAAAAATTTTAGAACGGCTTTTTTACGTTTTTCTGCATCGCCATTTCCCCAAATTAAAGCAATAAAATAAATTGGGATTAAGGCTAATTCCCAGAACACATAATAGAGTAATCCATCAGCCGCCAAGAACGTTCCAATCATTGCAAAGGCCATAAACAATACCAAAGCATAGAAATTTTTAGCATTTGTTACCGTGGTTCCAAATGATGAAAATATAATTAAAGGGGTCAAAATAGTAGTTAAAAGCACCATGGCTAATGACAATCCATCTGCATACAATGCAACACTTACTTTAGGTAAGGTAATCCATCCGTGCAAAATTCCTACATTGCTCCCATTTGTAAATAAATAGAGTATATTCAAAGAAATCACTAAAGCACCTAAACTAAAAAGTAAAGCCACTTTTGAAGCTAATTTGTCTCCAGAAAAATAGGTAACTACTGCACCGATTAATAGAGAAAGTAATAATATAGATACATCCATTGTAATAAAATTATTGAGCAATAAATAAATAAATGATTAGGGCACAAATTCCGAGAACAAACATAAACAGATACAATCCAATGTTTCCGTTATGTACTTTTTTCCCTTGCGATCCCAAAGCGTTTGCAGCCGATCCAAAACTGAATACTAATTTTGAAAGCTGTGGTTCTATTGTTTCTCTACTGAAATTTGAAATTGCATTTATTGGTCTTACAAGTAAAGCAGTATAAATTTCGTCTACATAATATTTGTTATAGATGACTTTGTTGAATCCTACAATTGCCTCATCTTCTTTCGGTACAAATCCTTGTTTTAAGTATTTACCATAAGCCCAAAGAATTCCAACAACAGCTCCAGCCAAAGCAACCCCCATCAACATAAATTCATGAGCGCCAAGCGCATGTGCGTGATGTTTCGTTGCCAAAATAGGTTCTAAATAATGGTTTAACCAAAAGCTACCAGGTAAATTAATTGCTCCACCAATAGCCGCTAAAACCGCTAAAATTACCAATGGAATTGTGATTAATTTCGGACTTTCGTGTAAATGATGTTTTTGTTCTTCAGTACCTCTAAATGTTCTAAAGAAAGTTAAGTACATCAATCTAAACATATAGAAAGCGGTCATGATAGATGCAATTGAAGCCACAATCCATAATACTTTGTTGTGTTCGAATGCCGTTAATAAAATTTCGTCTTTCGACCAAAAGCCAGCAAATGGAAATATTCCGGCAATGGCCAAGGTGGAAATCATCATCGTCCAAAAGGTGATGGGCATTACTTTGCGTAAACCACCCATTTTGCGCATGTCTTGTTCGCCATGTAAGGCATGAATTACAGATCCCGAACCCAAGAACAAACAAGCTTTAAAGAAGGCGTGCGTAATGACGTGGAAAACAGCCACCGTATAAGCGCCCATTCCTAAAGCTAAGAACATTAATCCCAGTTGTGAAACAGTAGAGTAGGCCAATACTTTTTTGATGTCATTTTGCAACAAACCGATTGAAGCCGCTACCAATGCCGTAATAGCACCTACAATGGCAATTATATTTTGAATTTCAGGTGCAATATCAAATAAGAAATTCATTCGAGTGATCATGAAAATACCCGCTGTTACCATCGTTGCCGCGTGAATTAATGCCGAAACCGGAGTTGGTCCAGCCATCGCATCTGGTAACCAAGTATACAATGGCAATTGTGCCGATTTACCGGTTGCTCCAATGAATAAACATAAGGCTGCAATACCTAAGGCAGTTGTATTTACTTGACCCGCAGCTATTGCGCTTTGTATTTCGGAATAATTTAAGGTAGCAAATTGTGAAGCCAAAATAAAGATTCCAATTAAAAAGCCCAAGTCACCAATTCGGTTCATGATGAACGCTTTTTTAGCAGCATCATTATAGGATTGATTTTTATACCAAAATCCGATCAATAGGTACGAACACAGTCCAACGCCTTCCCATCCGATAAACATTACTAATAAGTTGTTTCCGATGACTAACGTAATCATAAAGAATACGAATAGATTTAAATAGGCGAAAAATTTAGACATGTTTTCGTCATCGTGCATGTAGCTGATTGAATAGATATGAATTAACGATCCGATACCGGTTACAAATAGCAACCACAGCAAGGATAATTGATCCAAAACAATTCCGAAATCAATGTTTATTTTCCCAATTGAAATCCAATCAAACAATGAAATTTCAATGGCTTTTCCCGTCTGAAGCAGTTGTGAAAAAAAGCAAAGGGTTAGTAAAAAAGAAAAAACAACCATTAGTGTTCCCACCATGCCTGCGATTCCTTTGCTTATTTTATTTCCAAAGAATATATTGAAAAGAAACCCAACAAATGGAGATAAAAGTAATAGTAAAGCTAAATTTGTGTCCATGTTAAGATTATCCTTTTAAATTTTTTAAATTATCAATGTCGATTGAGCCTAGATTACGGTATACCGAAACCAGAATAGCCAATCCTACCGCGACTTCTGCCGCAGCTACAGCCATAGAGAAAAATACAAAAACCTGTCCTTCGGCATCTTGATGATAGGTTGAAAACGCAACAAACAGTAAGTTTACAGCATTCAACATAATTTCGATAGACATAAATACAATAATCGCATTTCGGCGGTATAACACCCCAAAAACACCGATGCAAAAAAGAAGTACCGATAAGAAAATATAATTTTCAATACCGATTTGATTTAATATATTACTCATTGTTTTTTTCTTTTTTAGTCAATAATACCGTTCCTATCATAGCAACTAATAACAAAATAGAGATGAATTCAAACGGGAACATGTATTCGTTTAACAATACTTTTCCTAATACTTTGATGGACTGGAAATCTTCACCGCTGGTGTCATAACCCGTCATGATGGTTTTCGAATTGATAAAAATCGTAATGAAAACAATACTCATAATCAGAAAAACCACCAAGGCACCGATTCTTGTAATACGAGGTTTGTGCACTTCGTCTTCTTTGTTTAAATTCATCAACATGATGGTAAATAAAAACAAGACCATAATGGCACCCGAGTACACAATAATATGAACTAAGGCTAGGAATTGTGCGTTAAATAATAAGTAGTGACCTGCAATTGAAAAAAAGCACAACACCAAATAGATTGCACTGTGTATCGGGTTTCTGCTGTAAATAGTCAAAAACGCGGTGGCCAAAGTAATGGCCGCTAAAAAATAAAATATTATTACTATCGTTGACATTTAGTTTGCGTTGTTAAGTTGAGCATTTTTCATTGCCATTTCTAAAGGCATTACTAATTTATCTTTTCCAAAGATGAAATCTTCACGGTCATAATTAGCAGGTACTAACTCTTTTGAAAGCGTTAAATAGATGGCGTCTTTTGGACAAGCTTCTTCGCACAAACCACAAAAAATACAACGCAACATGTTGATTTCATAGATTTCCGCATATTTTTCTTCACGGTACAAGTGTTCTTCCCCTTTTTTACGCTCGGCAGCTTTCATCGTAATGGCTTCTGCAGGACAAGACAACGCACACAAGCCACAAGCGGTACAGTTTTCTCTTCCTTGCTCGTCGCGTTTTAACATGTGTTGGCCTCGGTATACCGGACTAAATTCTCTGACTTGTTCGGGATATTGTACGGTTACTTTTTTACGAAATAAGTGTTTGATGGTAATGATCAAACCTTTTACAATGGCGACTAAGTATAAGCGTTCCCAAAAAGTCATTTCTTTGTGAGAGACTTCTTTTTTTCTTCCCGATAGGGATATGTTTTGTATTGCTGTTGACATACTATCTTTTATTTAAAAGCTAAAATGCAAATTCCGGTGATGATAATATTTACGATCGAAAGCGGAATTAAAATTCTCCAACCTAAGTTCATTAATTGATCGTATCTAAAACGAGGGATCGTCCATCGCACCCACATGATGAAAAAGATGAACCCACATATTTTGATGAACAAGGCTACAATTCCTAAAATATTTGCTACATTAATTCCGACATTATCAACCATCCATTGCATTCCTGGATAATTGTATCCTCCAAAAAACAATACCGATAAAATGGCAGAAGAAATGAACATATTGGCATATTCAGCAAATAAATAGAAACCCATTTTCATAGAAGAATATTCGGTATGATACCCTCCAATCAATTCACTTTCACATTCGGCAAGGTCAAAAGGCGTTCGGTTCAATTCGGCAAAAGCACAAATTAAAAAGATTAAAAACGAAACTGGTTGGTAAAATACATTCCAATCCATTCCGCTTTGTTGCAACGAAATTTCTTTCAAACTCAAAGTTCCGGTCATCATCAATAAGGCAATCATTGACAATCCCATGGCGATTTCGTATGAAACCATTTGAGAGGCAGCACGAACGGCTCCCATCAACGAGAACTTGTTATTTGAAGCCCATCCTCCAATCATGATTCCGTATACACCAACAGAAACTACTCCAAAAATATAAAGTAAGGAAACGTCAATATCGGTTGCTTGTAAAATGACATCTCTGCCAAAAATATGCAAACGATCGCCCCAAGGAATTACTGCGCTGGTCATTAATGCCGTACTCATGGCAATAGCCGGACCAACTATAAATAAAAAGCGGTTGGGGGTATTTGGAAAAAATTCTTCTTTTGAAAACAACTTTAAACCGTCGGCAAGAGGTTGTAATAAACCAAATTTTCCGGCACGATTAGGACCAATACGATCCTGTAAAAAGGCGGCTACTTTACGTTCGGCATAGGTTGAATACATTGCCATAATCATTGTAATTGCAAAAACAGTTACAATTACAACGCTTTTTTCTATGATAAAAGCACTATCCATTATTTTTATCATTAATTAAATTACCATCAATTTTTTCTGTATAATCGATGTCGGACATACTGATTTTTTTACGATCAATAGTTCTACCTTTTAAAATATGTTCTTCGGTTTCGATCACCACTTTTTCCATATCGCGGGTGTAGTTGTTTTGATTGATAACCGAGTCTTTTTCAAATGCTCTTGGTCCTTCAATAACCCAGTCTTCCACATTTTTATGGTCAAAACGACAACTGTTACAAATGAATTCTTCCACTTCATGGTACTCGTCTTTACGACCTGTAACTCTTTGAATTTCGTTTCCAAACATCCAAACAGTTGTTTTACCACAACAGGTAGTACATTCTCTGTGCGCATTGAAAGGCTTGTTGAACCATACTCTCGATTTGAAACGGAAGGTTTTATCGGTTAAGGCTCCTACCGGACAAACATCAATCATGTTCCCCGAAAATTCATTGTCGATGGCTTTTGAAATACAAGTAGATATATTAGCATGATCTCCACGATCCATAACCCCATGTACGCGATTGTCGGTCAATTGATCGGCCACTTGCACACAACGTTGGCATAAAATACAACGGTTCATGTGTAATTGAATATTCGGACCGATATCTTCGGGTTCAAAAGTCCTTTTTTCTTCGATGTAACGGGTTTGTGATTTTCCGTGCTCGAAACTTAAATTTTGCAAATCACATTCGCCAGCTTGATCACAAACAGGGCAATCTAACGGGTGATTGATCAATAAAAATTCGGTTACCGATTTTCTCGCTTCAGTAACTCTATCGGAGTTTTTACTGTTCACTTCCATTCCGTCCATACATCCTGTTACACAAGAGGCTACTAGTTTCGGCATTGGTCTTGGATCGGCTTCGCTGCCTTTTGATACTTCAACTAAACAACAACGACATTTTCCGCCACTCCCTTTTAGTTTTGAATAATAACACATGGCTGGCGGAACACTTTCTCCTCCAATCATACGAGCAGCTTGCAGGATGGTTGTTCCTGGTGCTACTTCTACACTTTGACCGTCTATTGTTACTTTCATAGTATTGTTTTTCTATCGAAAAATAAATATATTTTACTATTGACTTATTCTTTATTTTGTTACCAAATGTTTTACCTTTTCAAAAGGCTCTGCAACAAAGTGGTTTCTGTTTTTAATTTTTTCCGGGAATCTTACATGGTATTCAAATTCTTCTCTAAAATGACGAATAGCCGCAGCTACAGGCCAAGAAGCAGCATCTCCTAATGGGCAGATGGTGTTTCCTTCAATCTTAGATTGAATGCTCCATAATAATTCGATATCTTCTTCACGTCCGTGACCGTTTTCAATGCGGTGCAACACTTTTTCTAACCATCCGGTACCTTCACGACAAGGGGTACATTGACCACACGATTCATGATGATAAAAACGAGAGAAATTCCAGGTGTTTCTTACAATACAAGTAGTGTCGTTATAAACGATAAATCCTCCTGAACCCAACATCGATCCAGTGGCAAAACCACCATCTGATAACGATTCATAAGTCATTAAACGATCAGTTCCAGCGGCTGTTTTGTAAATTAAATGTGCGGGTAAAATAGGCACAGATGACCCTCCAGGCACTAATGCTTTTAAGGGGCGATCGTCTATCATTCCGCCACAATATTCGTCAGAATTCATAAACTCTTCTACCGATACACCCAATTCAATTTCGTAAACGCCTGGGTTTTTGATGTGTCCAGAAGCCGAAATTAATTTGGTACCTGTTGAACGATCTATTCCAATTTTTGCATATTCAGCCCCAGTATTCATTACAATCCAAGGCACAGCAGCAATTGATTCTACATTATTTACTACGGTAGGATTTTGCCATAATCCGCTAATTGCTGGGAATGGCGGTTTGATACGAGGGTTTCCTCTTTTACCTTCAAGCGATTCGATAAGTGCTGTTTCTTCTCCACATATATAGGCTCCGGCACCACAATGAACATATAAGTCCAAATCGTAACCCGATCCCATAATATTTTTTCCTAACCATCCCGCCGCTTTGGCTTCATTAATGGCTCTTTCTAATATTTTATATACCCACATATATTCACCACGAATATAGATGTACGATAAGTTGGCTCCTAAGGCAAAACTCGATGTAATCATTCCTTCTATTAATAGGTGAGGAATGTGCTCCATTAAATAACGGTCTTTAAAAGTGCCCGGTTCAGATTCGTCGGCATTACACACTAAATGACGAGGTTTTCCCGATTTTTTATCGATAAAACTCCATTTCATTCCAACAGGAAAACCAGCCCCACCACGACCACGAATGCCCGACGTTTTCACTTCTTCAGTAACTTCATCGGGAGTCATTGTTTTTAATGCTTTTTCCACCGAGGCATAACCACCATTTTGGCGGTACACTTCATAGGTTTTGATCCCTGGAATATTTATTTTATCTAATAATATTTTTCTTCCCATGGCGCTATTTATCGTGTAATGTTATTTTTCCAGCTTTACAATCTTCTACCAATTGATCAAATGATTCTTTGGTTAATTTCTCGTGGTAAAAATCTCCCAATTGAAGCATAGGGGCATAACCACAAGCTCCTAAACATTCTACTCCCACTACTTGAAACTGTCCGTCTGCAGAAATTTCACCCAAGTTAGCGCCAATTTTTTCACACGCATAATCCATTAAATCTTCAACTCCTCTGGTTGCACAACAAGCTGTCCGACAAAATTCGAACATGTATTTTGCAATGGGTTTTTGATTGAACATGGTGTAAAAAGACACTACTTCATATACTTCCACCGGTTGAATGTGTAAAATTTCGGCAACTTTATCTTGCAGTTCAAAACTTAACCAGTTGTCGTGCGCATCTTGCACTTCATGCAGCACCGGAAGTAAAGCCGATTTTCTTTTGTCTTCTGGATAATGACTAATGATTTCATTGATGCGTGCCATCAATGCTTCGGTCATATGTATTTCTTGTTTGTATTGCGTTCTTTCCATAATTTTTATGCGTCTAATTCTCCAGCAATTACATTTAAACTGGATAATATTACAATTGCATCCGATAATAATGATCCTTTAATCATTTCGGGATACGCTTGATAATAAATAAAACAGGGTCTTCTAAAATGCAAACGATACGGCGTTCTACTACCATCGGTTACCAAATAGAATCCTAATTCTCCGTTTCCTCCTTCTACCGGATGATAAATTTCAGCCACTGGGATTGGCACTTCCCCCATCACAATTTTAAAGTGATAGATTAAGCTTTCCATGGTAGTATATACATCCTCTTTTGGAGGCAAATAATAGGCAGGAACATCGGCATGATAGGGGCCATCAGGCAATTTAGCTAAGGCTTGACGAATGATGCTTAAGCTTTCCCAAACTTCGGCATTACGAACGCAAAAACGGTCGTATGTATCTCCTGATTTTCCTACAGGAACAATAAATTCGAAATCTTCATACGAAGAATAAGGTTGGGCTACACGTACATCATAATCCACACCGGCTGCACGAAGATTAGGACCGGTAAATCCATAAGCCATGGCACTTTCTGCAGTAATAGCACCTACGTTAACTGTACGATCAATAAAGATTCGATTGCGCTCAAATAAGTTTTCAAATTCTTTCCAAGCTACTGGGAATTCTTCTAAAAATACATTCAGTTTTCTGAAGGCTTCGTCAGACCATTCTCTTTCAAAACCGCCAATTCTTCCCATGTTAGTTGTTAAACGAGCGCCACAAATCTCTTCGTATATTTCGTATATTTTTTCTCTAAATTGGAATACATATAAAAATCCGGTATAGGCTCCGGTATCCACTCCTAAAATGGAGTTACAAATAATGTGATCGGCAATACGAGCCAACTCCATCACAATTACGCGTAAATATTGAGCTCTTTTAGGCACTTCAATATCGAGTAATTTTTCAACCGTCATCCACCACGCCATGTTGTTAATAGGCGAAGAACAATAGTTCATTCGGTCGGTCAACGGGGTGATTTGGTAAAACGGACGATTTTCTGCAATTTTTTCAAACGCTCGGTGAATGTATCCAATTGTAGGCTCTGCTTCCACAATGCGCTCTCCATCCATTAATAGAATGTTTTGAAAAATTCCGTGCGTGGCAGGATGCGTAGGACCTAAGTTAAGTATAGAATACTCACTGCCGTCATCATTACGTTTTTCATTAATTATTTTAGCATATCGATGCTCAGGTGGTAATAATAGTTCTGACATTTTATAAATGTGAAAAATTATAAATAGTTATTTAGCAATTCGCTGTTCTTCCAAAGAAACGATCATCTTTATCGGTTCTTCCATTGTCTTCCATTGGGAATTCTTTTCGCATAGGAAAAGAAACCATTTCATCCATATTTAATATTCTTTTCAATTGGGGATGCCCCGTGAAAGTAATACCATAAAAATCATAGGTTTCACGTTCCATCCAATTAGAAGACAAAAAGATATCGGATATTGAGGCTACTTCAGGTTGCGCTCCATTCAAATACGTTTTGATTCTAATGCGTGTATTTTCTACCCAATTGTGTAAATGGTAAACCACGCAAAATTGGTGGTCAATGGTATTGTCTGGGTAATGAACACCGCATAAATCGGTTAAAAAGTGAAAATTTGTATCTTCTTCTTCTTTAAGAAAAAGAATCACTTCACGAACGGATTCTGAAGTGATTTCAAAAGAAAAAATATCTTTTTGCATTTCAAAGTTAGTTACTTTGTTTGCAAATTTTTGTTCCAATTTCTCTTGTATAAGTGCCGTTTCTATAGCCATTTTTATAGGTTGTAAGAAGCTAATAATTCTTTATATTCTGGAGAGTTTCTGCGACGCACCGACTCGTTTTTAACCAACTCTTGCAACTGCATAACACCGTCTACAATTTGTTCAGGTCTTGGAGGGCAACCCGGCACATAAACATCTACTGGAATTACTTTGTCAATGCCTTGCAATACAGAGTAGGTGTCAAAAACACCGCCCGAAGAAGCACAAGCACCAACGGCAATTACCCAGCGTGGCTCCGACATTTGTTCGTAAACTTGACGTAAAATAGGGGCCATTTTTTTAGAAATCGTACCCATGACCATTAGCATGTCGGCCTGACGAGGTGAAAAACTCACCCGTTCCGATCCAAATCGTGCCAAATCATAATGTGACGCCATGGTAGCCATGAACTCAATTCCACAACACGAAGTAGCAAATGGCAACGGCCATAATGAATTAGCTCTTGCTAAACCAACAACATCATTTAGTTTCGTTGCAAAAAAACCTTCTCCAACAACTCCTTCTGGCGGAGCAACCATATTTGTTTTTGTACTCATAACAATTGCTGTTTTATTCCCACTCTAGTGCTTTCTTCTTGATAATGTAGAAAAAACCAACCAATAGTAATAGCATAAATATCACCATTTTGATCATTCCATCCATTCCTAATTCTTTGAAATTTACGGCCCAAGGATATAAGAAAATAACCTCCACGTCAAACAAGACAAAAAGGATGGCTACCAAGAAATATTTTACAGAAAAAGGGATGCGCGCATTTCCAACAGATTCGATACCACATTCAAAGTTTTTGTCTTTGTTGGCCGAACTTCTTTTAGGTCCTAAAAAGTTAGAAATTATTATGGTTCCTACTACAAAACCAACGGCTAATCCGAGCTGCATCAAGATTGGAAAATAATCAAATTGGGTGGATTGCATCTGTTTAAATTTTAAGTTTTATAAAATAGCCACAAATATACATTGCATTATTTAATTCTCAAAAATCAAAAGATAAACGTTTGTTATTTATTTCTTTAAATTAGCTTATTTAAAACAATTCTAAATAAAACGGTCTTTTTTTACCGTTTTAGCCATCCCGTGATGCTCAATCGCGGTTCTTGCGTTACTAAAACTTCATGCAGCAGTTCGTTGCTTTTAAAAAAAACAGTCGTGCCTCCAATGGGCGAAATTTTTTGCGTATTTTTTTCTTGGTACACACACAATTCACCGCCGTCATCTATTTTCCATTCGGGATTTAGGTAACTGATCATAGAAAATTGCCGACTCGAATTGTCTTGAAATTGGTCCAAATGTTTTCGGTAAAAAGCGCCTTTTTCATAAAACGAATAATGAAATTCATATGCGGTTATTCCTGCATAACAACTTTCGTTTAAATAGCCAATAAAGGCTTCTATTTGATCTAAGAAAGCTGTTTCATGCTTATTGTTGTTTTTTCGGTCCAACCAATAAATAAAATCGTTTCGAATCGCCTGATTTTGTTGTAGTTTTTGGGTGTTACCAATACCTGCAGGCGCCAATAGTTTTTCGAATTGGAGTTGGTGTAGGTGGGTGGCCAATTGGGTTCGTAACGGTAAGGGAATAAAATTTTCAACAACACCTACTTTTGTTGCTATATAACGCGCAATCAAAGTCTCAAAACATGCTTCCATTTGTGGGCTTCCCAATATGACGGGTTTTTGCAAGGTAGTCTAAATAAAAGGGTTTCCAGCGTATTTGTGAAAATAGTAATAAAATGTACCTTTACTCATTATTTGCAATCTATGGAAACAACAATCACTCGAGCCAATGAAACGTATGCAGCGTGGAACAATTTGCCACTCAACGATCGGCTAACTTTTTTACCAATTCTTGCCCAACACTTGTTGGAAAATAAAACGGTTTATGCTGCTGTAATTACGAGTGAAATGCAAAAACCTATTGCACAGGCTATCGCAGAGGTGGAAAAATGTGCGTTGTTGTGTACGTATTATTTCGAAAACGCGTCCTCTTTTTTAAGCGCAAAAACAATTAAAACAGAAGCCTCAGAAAGTTTTGTAACCTATGAGCCAATCGGAGTAATTTTAGGGATTATGCCTTGGAATTTTCCTTTTTGGCAAGTGTTTCGTTTTGCCATTCCTGCGCTTGTTTCTGGAAATACAGTAGTGGTCAAACACGCTAGTAATGTGCCAAAATGTGCTCAATTGTTGCAGGATTTATTTGAAGAAGCGGGATTTCCATTAGGCTGTTATCAAAATTTAGCCCTTTCAAGTGCCGAAGTAGCAGCGGTTATAGCTCATCCTATTGTTAAAGCGGTTTCCTTAACGGGAAGTGAATTTGCTGGAAAAGCCGTTGCGGCAATTGCTGGAAAACACTTGAAAAAATGTGTATTAGAGTTGGGAGGCAACAATGCCTTTATTGTACTAGAAGATGCAGATTTGAAAGCAGCAGTGGCAATTGCGGTTAATGCTCGGATGCAAAATGCGGGACAAAGTTGCATTGCCGCCAAGCGCTTTTTAGTGCATGAAAGTATAGCCGATGCCTTTATTATTCAATTTAAAACGGCACTTCAAAATTTAAAAACGGGCGATGTATTCGATAAAGCCACGCAAATAGGCCCTTTAGCCCGATTGGATTTGGCAACCGAATTAGATAAACAAGTACAGAAATCGATAGCAATGGGGGCTCAATTAATTTTGGGAGGTGCTAGAGATGGCGCCTTTTATGCTCCAACATTATTGACTAAGGTTACGCCTCAAATGCCCGTTTTTACTGAAGAAACGTTCGGACCCGTTGCGGCAATCACAACATTTTCCAATCTTGATGAAGCCATTGCTTTGAGTAACCAATCTAATTTTGGTTTGGGCGTTTCTGTTTTTACTCAGGACATCGCAAAAATCAAGGCAAAAATTGCGGTTTTTAACGAAGGAGCGGTGTTTATCAATGAAATGGTAAAATCGGATCCTAGATTGCCATTTGGAGGGGTGAAAAATTCGGGTTATGGCAGGGAATTGGCCGAAGAAGGACTAAAAGAATTCGTAAATACTAAAACAGTATTTATCAAATGTTTATGATTTTTTGAATTTCAGAAAAAAATTACACTAAAATTACATAAAAACACTTACTTAATCTAAAAATTCATAAAAATTGAGGTCACACCCCTATATTTTTATTATAAAATAATTTTAAAGTAACTTTTTTGTATTTTTACCCTATAAAAATTAGGGGTTATGAAAATTAAAAAAAGATGGCTGGTTTCGTTTATCATTATTTGTTTGGTGGCTGTTGCCAGTTTGTTTTGGGAAAATAAAAACCAATTGCAGCATCGGTTTTTAACTACAGAAGCTATCAATTATGCCGATGTTGCCTGGTTACTCACTTCCTCTTCTTTTGTGTTGTTGATGACACCCGGACTTTCTTTTTTTTACGGCGGTATGGTCGGTAAAAAAAATGTCATTTCGACCATGTTGCAAAGTTTCATTTCATTAGGGGTTGTTAGTTTGTTGTGGGTGGTTGTAGGATTCAGTCTTTCTTTTGGCGACAGCTTGGGATTTGAAATAGGAGGCATCCATTATGGTATTATTGGAAATCCCATGGATTATTTTTTTATGGATAATGTGGGTGCTTTGCCACACAAACAACTTGCCACGACGATACCTTTTGTACTTTTTGCTTTGTTTCAAATGAAATTTGCCGTGATTACACCCGCCATTATTACGGGTTCGTTTGCCGAACGGGTTCGATTCATTGGGTATTTGTTTTTCATCTGTTTGTTTACCTTATTTATATATACTCCATTATGTCATATGGTATGGCACCCCAATGGATTGTTAGGAAGTTACTTTGGTGTGAAAGACTTTGCCGGAGGTACTGTTGTGCATATGAGTGCTGGTTTTGCCGCATTAGCAGGCGTATTAGTGTTGGGGAAACGCAAAAATAGCGAGCATATTCCAACCAATATTCCTTTTGTTCTGCTCGGAACAGGGATGTTGTGGTTTGGATGGTTCGGATTTAACGCCGGTTCGGCTATGGCTGCAAACGGTACAGCCGCTATGGCTTTTGCAACAACAACCGTTGCCTCCGCATCTGCTATGTTGACTTGGGTATTTTTTGATCGAATTAACGGTAGAAAAGCGTCGGCATTAGGCGCTTGTATTGGCGCTGTAGTTGGCCTTGTTGCCATTACTCCGGCTGCCGGATTTGTCTCGATCCCTAAAAGTATTTTTTTCGGGTTCCTTGCAGCGCTCGTTTCGAATAAAATGTTGTATTGGAGTAAATTAAAAGCGATTGATGACACCCTAGATGTGTTTGCTTGTCATGGAGTTGGGGGGATTATGGGAATGCTGTTAACCGCCATTTTTGCCGAAGGTGAAAACGCAAGTTTATTACACGGGGGCTGGTCAGTTTTTGGACACCATATGGCAGCCTTACTTTTAGTAGCTTCCTTCACCTTTTTTGGGTCCTTATTGTTGTATAAAGTAGCCAATTGGTTCATTCCTTTGCGGGTTTCTGAAGCGTCTGAGCAACTCGGCCTTGATTTATCCCAACACAATGAAAAGTTTTAATTTATTTTGTATTTTTGGATAAAATCCAACGGTACGTATGAAAAAAATCCATCTTCTTTTTCTTTTTGTTACTTCAGTCCTTTCGGCTCAAAATCTGGAATCCGAAAAACAAAAAATCACTCAATTTATAGACCAGTGGCATGCCGCTGCTGCTGCTGCTAATTTTGAAACCTATTTTGGCGCCATGGCAGAAAAATCCATTTTTATTGGCACCGATGCAACCGAAAATTGGAACAAAAAACAATTTCAAGCCTTTGCAAAACCTTATTTTGATAAAGGAAGAGCCTGGAATTTTAAAGCCATCGAACGCAATATTTATTTCAACGAAAATGCAAAATTGGTGTGGTTTGATGAATTGTTAAGTACACAAATGAAAATTTGTCGTGGTTCGGGTGTACTTGTTCTAGAAAATGGACAATGGAAAATTAAGCATTATGTGCTTTCGATGACGATTCCAAACGACACCACGGATGAAGTAGTCAAAATAAAAGCGCCTATAGAAGACGCTTTACTTGAAAAAAAGAAACCATAAGTTAGTGGTTATAGACCTGTTCTTTTAAATTTTTAAACATGGCTTCCGTCATGGTAGTCATGTCAAAGTCATTGTGCCAACCCCAATCTGCTCTAGCAGAAGAATCATCAATACTAGCGGGCCAACTGTCGGCAATTTTTTGACGGAAATCGGGCGCATAATGCAATTCAAATGCAGGATAATGTTTAGTGATAGCTGCTCCAATTTGTTGGGGCGTAAAACTCATTGCCGCTAAATTATAGGAAGAACGAATTTTTATTTGCTCAACAGGTGCTTGCATGATTTGAATCGTCGCTTTGATGGCATCGTCCATATACATCATAGGCAATTCGGTGTTTTCCGATAAAAAACTGGTGAATTTGCCGTCGGTAATCGCTTTGTGATAAATGTCAACCGCATAATCAGTGGTCCCTCCACCGGCTTCAGTACTCCAGCTAATGAGTCCGGGATAACGGATGCTTCTTACATCTACACCATATTGTTTGTGGTAATATTCACACCATCTTTCGCCCGTTTGCTTCGAAATTCCATATACGGTTGAAGGTTCCATTACGGTATATTGTGGGGTGTTATGTCGGGGTGTTGTAGGACCAAAAACGGCTATACTTGAAGGCCAGAAAATTTTCTTGATCTTTCCTGCTTTGGCTAAATTTAAGACATGAAACAATGAATTCATATTTAAATCCCAAGCAAAAGCCGGGTTTTTTTCAGCGGTTGCCGAAAGTAAGGCAGCCATTAGATATACATCGGTGATCTGGTATTGCTCAATCAAGTGTTCAATTTGATTGTAATCTAACGCATTAACGACTTCAAAAATACCATTGTTGACAACTTCATTGTCCAGTTTTCGTATATCCGTGGCAATAACATTGTTAACACCATAAGTCGCTCTTAATTTAGCGGTAAGTTCTGTGCCTATTTGACCACAAGCACCAATAATTAATATTTTCGTGTCCATTTGATTGCTTAAAAATAGAAAACAAATATACTTTTTTTGAACGGAATTAAGGGTTCTCATTTATTAAATTTTCAACAAAACCTCACTTTCAATTCATTATTCATAAAATACAAAACGGAAAATAAGAATCCCGAATGGGTATGCGCTTGAATTTCAAATCCCTGTTAAGATATCCTTAGATTGTACGGATGTTTTTATAAACATTTGTACCTTTGTTTTTTAAAATGCTATCATGAGACGTTTACTGGTTTCTTTTCTTTCTTTTTTTATGCTGTTGTGTTCGTGTCAAGAGGACGCTCAGCACCATTTGGATGCGCAAAAAATTGCGCAAAAAAACGAAGCCGTTTTTAAAAATATTTCCAAAATGTGGCAGTTTCAATTTCCATCGGCAAGACCCGAAATAACAGCCACACTAAATACTTGGAATGCCTGGAGACAATTTGAGATAGAACTTCTGCAAAAACCAAAGTCAACCTTATCTGCTTTTCAATTAAAAACCAAAAATATTGCCTCAAAAGCCGATGCTTTAACCGCAAGTATTCCCGAAGAATACAACAAACCACAAGTATTGAGTCGCTTTGCGGCACTGAATACTAAATTAAAATCCCTCGAATTGTACCTTAATTTAAGGGTTATTCCTGAGCAAAAAGTAGCCCAACTCATCCCCGAAATCAATGAAGAGATCAAAGGTTTGTACAATCAGTGGGATGAAATTCTTATCAAAAAAGCCATTCCAAAAGAAATTGGAGAAGCGTTGATGTTGCAAGCTTTAGACACGGCATGCAATGCACGACCTGATCTCATGAAACAAAAAATGGAAATTTCAGACAAAATAAAATAACTAGTAGTTTTGAGTACGTCCGATATTATTTCTATTTACGATAGCTCTTCAAAAATTGCCTTCGTAGCTGCTTCTTTTGAAGCCCGTCAAAAATCACAAATCAACGGTTTGGTGGGTTCGTCCTTGTCTTTTGTGATGCATTCGTTGTTTAAAAAATCCGAACTTCCCTTTTTAATTTTATGCAACAATAAAGAAGAAGCCGCGTATTATTTAAATGATTTAGAGCAATTAATCAATGCCGAAGACGTACTTTTTTACCCAAGTTCGTACCGCAGACCCTACCAAATTGAAGAAACCGATAACGCCAATGTTCTTTTACGTGCTGAGGTTTTAAACCGAATCAATTCGCGCAAAAAACCAGCCATCATTGTTTCCTATGCTGAAGCTATTTTTGAAAAAGTAGTTACCCGAAAAGAGCTAGAGAAAAACACGCTTAAACTGTCCGTCCAAGATCAGTTTTCCATAGATTTTATCAACGAAACGCTTTTTGAATACAACTTCAAACGCGTTGATTTTGTTACTGAACCAGGCGAATTTTCGGTTCGTGGAGGTATTATTGACGTGTTTTCGTTTTCCAATGATAATCCGTACCGCATCGAATTTTTTGGTAACGAAATCGACAGCATCCGAAGTTTTGATGTCGAAACCCAATTATCAATTGAAAAATTAAAGAAGATTTCGATTATCCCCAATGTTGAAAATAAATTACTACAAGAAAACCGCGAAAGTTTCTTGGATTATATCAACGAAAAAACGGTTTTAGTCATTCAGAATACCGAATTATTAGGACAACAATTGGATAAATTATTCGACAAAGCCCATGAAGCTTTCGAAAAATTATCCAAGGATATTCAACACGCGCCCCCTGAAGAATTGTTTTTAAATCAAAAGCAGTTTTTAAAACGCGCACTTGATTTTTCGGTAATTGAATTGCAAACCAACGCTGTTTTCAAAACCGATAAAAAAGCCGAATTTCACATACAACCGCAACCTTCGTTCAATAAACAATTTGATTTGTTATTAAACAATTTGAGTGAGAATCATTTCAATGGGTATAAAAATTATTTGTGTTGTTCCAATGCCAATCAAGCCAATCGTTTTCATGATATTTTTGAAGACATCGATGCAGAAAATTCGGAAAGTGTTCGCAAGCAATATAAAACCATGGTATTGCCATTATTTGAAGGTTTTATCGATGAAGAAAATCAAATTGCATGTTATACCGATCATCAAATTTTTGAGCGGTACCATAAGTTCTCCATCAAAAATGGTTATTCTAAAAAGCAAACCATAACGTTAAAAGAACTGACTTCCTTGTCGGTGGGCGATTATGTCACGCACATCGATCACGGAATTGGAAAATTTGGTGGATTGCAAAAAATTCAGGTCGAAGGCAAAACGCAAGAAGCCATAAAATTGGTCTATGCCGATAATGATATTGTGTACGTGAGCATCCATTCGTTGCACAAAATCTCAAAATACAACGGAAAAGACGGAACACCTCCCAAAATATACAAATTAGGCAGTAACGCTTGGAAAGCCTTAAAGCAAAAAACAAAAGCACGGGTTAAACACATTGCGTTCAACTTAATTCAGTTGTATGCAAAGCGAAGATTAGACAAAGGGTTTCAATTTGCTCCCGACAGTTATTTGCAAAAAGAATTGGAAAGTTCGTTCATTTACGAAGATACGCCCGACCAAATTACGGCTACTTTAGACGTTAAAACCGACATGGAAAGCGAGCGTCCAATGGACCGATTGGTGTGTGGTGATGTGGGTTTCGGAAAGACAGAAGTAGCTATTCGTGCGGCTTTTAAAGCGGTAGACAACGGAAAGCAAGTCGCGGTTTTAGTGCCAACAACTATTTTGGCCTACCAACATTTTAGAACGTTTTCAGAACGATTGAAAGACATGCCGGTTACCGTAAGTTATGTAAACCGATTTAGAACCGCGAAACAAAAAGCCGATACGCTTCAAAAATTGCAAGAAGGAAAAGTCGATATTTTAATTGGAACCCATCAATTGGTGAATAAAAATGTGGTGTTTAAAGATTTAGGTTTGTTGATTATCGACGAAGAGCAAAAGTTCGGCGTCAACGTAAAAGACAAATTGAAAACCATTGCCACGAATGTTGATACCTTGACGTTAACTGCCACGCCGATTCCGAGAACCTTGCAGTTTTCATTGATGGCAGCACGAGATTTATCGGTAATTACAACCCCTCCGCCCAATCGATATCCCATTGAAACACATGTGATTCGTTTTAACGAGGAAGCCATTCGTGATGCGATTTCCTATGAAATTCAACGTGGTGGTCAAGTGTTTTTTATCAATAATCGAATCGAAAACATCAAAGAAGTAGCCGGTATGATTCAGCGCTTGGTGCCCGGAGCAAAAGTCGGCATCGGTCACGGACAAATGGAGGGCAAAAAACTCGAAGAATTGATGTTGGCGTTCATGGAAGGCGAATTTGACGTTTTGGTGGCAACCACCATTATTGAAAGCGGTTTGGATGTGCCCAATGCGAATACGATTTTTATCAACAACGCCAATAATTTCGGCTTGTCTGATTTGCACCAAATGCGCGGTCGTGTGGGAAGAAGTAATAAAAAAGCGTTTTGTTATTTCATTACACCACCCTATTCGATGATGACGGGTGAAGCGCAAAAACGTATTACGGCTTTGGAGCAATTTAGTGAATTAGGAAGCGGTTTCAACATCGCGATGAAGGATTTGGAAATTCGTGGTGCGGGCGATTTATTAGGTGGCGAACAAAGTGGTTTTATCAACGAAATTGGTTTTGATACGTACCAAAAAATCATGAACGAAGCCATTGACGAGTTGAAAGAAAACGAATTCAAAGATTTGTACCAAGAAGAAAATGACATCGAAACCAAAGAGTTTGTCAAAGACATTCAAATTGACACCGATTTTGAATTGCTGTTCCCAGACGAATACATCAATAACATTACCGAACGTTTAAATTTATACAACGAGTTGAGCCAAATTAAAGACGAAGCTGCGTTACAACAATTTGAACAAAAACTAATTGACCGCTTTGGTGCCATACCAAAACCTGCCATTGCTTTACTCAATAGCGTGCGCATCAAATGGAAAGCCACCGCCATGGGAATTGAACGTTTGCTCATGAAACAAGGTAAAATGGTGGGTTATTTCATTGGCGACCAACAAAGTAATTTCTACCAAAGTAACCGTTTTATGAACGTACTACAATTTGCCCAACGCAACGCTACCGTTTGTAAAATGAAAGAAAAAGAAACCAAAAACGGTTTACGTTTATTACTGACTTTTGATAATGTGAAAAGTGTAAATAAGGCGTTGGAGTTGTTGGAGGGGATTTAGAATTACTTTCGAGAAATAAAACCAGACCACTAGGATATCTTACCAAAGCGATAGCGCGGAATTGCATTCCGTGCCCGACTACTTAGATTCCTTTCGGTAGCGTTACCTCGTTATACACCGTGCAAAGTGAATGGACAAATTAATCTGAGTTAATAGGTCTTATAAGGATAAACAAGTGTTAAATACTTAATAATCAGATTATTATTAATTTATTGTTATATATTTATTTAAATTTTTTTAAATGGATGTAAATAGTAAACCGGTAAAATCTGACAACTATCTAATTGATGGTCAAATTCACACTTGGAACGGGGAATTCAATAAGGTATATTCTACCATATCACTTACAGATAAATACCAACCCACTTTTTTAGGCGAAGTCCCTAATTTAACCGAAAAAGAAGGATTAGCGGCTGTACATGCCGCTACAAACGCCTATGATAACGGTCAAGGAATTTGGCCTACAATGAAGGTAAGTGATCGAATTAAATGCGTTGAAAACTTTGTAAACCAAATGAAACAGACACGTTCTGAGGTGGTTAATTTTTTAATGTGGGAAATTGGAAAAACGCTACCTGATAGTGAAAAGGAATTTGATCGTACTATTGAATACATACTTGAAACGATTAAAAGTTATAAAGAATTAAACGCAAGAAATGCACATTTTTCTAATGTTCAAGGGGTTAATGCCATGATTAGAAGAAGTCCTTTGGGTGTGGTTTTGTGTCTAGGGCCTTATAATTATCCTTTAAACGAAACCTTTACGTTGTTAATACCAGCGTTGATTATGGGCAATACCGTGGTCTTCAAGCCTGCAAAATTAGGAGTTTTACTTCATGGACCACTTTTAGAAGCTTTCAATTGTTCCTTTCCAAAAGGAGTGATTAATATAGTCTTTGGACGGGGTAGAGAATTAGCAACTCCTATAATGAAATCAGGATTAGTAAGTGTATTATCCTTAATTGGAAATAGTAAAGCCGCAGTTGCTCTTCAAGATTTGCATCCCTATAAAAACAGATTGCGATTAATTCTTGGATTAGAAGCTAAAAATCCAGCAATTATTTTAAGTGATGCCAACATGGACTTAACGGTTTCTGAATGTATAATGGGAAGTTTATCCTTTAACGGACAGCGGTGTACTGCTTTAAAATTAATTTATGTACACGAAGATGTTACCCAAGAATTTTTAGAAAAATTTTCAAACAAAGTAGATGAATTAGTTTTTGGAAATCCCTGGGAAAAAGATGTTTTTTTAACGCCACTTCCAGAAAAAGACAAACCTCAATACATCAAAGAGCTAATAGATGATGCGCTTCAAAAAGGTGCTAAAATAATCAATAAGAAAGGAGGTATAATTTCGGATAATTACATTTATCCCGCCGTTTTATATCCTGTTGATGCTACTATGCGAATTTTTCATGAGGAACAATTTGGACCAGTGGTTCCAGTGATTTCATTTAACGATATTGAGGTCCCTTTACAGGATATGTCGCAATCAAATTACGGCCAACAAGTTAGTTTGTTTGGAAAAAACAGCACCGTAATTGCCCCGCTAATTGATTCATTAATCAATTTAGTTTGCCGCGTTAATTTGAATAGTGCTTGCCAGAGAGGACCAGATGTTTTTCCATTTACAGGTAGAAAAGATTCTGCTGTTGGCACCTTAAGTATACATGATGCACTGCGCTCATTCTCGATACGTACTTTTGTGGCCTCTAAAGACAATTCTTATAACAACGAAATTTTACAAGAATTGTTGGACAGTAAAAAGTGTAATTTTATTAATACGGATTATATTTTATAAAGAAATATAATTTTTTTTACGGAATTATTGCTTTCAAAACTAACTTGAAACTATTCAACGATAGCGCGGAATTGCATTCCGTGCCCACAAAGTAAATAAAAAACATCCCCGACCGCGCGGATATCTCGCCACAACGACCGCGCGGATTTATAATCCGTGCCCGCAAAGTAAATAAAAACAACAACATTGTAATTGACAAAGTTTTTTATATTTGAATATAAATTACACGCCATGTCAACAAAATATAAAGCCACCACAACTGAAGACGCTTACTTTATTACCATAACAACTGTAGGTTGGGTCGATGTTTTTACACGATTAAGTCAAAAATATATCATCACTGATTCTCTAAGCCATTGCCAGCAAAACAAAGGACTAGAAATTTATGCGTATTGCATTATGAGTAGTCATGTTCATTTATTTTGCAAAGCCACATATGGTTTTATTTTGTCGGATGTAATAAGAGATTTTAAAAAATTTACTTCTAAAAAAATTATTCAAGCCATCATCGATGAACCAGAAAGTCGAAGAGAATGGTTGTTAGCGTATTTTCAAAAAGCTTGTGAACATTTAAAACGAGAACAACAATATAAAGTTTGGCAAGATGGGTATCATGCAGAACATATTTATAGCAATTCCTTTATAAAACAAAAGATCGAATACATTCATAATAATCCTGTAAAAGACAAAATTGTTACATTGCCTGAAGATTATTATTTTAGCTCAGCCAGAAATTATGCTGGTTTAGAAAATGACTTGGAAATTGTTTTGTTAGATTTGTTTTGAAGTGGATTGTGGGCACGGAATGCAATTCCGCGCTATCGTCTTGTAATGATAAAGTGAATTTGTTTTCAAGTATATTGTGGGTACGTATTATAAATCCGCGCTATCGACTATGGTGTGTAAATTTAACTTTGAATATTATAACTACCCAAACAACTCGCTCACCACATCTTCTATCTTTGCTACTAAAACAATTTTAATTCCGGTGTTTTTCAAGGATATTTTATTGTGTTTGGAAACAAAAATGGTCGTAAATCCTAATTTTTCGGCTTCTTGAATGCGTTGTTCAATGCGGTTAACCGGTCTAATTTCGCCTGAAAGTCCGACTTCGCCAGCAAAGCAAAAACCTTCGGCAATTGCAATGTCTTCGTTTGAGGATAAAATAGCAGCCACAACAGCTAAATCAATGGCGGTGTCTTCTACAGAGATTCCTCCGGTTACGTTTAAGAACACGTCTTTTGTTCCTAATCGAAAACCTGCACGTTTTTCTAAAACCGCTAAAATCATGTTTAGTCGTTTGGCGTTATACCCCGTGGTGCTGCGTTGCGGTGTTCCATAAACTGCCGTGCTTACCAAAGCTTGAATTTCAATCATCAACGGACGCATGCCTTCTAAAGTAGTGGCAATGGCTGTTCCTGAAAGTTGTTCGTCTTTGTGCGAAATCAAAATTTCGGAAGGATTGTCGACTTCGCGCAAACCTGAACCTTGCATTTCGTAGATGCCTAATTCGGCAGTAGAACCAAAACGATTTTTCAACGAACGTAAAATTCTATATACGTGGTTTCGATCGCCTTCAAATTGTAAAACGGTATCGACCATGTGTTCCAAAATTTTGGGTCCGGCGATGGTGCCGTCTTTGGTAATGTGTCCGATTAATAAAACCGGCACATTGGATTCTTTGGCATATTTAATCAACTCCGCCGTGCATTCTCTAATTTGAGAAATACTTCCCGCAGACGATTCAATATAATCGGTATGTAAGGTTTGGATCGAATCGATAATGACAATATCGGGTTCGATTTCCAATATTTGACGAAAGATATTTTGGGTTTTGGTTTCGGTTAAAATGTAGCAAGTATCGCCTGTTGAGGTAATGCGTTCGGCACGCATTTTAATTTGCTTTTGACTTTCTTCTCCCGAAACATATAGTGTTTTATATGGTAATTTTAATGCAATTTGTAAGAGCAACGTACTTTTTCCAATGCCTGGTTCGCCACCTAACAACGTTAAGGAACCCGGAACCAAACCGCCACCTAAAACCCGATTCAATTCGTTATCTGTGGTGTTCATTCGGATTTCTTGAGCCGTATCAATTTCTTTGATGAGTAAAGGTTTGGTAGCCGCTTTTGAAGAAGCAGAAGTGGTTTTCCAAGCTACTTTTTCTTCTTTTTGGACCAATTCTTCAACGATGGTATTCCATGCTTTACAAGCATTACATTGTCCTTGCCATTTGGAATATTGGTTGCCACAATTTTGGCAGAAAAAAGCGGTTTTTACTTTGCTCATGGGATATTTTGTAGCGACTAATTTAGTTTAGGCAGCAATTTACTAATTTATTTTTTATTGAGTACGGGTAAAAGTAAATAAGATAAAAGCCCTAACAGGATGGTTAAAAGCGTTTGTGAGGTCCAAATTAACCAGCCAAAAGCTACACCAATTTCATTTGAAGTGCCATACAGCGAGAAAATCATGGCTATGGCCAAGGGATAGGCACCCAAACCACCGTTGGTAAACCCCACTGCTAAGGTACCAAAAATGAATCCCATAAGTACTACATCAAAGCTCATGTTGGCTGTTTCAGGGAGCGCAAAAATAGTCACATAAAACATGATTAAATAGGAAAACCAGATTAAAAACGAATGAAAAAGATAGCGCCATTTATCTTTCATTTTTACGATACTCAACATCCCCTCTAACAACCCCGATAATTTTTGTTTCAGTTTTAGAATGATTTTCCATTCGGCATAAATCCATACCAAAATAAAAACTACAAAAAGCATTAATCCGGCAAATGATAACCACAAAAGTGTTTCAAATTTTAGGTTTTTTTCCAGCAAGAAAGCATACATAGTATCAAATTGTGACACCAATCCGACAGCGATAAACAGTAAAAAAATCAATAAGTCGACCATTCGTTCGGCTACTACAGTACCGAAGGCCTTGTCGAAGGGTACTTTTTCATATTTTTTTAGTAAGGCCGCTCTGGTAATTTCCCCCGATCTCGGAAGCGTTAAATTGACCAAATAGGATACGCAAACTGTCATGAAATCGTTGTGAAATTTTGTTTGATAGCCCAGGTGTTGTAGGGCAAATTTCCAGCGGTAAGCTCTGGACCAATACCCCAGAAGTGATACCATGAGCGATAGGTAAATGTAAAAATAATCGGCTTTTAAAAAGCTCAATTTTATGTTGTTGAGTTCATTAGGGGTAAGCGTTGTAAATTGATAATAAATGATTCCAATTCCAATGATTAGTGGAACGATTAAGCTAAAAAATTTACGTAGTAACGCTTTCAAATTAGGTCAACGAGTTGTCTTTTTCGTTTGGAAAAACGAGGGTAGGTTTAAAACTTTTTGCAGCTTCAAAGTCCAGGATGCCGTAGGAAATAATAATGACAATATCGCCACGGTGTACTTTTCGGGCGGCCGGACCGTTTAAGGTAATTTCACCTGAATTTCTAGGCCCTTTGATGGCATAGGTTTCGAGGCGTTCGCCATTATTAATGTTCACGATTTGTACTTTTTCACCTTCAATGATGTTTGAAGCTTCCATTAGCGCCTCGTCTATGGTGATGCTTCCTATATAATTCAAATCGGCACCGGTAACCGTTACTCTATGAATTTTCGATTTTACTACTTGAATTTGCATGGGGCAAAGGTAATTAATTTAGTGAAATATTATCAATTAATCGAATTTTCTCAATGAAAACAGCAATAAAACCTCGGTATTTTTGATTAGAAACTTTATTATCAACCGATAAGAGTGTGGCTTCGTCTGCAATTTCAAAATATTCCAATTCAAATTCGGGATGTTTTTCAAATTCGGTCTTTACAAAAGCAATCGTATCTGCAATCGATTTTTGGTTAAAAGTTGTTTTCGCTTGTTGTAAAATTTCGAATAGGATTGCCGCTTTATTTCGTGCCGTATCAGAAAGACGTTCGTTTCTTGAACTCATCGCCAGACCGCTTTTTTCACGGTAGATCGGACAACCTATTATGTGAACAGGAAGAGCATGTTTTTCAACTAATTTTTTTACAATTTGCAGTTGTTGAAAGTCTTTTTCTCCAAAATAGGCCGTTGTAGGTTTTACAATTTCAAACAAGCGTTTTACGATGGTGCCTACCCCGTCAAAATGACCTGGGCGGTGTTGGCCTTCCATTTGGTGTTCCAAGCCGTCATATTCAAAAGATTCTGAAACGGTGTTACCTTCATAAATATCCGCAATTTCTGGAGCATATACCAAAATAGAATGGCTCAGCTGACTAAGTTTTTGGAGGTCTTCTTCGAGTGTTCGCGGGTATTTATCAAGATCCTCAGCACTGTTAAATTGCGTAGGATTTACAAAAATACTCATGACGGTAATGTCGTTTTCAGCCAGTGATTTTTCGATCAGAGACAAATGCCCTTGATGCAATGCACCCATAGTAGGGACAAAACCAACCGACTTATGAAGGTCGATGAATGGGCTTAAAAAAGCACTTAATTCTGACTTTTTATTAAAAATGAGCATTTTAATTCGGGTTAATTCTGATGCAAACTTACTATTTTAGTGGATAAATCCATAAAATTTTGTAATTTTGCAAGGTTTTTTAAAACAATAATTAACAAGAATACATTATGGAAGACAAGAGGATATTGTATGTATCATCTGAAGTGGTGCCTTATTTAGCAGAGAACGAAGTCTCGTTGCAATCGTATGAAATGCCAAAAATGATCAATGATTTGGGAGGGCAAATACGAATTTTTATGCCTAGATATGGTAATATCAACGAAAGAAGACATCAATTGCATGAAGTGATTCGTTTATCCGGAATGAATTTAGTGGTGAACGATATGGATATGCCTCTTATCATTAAAGTTGCTTCAATTCCAAAAGAAAGAATACAGGTTTATTTTATTGATAATGATGAATATTTTAAACGAAAAGCTACTTTTTCAGACGAAGAAGGGGTCTTATATCCCGATAACGATGAGCGCGCTATTTTTTTTGCTAAAGGGGTAGTTGAAACAGTAAAAAAATTAAATTGGGTACCCGATGTAATTCATGTGCACGGATGGATGGCGTCTTTGCTTCCAGTATATTTAAAACATTATTACAAAGACGAAGGAATTTTTGCTGAAACTAAGATTATTACTTCGGTTTATGAACATGGTTTTGAAGGAGAATTAGATCCAAATTTACTCGATAAAGTATTGTTTGATGCGATTGAAAAAGAAGCTGTTGAAGTAATTGGAAAACCAAATTATGAAAATCTTATGAAGCTTTCGGTATTGCACTCCGATGCGGTAGTTTCAGGTTCTGAAGTGCTTTCTCCAACTTTAACAAAATTTATAGAAAGTTCAAACAAACCTTTTTTACCTTTCGGCACTAAAGAAAGTATGAAGGAAACGTATCCTTTATTCATCAAGAATCAAGTATTATAATATGAAGAAGAGTTTAATATACAAAATTGCATTATTTGTAGTATTTTTTGGTCTAGTATCTTGTGATAAAGATTTTAATTCTATGGGTTCTGATCTGGTAGATGACCATCATTTTACCCTCGAAAAATATGAAGTGCAGCATCTGAATGCTTATTCTAAGGCTACGGGACCTGTACAAACGAATAATTTACCCATCAACGCTTTAGGGATTTATAAAGATCCTTATTTCGGAACCACTAAAGCGCAATTTGTGTCACAAGTAGAACTTTCAAGTGGCAATCCTACTCTTGGTTTTCAGCCTGTAATTGATTCGGTTTATTTGCATGTTCCTTATTTCAGTTCGCTTAAATCTACTTCAGATACTGGTGAAAAAATATATGAATTGGATTCTGTTTATGGTTATGCTGAAACGGCAAAATTTAAACTTCATGTATACGAAAATAAATATTTTTTAAGAGATTATGATCCGGCTACCGATTTTGAAAGTGCGCAAAAGTATTTCTCCAATGAGAAATTTTTAGTTGATGCTTACAAAGGCACGGAATTGTTAAACAACAGTACCAAAGTAGCTCAAAATGAAGAGTTCTTAATCAGCAATAAAGAAATTTATATCTACAAGACAAATGGTAATGGGGAGTATTTGAATGATTCAGGCGCAGTTTTGTCCGATCAAAATAATCCAGCACTAAGAGTAATTAAAGAAAGAAAGTTGCCTGGAATTTGGCTCGATTTAAAAAACAGTTTTTTCCAACAAAAAATATTAGATGCTTCGGCATCAGGAGTTTTGTTTAACAACAATGTATTTAAAAATTATTTTAGAGGGTTGTTGTTTGAGGTGGAGGCGATTACTCCCGATCAAGGAGCGCTTGCTATGTTAGATTTTTCATCGGCTGAAATCAAGATTATTTATAAAGCCTCTAATGTAGCACCTACTACAGAAGCACCCAATCCAACCCGAAGCAGAAAGGTATTGAATTTGCAAATGGGATATAAATCTTCTACGGCCAAAAGAGCAAATTGCATCAATTTTATTGAGCATACAAAATCTGCGGATTATCAAGCTAAATTAGCCAGTTCAGACGAGATAAATGGGGATGAACGTTTATACCTCAAAGGAGGAAACGGTTCGGTTGCTTTCTTAGATGTATTTGGACCCGATGTGAAAAAAGCAGTCAATGATGTTATGGTTCCAGAACCAAATGGAAATGGTATCCCCGATGAATTGGAAGAATTGCGCATCAATATGAAACTAAACCGATGGTTAGTAAATGAGGCAAATCTTGTTTTTTATGTCGATCAATCGGCACTTCATCATCAAGCTTCACTTTCAAATTCGAAACAAGTAGAACCCGAACGTATTTATATTTTTGACGCTACCAATAACAAACCAATTCTTGATTACAATGCCGATAACTCCAACGGGACTACCCCCAAGAAGAATAAAGGGGCTTTTGGCGGTTTAATTGAAAGAGAAACGGTTGCCGAACCCAATGGAAACAAAAAAGGAATTAAATACAAAGTGCGACTGACCGAATACATCCGCCAATTGATCAAGAACGAAAACACCAATTATGATGACAATGTTCGTCTAGGGGTTGCCGTAATTGAGGACATCAATTCGCCAGCGAATGCAGCGATCAATCCTGCCAATCCAATTACAATTGGCACGAGTCAGGTCCCATTCATTCCGGTTTCAACGGTAATGAGCCCTTTAGGAACCATATTGTATGGTACAAAAATTCCAGCAAGTGATCCTAACGTGGCAAAAAAATTAAAATTAGAGATATATTTTACCAAACCTAACGAATAATATATGTGTGGAATTGTAGCCTATATAGGCCATAGAGACGCTTATCCTGTAATCATTAAAGGATTGCACCGATTAGAATATAGAGGTTATGATAGTGCCGGAATTGTATTGTTTGACGGTAACGCCTTGAAATTATCTAAAACCAAAGGAAAAGTTTCTGACTTAGAAGCAAAAGCCGAAAAAGAACAAACCCTTTTTGGAAAAATTGGAATGGGACATACACGTTGGGCTACCCACGGGGTTCCAAACGATGTCAATTCACATCCGCATTTTTCCAATTCCGGAAAATTAGTCATCATACACAACGGGATCATTGAAAATTATGAGCCCTTAAAGCAAGAATTAATTAAACGAGGCTATACTTTCAAATCGGATACCGACACGGAAGTTTTGGTTAATTTAATTGAAGAAGTTAAGAAAAAAGAAAATTGCAAATTAGGAAAAGCAGTTCAAATAGCTTTAAATCAAGTAATTGGAGCCTATGCTATAGCGGTTATCGATGTTGAAAAACCCGATGAAATCATAGTAGCCCGTTTGGGAAGTCCTTTAGCTATTGGAATTGGCGAAGACGAGTTTTTTATTGCTTCTGATGCGACTCCTTTTATTGAATATACGTCAAATGCCATTTATCTAGAAGATGAAGAAATGGCCATTGTGCGATTACACAAGCCCTTAAAAGTTAGAAAAATCAAAGATGATTCATTGGTAGATCCTTATATTCAAGAGCTTCAATTGAACTTAGAGCAAATTGAAAAAGGCGGATATGATCATTTCATGATGAAAGAGATTTATGAACAACCGAGCGTAATCAAAGACACTTACAGAGGAAGATTGTTAGCAAACAAAGGCATTATTCAAATGTCGGGAGTAGAAGATCACATTGAAAAATTCACAAATGCGAAACGCATTTTGATTGTTGCTTGTGGTACCTCTTGGCATGCTGGATTGGTAGCCGAATACATCATTGAAGAATTTTCAAGAATACCTGTTGAGGTAGAATACGCTTCCGAATTCAGATACCGAAACCCCATCATCAATAAAGATGATGTTGTCATCGCTATTTCACAATCGGGCGAAACCGCTGATACGTTGGCTGCAATTAAGTTGGCCAAAGAAAACGGCGCTTTTGTTTTTGGGGTTTGTAATGTTGTAGGTTCTTCTATTTCTCGCGAAACCCATGCAGGCGCTTATACGCATGCCGGCCCAGAAATTGGGGTAGCTTCTACCAAAGCATTTACGACTCAAATTACAATACTTACGTTACTAGCTTTACGATTGGCAAAAGCAAAAGGGACGATGTCTAATTCCGATTACCAACGCTATTTGTTGGAATTAGAATTGATGCCAGAAAAAGTTCAGGAAGCCTTGTTGACCAATGATGTTGCCAAACAAATTGCTGAAATATATAAAGATGCCTCGAACTGTTTGTACTTAGGAAGAGGATATAATTTTCCGGTTGCTTTAGAAGGAGCCTTGAAGTTAAAAGAGATTTCCTATATTCATGCCGAAGGCTATCCGGCAGCAGAGATGAAACACGGTCCGATTGCTTTAATTGACGAGCACATGCCTGTCATTGTAATTGCACCAAACAAGGGGCATTATGATAAAGTGGTTAGTAACATACAAGAAATCAAATCGAGAAGCGGTAAAATTATCGCAGTTGTAACGAAGGGAGACACACAAGTCAAAGCCTTAGCCGATCACGTAATTGAAATACCGGAAACCAACGAGCCCTTTACCCCGTTGTTGACCACGATACCACTTCAATTGTTGTCATACCATATTGCTGTTTTAAGAGGTTGTAATGTGGACCAACCCAGAAATTTAGCAAAATCCGTTACGGTGGAATAACATTTTAAAAGCGAAATTGAAAAATTTCGCTTTTTTCTTGTAAAAAATTCAAAAAATATATTGCAAAATTGTTTCAAAAAAAACTATCTTTGCACTCGGAAAAATACATCAATTTCCAACATTAATTAGCTATTAAATAAATACATAAGCAATGTCTAGAATCACAGGAAAAGTTGCACAAATTATCGGGCCAGTTGTTGACGTCGTGTTTAATGACGCAAATGCTGAATTGCCTAAAATTTACGATTCATTAGAAATCACTAAAAAAGATGGTACTTTATTGGTACTAGAAGTTCAATCTCACATTGGAGAAAATACAGTACGTACCATTTCTATGGATTCTACGGATGGTTTGGCAAGAGGTGTTGAAGTAGTTGCTACTGGAGCGCCAATTCAAATGCCAATCGGTGGAGAAGTTTTTGGTCGTTTATTTAATGTAATTGGTGATGCAATTGATGGTTTAGGAGATTTACCTAAAGCGGGCGCAAGTGGTTTACCAATCCACAGACAAGCTCCAAAATTTGAAGACTTATCAACTTCTACGGAAGTTTTATTTACAGGGATTAAAGTAATCGACCTTATTGAGCCTTATGCAAAAGGAGGTAAGATTGGATTATTTGGAGGTGCCGGAGTAGGTAAAACCGTATTGATTCAGGAGTTGATCAACAATATTGCAAAAGGTCACGGAGGACTTTCAGTATTCGCAGGAGTAGGGGAAAGAACACGTGAAGGAAATGACCTTTTGAGAGAGATGTTAGAATCTGGAATTATCAAATATGGTGACGATTTCATGCACTCTATGGAAAATGGAGGATGGGATTTAGCTAAAGTGGATAAAGAATTAATGAAAGATTCAAAAGCAACTTTCGTATTCGGACAAATGAATGAGCCACCAGGAGCTCGTGCTCGTGTAGCACTTTCTGGATTAACAATTGCAGAATATTTCCGTGATGGAGCTGGAGACGGACAAGGGAAAGACGTACTTTTCTTCGTAGATAACATCTTCCGTTTTACACAAGCAGGTTCTGAAGTATCAGCTTTATTAGGTCGTATGCCATCTGCGGTAGGATACCAACCTACATTAGCAACTGAAATGGGTGCGATGCAAGAGCGTATTACGTCAACTAAAAAAGGATCTATTACTTCCGTTCAAGCGGTATACGTACCTGCGGATGACTTAACGGATCCAGCACCAGCAACAACGTTTGCTCACTTAGATGCAACAACCGTATTGTCTCGTAAAATTGCTGAGTTAGGGATTTATCCAGCAGTAGATCCATTGGATTCTACTTCTCGTATCTTAACTCCAGAAATCTTAGGTGCAGAACATTATGACTGTGCTCAAAGAGTAAAAGAGATTCTTCAAAAATACAAACAATTACAAGATATCATCGCCATCTTAGGTATGGAAGAGTTATCTGAAGAGGATAAATTAGCCGTTTCTCGTGCACGTCGTGTACAACGTTTCTTGTCACAACCTTTCCACGTAGCGGAGCAATTTACAGGTATTCCTGGGGTATTGGTTGATATCAAAGATACGATCAAAGGATTTAATATGATTATTGACGGTGAGTTAGATCACTTACCTGAAGCAGCATTTAACCTTAAAGGGACCATTGAAGAAGCTATTGAAGCGGGACAAAAAATGTTAGCAGAAGCATAAACCAAGCGAAGCTTGATAAACTTCAAATTTTAAACCTAAATTATGATTTTAGAAATAGTATCGCCAGAAGCTACATTGTTTAAAGGAGAAGTTACTTCGGTATCGGTTCCTGGAATTAATGGTGAGTTTCAAATGCTAAACAATCACGCGCCTGTAGTTTCATTATTAGGCAAAGGGAATGTGAAAATTAATGCTCAAAACATGACTATTGAAAAAGAATTTGTTTCAAAATTCAATAAAGTAAATGAGCAAACCTATTGGTTGCCTATTGCATCTGGAACCCTAGAAATGAATGAAAATAAGATTATTGTTTTAGCCGACTAAGACAATATATTAATACTAAAAAAGTCCTGCTAGCCTGCAGGACTTTTTTTATGCACTATACTTGTTATTCAGCCTTAATTTGTTTCAGCCGGGTATGGTAGTGTAGCAAAAAATCATGAAATTTGCACCAACAAAAAATGAAAAATGAAAAAAGGAATATTTTGTCTTGCGCTATTGGGATCTGTTGCTCTCAAAGCCCAAGAGCTGCAGCCTCAGTCAGACACACTAAAAAACGTAATCATTACGTCTTCTCGAATTGATTTGCCTTTCAAAGAAAATTCTAGAACCATACAAATTTTTACCGCAGACGATATTAAAAAACTTGGGGTTACTAACGTTGCCGATGTATTACAACAAGTGGCAGGAATTGATGTAAGACGCCAAGGAGTTAACGGCATGCAAGCCGATTTGTATATAAGAGGAGGTGGTTTTGATCAAACCTTACTTTTAATCGATGGATTTAAAGTAGACGATCCACAAACGGGTCATCATACCATGAATTTGGCTTTGCCTATAGAAATGATTAAGCGAATAGAAATCATTAAAGGGCCTGCTGCTCGTATTTTTGGTCAAAATGCTTTTACGGGCGCGGTTAATATAGTTACTAAAGATAGTGATGCGAATGCTATGATTGCAAAAATTCAAGGGGGATCTTTTGGTCAATTTATTGCGGAAGCTACCGGTGCAATTCAATTAAAAGAGAGCAATCATTTGATGCATTTTTCAAAAAACGTTTCGGAAGGTTACCGTCACAATACCGATTTTGACAATACCAACTATGTATTAAAAAGTCAATTCAATAAAAACAAATTGCCTATTGAATTACTTACTTCTTATGTAGAACGGAAATTTGGCGCGAATGGGTTTTACGGAATTCCATCAGCAACAGAACAATATGAAGCCACTCAAGCGAGTTTAGTTGGCCTTTCAACGGTCGTTAAAAGAGGAAATTTTACTTGGAAACCAAGAGTATATTGGAGAAGAAATCAAGATGAGTATTTCTACATTAGAAGGAATCCATCGATTTACCGAAATCTTCATATTACCAATAAGTTCGCAGCAGAATTCAATGGGTCTTATGAATCAAAATATGGAATTACGGGTTTTGGGTTAGAAGCTGCAAAATATTATATTTCAAGTAATCGATTGGGCGATAATTCAAGAGAAATGGCGTCTCTGTTTTTAGAACATCGTTTTCTGTTTTTGAACAATAAGTTTGATGTAACGCCAGGACTTGCAGTATCTTATTTTTCTGATTTTGACAATAAAGCGTTCCCGGGATTGGATTTGGGATATCAAATTTCTAGTACTTTCAGGGTATATGGAAATATCGGCTATACCTATAGAGTACCTACATATACCGATTTGTATTATGTGGGTCCACAAGCTATCGGAAATGAAAATTTGCAACCCGAAGCTGCGCTTTCTGAAGAAATTGGGGTGAAATGGCTAACAAAACATGTTGATTTTACATGGGCAGCGTTCAATAGAGATTCAAATGATTTAATTGACTATATAAGGCCTACAGAAGCCGACATTGTTTATACCCCTCAAAACATTCAAGACGTTAACACAAAAGGATTTGAAACACAACTAGACTTCCGATTTCAGTTGAATGCGTTACCTCAAAAAATAAAACTAGGGTATACTTTTATCGAAGACGATGTTAAGAAAAGCAGTGCTGCCTATTCAAGATACTCCATCAATTCCATGAAGCACCAATTTGTAGGAAATTATGCGATGCAATGGTTTAAGAATTTTAGTAATTCTGTGAACTATCGTTATGCGGAAAGAACGTCAGGAGTTAGTTACAACATTTGGGACGTGAGTGCTTCCTATCAAGTAAAAGCGCTTGAATTTTCAGTGTATACCAATAATATTTTTAATACAGCATATGTAGAAACAGGAATGGTTCCCATGCCAAAAGGAAATGTGTTATTTGGAGTGAAATACAATTTTAAATAACAGCGCATAAAAAAAGTCCCGATTTATCGGGACTTTGATTTTTTAGGTAATCAAAAAATAATTCTATATTATTCGATAACTACTACTTGAGCAGCTACTTTACCTTTTCTTCCTTCTTCTTCTTCGTAACTTACAGCGTCACCTTCGTTTAAAGATTCAACTTTCATTCCGCTAGCGTGTACGAAAATGTCGTTTCCAGTTTCATCATCTGTAATAAAACCGTACCCTTTTGATTCATTGAAGAACTTAACTTTACCTGTTCTCATTTTGTATTGTAAAAAATTAATAATAGTCAAAGATATACTTAATAACGACACAAACAAGAAAAAGTTAAAAATATTTCAAAAATATTGATAATCAGTTAGTTTGATGTTTTTAGATCCAGTTGAATATGCAATTCGTTTAACTGAGCAACATCAATAGCTGATGGTGCATCAATCATCACATCTCTACCCGAATTGTTTTTAGGGAATGCAATGAAATCACGAATCGTCTCTTGTCCTCCTAAAATGGAAACCAATCGGTCCAATCCAAAGGCGAGTCCACCATGAGGCGGAGCACCAAATTCAAAGGCGTTCATTAAAAAGCCAAATTGTGCTTGGGCTTGTTCTTTACTAAATCCTAACAAATCAAACATTCGGCTTTGTAAATCGCGATCGTGTATACGAATAGAACCTCCGCCAATTTCATTTCCGTTCAGGACCATGTCATAGGCATTGGCACGCACTTTTCCGGGTTCGGTTTCAATTAACGCCATGTCTTCTGGTTTTGGCGAAGTAAATGGATGGTGCATTGCGTGGTATCTTCCACTTTCTTCATCCCATTCCAATAGCGGAAAATCGACTACCCATAACGGCGCAAATTCATCCGATTTTCTCAATCCCAAACGCGTTGCGACTTCCATACGAAGCGCTGATAATTGCGTTCTCGTTTTATCGGCACCACCCGACAATACTAAAATTAAATCGCCCGGTTTTGCTTGGGTAATTTCGGCCCATTTTTTCAAATCTTCTTGATCGTAAAATTTGTCTACTGATGATTTAAACGAACCGTCCTCTTCACATTTTACATAGACCATTCCCGAAGCGCCAATTTGTGGGCGTTTTACCCAATCAATCAACGCATCAATTTCTTTTCGAGTATAATTAGCACAACCAGGTGCGGCTATTCCTACAACTAGTTCTGCCGAATTGAATACCGGAAAATCTTTATGTTGTGCAACGGTATTCAATTCCCCAAATTTCATTTCAAAACGAATATCGGGTTTGTCATTACCGTAGGTTTTCATAGCATAATCGTAGGTAATTCTTGGGAATTTAGCCACTTCAATACCTTTAATTTCTTTCAGTAAATGGCGGGTCAACCCCTCAAACATGTCGAGTATGTCTTCTTGTTCCACAAAAGCCATTTCGCAGTCAATTTGTGTAAATTCGGGTTGGCGGTCGGCCCGTAAATCTTCATCTCTAAAACATTTCACAATTTGGAAATATTTATCCATTCCGCCTACCATCAATAATTGTTTGAACGTTTGTGGCGATTGTGGTAAGGCATAAAATTGTCCTTCGTTCATTCTACTGGGTACCACAAAATCGCGCGCTCCTTCTGGAGTAGATTTGATTAAATAAGGGGTTTCAACATCACAAAAACCTTGGTCAGAAAGGTATTTTCTCACTTCCATCGATACTTTATGACGGAACAATAAATTGTTTTTAACCGGATTTCTTCGGATGTCTAAGTAGCGGTATTTCATACGAATGTCTTCACCACCATCGGTTTCGTCTTCAATGGTAAAGGGAGGAAGTTGCGCTTCGTTTAATATGTTTAATTCGGTGACTAATATTTCGATTTCACCAGTAGCCATATTTGCGTTTTTAGATTCACGCTCAATAACAGTTCCTTTGACTTGGATTACAAATTCTCTACCCAATGATTTCGCGCGACTAAATACCGCTTTATCGGTTCTTTGTTCGTCAAAAATTAATTGCGTAATTCCATATCGATCTCGCAAGTCGACCCAAATCATAAATCCTTTATCTCTCGATTTTTGCACCCATCCTGCAAGGGTAACTTCTGTATTGATATGTGAGGCATTTAGAGCGCCACAAGTATGACTTCTGTACATTGTAATAAATTTTATGCAAAAGTAAGAACAAAAAAGAAAAGTTTAATTTAAAAGGAGAAATTATATTCTCTCATTTTTTCTAGAATCGTAATTATTATCTTATTTTTACCAAAACCTTACACATTTAATTATGAAAAAAATCACAGTTTTATTCTTGTTATTGAGTAGTATTTCCTTTGCTCAAACACCAGGAAAAGTTAGTTTTTCTGCAAAAATAGAAAATCGCAACTCGGATACTTTAACCATTTATGGCCCCAAAAAATTCAAACAGATCATTCCAATCAACAAGGAAGGCCTTTTCGAAGCTACTTTTGAAATCACAGAAGGCATTCATCAATTTAATGACGGTTCAGAATCTTCTATGTTGTATTTAAAAGATGGTGATGCACTCTTTTTAAGTATGGATGCAAAAGCGTTTGACGAGACTATTGTTTACAAAGGAAAAGGAGAAAAAGAAAACAATTATTTGGCACAAAAAGCGCTTGCCGATGAAGCTTTTGAACTAGGTCTTGAAAGTTTGTTAGAAAAAGAAGAGGCGGTTTTTAAAACAGCTTTGGAAATGAAGAAAGCACAAGATTTAGCACAATTAGAAGGCTCAGGTTTGTATGATAAATTTGTGACGACCTATAAACCAAAAATTTTGCAGGATGTTAGTATGCTCCAACAATTTTATGCGCAAAAAACGCTTGCTAAAAAATTGGAAGGAAGTGTATCTCCAACCTTTAATTATGAGAACCACAAAGGCGGAACCACAAAATTAGAGGATTTGAAAGGGAAATATGTTTATATTGACGTTTGGGCTACGTGGTGCGGACCTTGTAGAGCAGAGATCCCATTTTTGAAAAAGATTGAAGAAAAATACCATGGGAAAAATATCGAGTTTGTAAGTATCTCTGTGGATGTAGATAAAGATCACGAGAAATGGCAAAAATTTGTGACGGAAAAAGAATTGGGCGGCGTTCAATTGTTTGCCGATAAAAACTGGAATTCAGATTTTATAAAAGCGTTTGGCATCAATGCTATCCCTCGATTTTTGTTAATTGATCCAGCTGGAAAAGTGGTTAAAGCAGATGCAGCAAGACCTTCTTCAAATGAATTATCGAAGTTGTTGGATACGTTGTTAAAGTAAAATTTGAATAAAATACTGAAAGCCAAAGCCTTGTGTTTTGGCTTTTTTTCATACTTTTTTTGCCAATGTTACCAAATTGTTACCAAAAAGTTTTTTTATTGTAAAAATAAATATATATTTGTTACATAATTATTAACCCAAAAAACAAATGTATATGAAAAATGTAATGATTTATGTGATGTTATTGGTTTCTGGAGTATTTTTTGCTCAAGGTGTACAACCAAAATTTGTGGCAGTAGAGAATAATATGATTCAAGCTACGTACTTTTATGATAATGGGCAAGTGAAGCAAGAAGGTACTTATCTTAATGGTAAACTTCATGGAAAATGGATTTCGTATAATGAAGACGGAACCAAACAAGCTTTTGGTGAATACAACCAAGGCGAAAAAGTAGGAACTTGGACTTTTTACAATACGGCAACCACAAACAAAGTGGCATTTGAAAACAGCAGAGTTGCTTCAGTAAGCACAATTACTAAAGGTTATTTGGCTACTAAATAAAACGAGTACGTTCAAAATAAAAAAAGTCCCGATAGCTATCGGGACTTTTTTTATGCGTGAAGTGCAATTGATTAAGCATTTGCAGCTTCTTTGGTTTGTCTTGCAATTCGTCTATCGCGTAACCAGTACTTCACTCGTTTCACCAAGTAAAACATGACCGGTACCATAACTAGTGTTAATACGGTAGCATAGGTCAATCCGAAGATGATCGTCCACGCCAGTGGTCCCCAGAAAATTACGTTATCTCCACCCATATACAAGTGTGGGTTAAATTCGGTAATTAAGGAGAAGAAATCAAAGTTTAATCCGATCGCCAATGGAATTAATCCCAAAACAGCCGTTAAAGCGGTCAATAATACAGGGCGTAAACGCGATTTTCCTGATTCGATGATGACTTCTTTTATTTCTTCTAACGACAAATCATCATGGCTTTGTAATTGTTTATCCGCTACCTTTTTATCTAATAAGAGTACGAAGAAGTCCATCAATACAATTCCGTTTTTCACTACAATTCCGGCTAGCGATATAATTCCCATCATGGTCATTAGGATCACAAAATCCATATTGGCAATCACATATCCGTAGAAAACGCCACTAAAACTTAATAGTACAGTAAATAAAATCACCATGGTTTTAGACACCGAATTGAATTGAAGTACAATAATAATTGTAATTCCGGCTAAGGCCAAGAACAGGGCATATAGTAAGAAACTTTGATTTTTCCCTTGCTCCTCTTGTACCCCAGAAAACGAATAACTCACTGTTTTTGGGAACGAATAGGTTTTTAACTCAGCAGCAATTTGCTTGGTAATTTCATCGCCATTGTAACCGGTTAATACATTAGAATAAACCGTCATGATGCGTTTCTGGTTTTTTCTTTTGATTTGATTATAAGTGGTCGTTTTATGGGTTTCGGATACAGCCGAAATAGGCACTTGCATCATTTGTCCATTGTTCTGATTTCTATACGTAAGCGATTGATTGAATAATACATCTTCATTCTTGCGTTGGTCATCTTGCATGCGCATCGTAATATTGTAGTCATCATCACCCTCTTTATACGTGGAGATTTCCTGACCATACACCGAACGACGCAAATTAAATCCTAATTGGCCTGTAGAAACACCCAAGCTTCCCGCACTTACACGATCTACTTTTACTTCTAATTCCGGACTTTCTTTATTGACATCAACACTTAATCGTTCAATTCCGGGAATGTTTTTAGCATTTAAGTAAGCAATCATTTTATCGGCTTCTACCAACATTTCTTGGTAATCGTTACCTGTTAATTGAATACTAATAGGATAACCAGCTGGTGGTCCGTTGGCGTCTTTTTCTACCGTTACGGTTGCACCTGCAATACCTTTTACTTTCGCACGAATTTCATCTAAAACTTCCGTAGTATTTACGCCTTTTCTAAATTTGTATTCCGAGAAATTAACAGTTACTTTCCCTTTGTAAGGCGTTTCTGAAGCCGAACCCGCATCTACATTTGGATTTCCAGCACCCACACCCACTTGCGAAACAATACTTTCGGCTAAGAAATTTTTATTGGTTTCTTTGTCCACATATTTTTCTAAGATGGCAATTACTTGTTTTTCCACAAAAAGTGTGGCTTTGTTCGTTTTTGCAATATCGGTTCCTTGTGGATATTCAATATACGTAATGACTTGATTTGGAATATTATCAGGGAAAAACAATACTTTTCTTGGGAAAATTCCTAATAAAATAAACGAGAAAAATAACATTCCAATAATCGATCCTAATGCCAACCAAGCTCTTTTTCCAGTTAAAATTTTTGCCAAGAAATTTTTGTATTTATCTTCCATTTTTGGAAAAAAGTTGTGCTGAAAATCTTGCGTCCATTGGTACAATTTGATTTTATACAACCACATTAATCCTAAGGAAATAATGGCCAAATGTCCGATGGCTTTTGCAACAGTGGTATCGGTAAGGTGACCAATGGTTACAAAAACAATAGCCAACACACTGAAGACTACAGTATATAATTTTGCCGATTTATTAGACACATTGCGATCTTCGGTATCCATTGAACCACCTGTCATAGCTGCATTGACAACCATCGCTACAAATAATGATGCCGTTAATGTTACCGTTAAAGTGATTGGAAAATATTTCATGAATTTACCCATAGTCCCAGGCCACAAAGCAAAAGGCAAAAATGCCATTAAGGTTGTCGCTGTAGAAGAAATAACAGGCCAAGCGATTTCGCCAATCCCAATTTTGGAAGCGGATACTTTGTCCATGCCCTTTTTCATGTTGGCAAATACGTTATCAACCACTACAATTCCGTCGTCAACGAGCATTCCTAATCCCATTACCAATCCGAACAATACCATCGTATTCAAGGTCAATCCGAAAGCCGATAAAATGGTAAATGCCATTAACATAGAAAGTGGAATAGCTGCTCCTACAAACAGTGAATTTCGCAATCCCATGGTAAACATTAAGACAATCATTACCAGTACGATTCCGAAAATAATATGGTTGGATAATTCATCTACTTGATGTTCTACACGTGAAGACTGGTCATTCGAAAGTTCAAGAGTTAAATTAGAAGGCAAATAGGATGCTTTGGCTTTTTCCAATTTTTCTTTTACTTGTTCAATGGCAGAAATCATGTTTTGATTGGAACGTTTTTTTACGTTCAACATCACCACTTCTTGCCCTTTTTCACGGGCATAGGTTGTTTTTTCTTTTTCTTTAAAATTGACAACCGCAATGTCTTTTAAGTACACCGTTCCTCCGAAAGATTTTACAATGACATTTTCTAATTCTTTGGGATCTTTAATTTCACCCACAATTCGGATGTTATTTCGAGACCCTTGCGAAATTAGATTTCCGCCCGAAAGCGTCATATTTTCATACTTCACCGCATTTTGAATTTCGTCAAACGACACTTGAGCAGCCGTCATTTTGAAAATATCAACAGCAATTTCGACTTCTTTATCATCAACACCTAAAATATCAACTTTTTTAACTTCTTTAATTTCTTCAATATCATCTTGAAGCAATTCTCCGTATTTTTTAAGTTGTTGTGTGGTGTAATTTCCTTTTAAATTGATATTCAAAATCGGCACTTCTTCCGAAATATTCAATTCGAAAACACTTGGTTCAACTTTACTACCATTGTCCAAGTTAGGCCAATCGGTATCGGCTTTTATAACGTCAACTTTGTCTTTAATTTTGGTTTTTGCATCTTCAATAGTAACATTATCTGCAAACTCGACAATAATCATTCCGTAATCTTGAAACGAATTCGACGTAATTTTCTCTACTCCCGAAATGTTTTTAACTTCTTTTTCAAGGGGTTTAATAATTAATTTTTCAACATCTTCTGCTGAATTTCCTGGGAAAACAGAAGAAATGTATACTTTATTTTCGATAATTTCTGGGAAATCTTCACGAGGCATAGTGACGTAGGCAATGACACCTGTAATCACAATAAGCAGTGTTAAGATATATACTGTAACTCGATTGTCTACAGCCCAACTCGATATTCCGAATTCTTTGTTTTTATGTGACATATTTTTAGTTTCAGGTTTCAAGTTTCAGGTTTAAGCGTTTTGAGAACAACTTGAAACCTTAAACTTGAAACAATTATATTTTAGAAATTAAGCTTCATTCCTTCAGCAATGTTATTTACACCTTCGGTTATAATTACATCATTTGCCGCTAAACCGCTTAAAATTTCAGTTACATTGTTAGACGATTTACCCACTTTTACAAGTACTTTTTTTGCAATTCCTGTTTTGCCGTTTACTTGAGTAGCAATAAATACAAACTTTTGATGTTCCCCGTCTTCTTGCACTACATTAGTTGGTACCACAATGGCGTTGTTAACAGTGTAATCAATTATTTTTAGCTTAGCAACTTGGTTCGGACGCAATAAATTATCAGGGTTGGGCACACTTACTTCAATTCCGAAACTTCTGTTGTTTGGATTGATAAAGTTAGCCACCTGGCGTACTTTTCCTTTATAGGTTTTTCCTAAAGACGTTAAGAATACAGCTACCTCAGTTCCAGGTTTTAATTTACCAATATAGGTTTCCGGAACGGTTGTAGATACATACATGTTGGATAAATTTACAATGCGCATTAATCCTTGTGGATTGGGAGCCACTACTTGTCCGCGTTCAACAAATACGTCATCAATTGTACCCGAGAAAGGAGCGCGAATAAGTGTTTTAGCTACTTGAGCTCTCATTTGAGCTACTGCTTTTTGAGCAGAGATCATTTGAGCTTGCGCTTGTAAAAACTGAATTTCAGAACCAATTTTTTTATCCCAAAGATTTTTTTGACGTTCGAAAGTAGTTTTGGCTAAGGCATATTGGTTTTCTATGCTCGCTAATTGCTGTCCCATTCCGGCGTCATCAATTTTCCCGAGCATTTGCCCTTTGGTAACGCGTTGTCCGGCTTTTACGTATAAGGCCGTTAACGTACCACTGAATTCGGGCTGAACAACAATATTTTCTTTAGTATTTACATTTCCTTGAACTTCTAAATAATGATTGAAAACGGTGTCTTTTAAGGTCGCTGTCGTTACTAAAGCTTCCTCTTTTTTAACATCTAATTTCGCCAAGGCTTCATCAATTTTGGATAAATCGGCTTGAAGGGTCGCTTTTTTTGCTTGTAATTCAGCTACATTTTTGTTCGAAATTAATTGATCAACTGTTGCGTCATCTTCTTTTTTTGAGCACGCTAATACTGCTATGGATAGGGCGGTAATTACAATTATTTTTTTCATGGGTCTATAATTATGTTTGTGAAATAGTGACTTTATTTATAAATTAATTTACTAGTTTTTCCAGGGTCGCTTTTTTATTGATCACGTCAAGCATGGCTTGAAGATAGCTTTGTTGTGCACTGTATAATTGGCGTTGCGCTTCGGTTAAATCAAAACTACTGGCCAATCCCTCTTTGAATTTAATTTGATTTTTAGACTCGATGCGTTCGGCTAAATTTAAATTGCTTTTGGAAGTTGCCAATTGTTCAATGCTAAACTCATAATCGCTTTTCGCTTTTGCAAACTGCAATTTTAATTTTTGTTCGGTTTCGGTTACCGAAGTTTTAGCTTGTTCTAAAGCAATTTTAGCTTGCTGTGTTCGAGAACTTCGTCCCAAACTACTGAATACAGGAACATTTAATCCAACGCCCACATTCGAAAAGTTATTCCATTTTTGAGTATTGTTTAAAAAATCGAATTGATTGGCAAATGAATTGTATCCAAAATTCAGCTGAGCGGCCAGTGAAGGTAAGGCTTTGCTCTGCTCTAATTTTAGTAGCAATAGTTTACTTTTTTCTATGTTTTTACCGATTTGGTAATCAATCGTATTTTCTGCCTGAAATTCTTTTTTCAACAACGCCAGATCAATATTGTTTTGGGTCAAGGTATTCAACTGGTCCGTTAGCACTAATTCTTCTTCTAAATCGATTCCCAAAAGGAGTTTTAGTAAATCTACTGCCATTCTTTTTTGTCGTTTAACATTTTCCAACGAACTGGTTAAACTGGCTAAAGTAATTTGAAGTTGTTCTACATTTTCTTCTTCAATTAATCCGTTTTTAAAGATTTCTTTAGTATCGACAACTGTTTTTTCCAGAATTTTTTTATTGTTTTCTAGGATTTTAATGCTTTCATCGGCAAGCAATACATTGCCATACGAATTGATGACCATCTCTCTAATTTCCTGCGCCGTTTTTATTTTGGCGTTTTCAGAAATTTGCAAATAGGTTTTAGCAGATTGCAGTCCTACTAAATAAGAACCGTCAAAAATCAATTGGCTCAAGGTTAAATTTCCTATCGCTACATGTTTGGTTCCAAATGCTAGTAAAATAATGTCGTTTGGATTTGCTGTTGGATTAAATGCATTTGCGGCCGCTCCTTGTTTGGTAAATTCAAACGTGTTTTGATAATTTAGCGATCCATTAATTTGTGGCAACCCCATGGTTGTTGTTTCCCATTTTTTCTTTTTTGCCGCGGCAACATCTCTATTGGCGTTGATCATGGAATAATTGTTTTTCACCCCATGCTCTATGGCTTGTTCTAATGTGAAAGAAAAGGAAATTTTTGCTTCTTGTGCCCAAAGTGAGGAGACCATTAGAAGACAGAGTACAGTTAATTTTTGTTTCATATGTTTATAATTCTAATGTAATAATTGTTCTAGTTTTTGAATTCCTTTTTCGGTACAAATGCCTCTTAAATGATATTCTAAATAAGCGATTTGTGTTGTTAGTGACGGAAATTCGTCAGGGGGAAATAGTTCAGTATTTTTTAAACTGGTCATGCCGGCAAAATAAAAGCGTGCAATTAATGAGGTGTTAATTTCATTTCTAAATAACCCTTGAGCAATCCCTTTTTCTAAATTAACAATTACACAATCGCCCATTTTATCAAATTGCCGTATCATTAATGATTTATGTATTTTCGGATAATATTTTTGCAATTGATGGATAGGGGAAGCGCTTTCGTTTTTTAAGTTTTTCATGACAAAATCTTTAATCAAAAACAACTCTTCCACCGGATTGTTCCCCAAAGCACAAATTTGATCAATTCCACACGATATGGTTTCAAACAAATGCATTGTTGAGGCCTCTACCAATTGATCTTTATTGCTATAATGTTGGTAAATGGTTTTTTTTGAAATACCCATTTCTGTCGCAATATCATCCATAGTAACACTTTTGAATCCGAGTGTTAAAAAGAGGTCTGTTGCTTTACGTAAAATTTGGTCTTTCATTACTGTTTTTTTGTCTTGAAGTAAAACTATTATAGTTTTGTTCGCGGCAAAGATACACCGGAAACTATTAACACAAAAATAGTTTCCATAGTTTTTACGTAAATTTAACAGTTGATTAATTTGTTCCGTTTCAGATTATTGAAGTAAATTAGCCAAAAATTCAGCAGTATGCATTCAGTTTCCTACTATCAAGAAAAAGTGAGCCATCATTTTTCACAAATTGTGGCCCATAAAGAACCCAAAAATTTATACGAGCCCATTCAATATATTTTGTCGTTGGGTGGAAAACGAATGCGACCGGTTTTGACCTTAATGGCTACTGAAGTATTTAATGTATCTTGTGAAAAGGCTATTCCCGCGGCTACTGCCATTGAAGTATTTCATAACTTTTCATTAATTCACGATGACATTATGGACGATGCTCCGTTGCGCAGAGGGCATCAAACCGTTCATGAAAAATGGGATTTGAATACGGGAATATTGTCGGGTGATGCGATGCTTATACTAGCGTACCAATTCTTTGAAAATTACAAACCCGAAACCTTTCAAAAATTAGCAAAATTATTCAGTAAAACGGCTTTAGAAGTTTGCGAAGGACAGCAATACGATGTCGATTTTGAGCTGCGAAACGATGTCACGATTCCTGAATATCTAAAAATGATCGAATACAAAACGGCCGTATTGGTTGGCGCTGCTATGAAAATGGGAGCAATCGTAGCCGAAACTTCCGATGAAAACGCCAATTTAATCTATGATTTTGGATTGAATTTAGGCCTTGCCTTTCAATTACAAGACGATTATTTAGATGCCTTTGGAAACCCGGAAACCTTTGGCAAACAAGTAGGAGGCGACATTATTGAAAATAAAAAAACCTATTTGTATTTAAAAGCTATGCAATTTGCAGATGGAGAAACCCAGCAACTATTGGCGCATTTATTTGCAAGTCAGCCTACAGATAGTCAAGAAAAAATAGCTACAGTTACCGGTATTTTTAATGCGTCGGGTGCTAGTGAGGCCACCCAAAAAGCCATTCAAGAGTACACCTTTAAAGCGTTTGAAACCCTAGAAAAAATGGATATTTCGCCCGACAAGAAAGTTATTTTGAAAGCTTTTGGCGAGAGTTTAATGGGGAGAAACGTGTAACAATATGCCAATTTATTAATTTGATAATGTGTCAATAATACTGTAAATGAATTTTATAAATCCAATAGATATTGACGCCTTAATTTCGCAAGCCGAAGAAGAAGCCTTGTACTTTAAACTGATTGAGCAGGTCAACAAAGATTTTGCTTTGGCAAACGAACCCCTAGATGTCCCGGCGAGTATTTTTCCGTTTGAGTTTAAAAATTTAGTGCAAGAAAAAATCTACAAACTCATTCAATACAAATTTGCTGAATATTTGAATTTGTTATATATCATTGACGTATCGGAAGAACAGATCAAAAAATTAGACGGTTCTGATTTGGTAGAATTATCGGAACAAGTTGCTTTTTTGGTACTCAAACGGGAGTGGCAAAAGGTGTGGTTTCGGAACAAGTATTAATTAGTCCAATTCACTTTTCAAGATCACTTTATGCCATAATTCTATGCCATCTTTGTTGAATAAGGTTAGTTTAAGTTGTCTTTTCTCCTTTTTTCCAGAAAAAGAAATCATACCAAAGCAGTTTTCGGCAAACAAACTTCCTTCAACCCTATTTGTATTTATGTCGTCTTTATAGGATGTGCCAATCCCAGAGGTTAATGGCGAAACGGTCCAATCATAAATCGCGGTAGTTTCAGTAACAGCAATTTTAGATAATTCTGAAAAATGCCTATCGCCACTTAGAAATACAACGCCTTTTATGTTGTTCGCTTTAATTTGATCTAATAAATATTTTTTTTCTTCATTATAACACGCATAATTTTCAAATCTTGCGGCAGTATTTAACACTTGACCGCCAATTGCAATAATTTTGAAGGATGCTTTAGATGAAGACAGCGCATCGATTAACCACTCAAGTTGTTCCTTTCCTAATATCGTTCTTTCCCCTGTTTTTCTGTCGTTTGGAGATTTAAAAAAACGATTGTCTAAAAGAAAAAAATCGGCATCCGACCAATTAAACACAGAATGAATACCTTCTTTCTGCAGCGCGTCTAAGCCATAGGATTTATTTGCCCAAAAGTCTTTAAATGCTTGCTGTGTAAGGTGTTTGTTGTAAAAGCTTCTATCGCTATCATTTGACCCAAAATCGTGGTCATCCCAAATGGCAAAATTTTGTGTTTTTGCTAACAAAGGTTGTAGTTCTTTTAGGGAACGCGAATGGGTGTAACGGTGATAAATTCCTGTTTTACTATCCCAATCAGCTTCTCTCAAATAGATGTTGTCTCCCAGCCAAAGCATAATATCTGGATTTTTATTCGCTATAGATTCAAAAATGGAATAATTGGAACCATAGCCTTTACCAGGCCGATCTACGGCTTCTTCATTGACGTATGCGCAGCTACCAAGAGCAATTGTAAAATCGGGAGCTTGTTCTCTCCATTGCCATATTTTTTTGGAAGTGAATGACGTTTCATAGGGAAACGTAATTTTCTTTTTATCCACAAAAATGGTGTACAGGTATTTTTTACCAGGGCTCAATTCATTCAATAAAATATGACAGGTAAAAGCATTTTCAGCTCGGGTTGGATACGAGGCACTTTTAAATATTTTTGTAGGATTTTCCTTTTCAAAATATTCAATCTCGACCACAGCGTCACGTGTTGTTTGCAGCCATATCATAGCTTCTTTCATTTCGCAATAGCCAACCATTGGTCCCGATTTTATTTCATTTTGAGCGGAAATTGATGCGGAAGCAATTAGGGCGAATAGGCAATAAATAATATGTTTCATGATGTATGGTGTCAAAAAAGGATTTAAATATTTTAAGGGTACAATGATTTTAATTAAAAATACAACCTTACAAAAGGCATAAACGCTTCGGTGTAAACATTTTCTCGGTCTTTATGAAGCACATTGTAACGAAGTCCCATGGTTACATTTTCGTTGCGATAACCGATACCTACAAACAAGGCGGTATTCCAAAAACCGGCACTATTATTTCCTAAGGCACCCGTAAAGGTTCGATTGACACGCAACTGCTCTAACTCGGTTGAAATTTGGAGGTCTTCCATGGGGTTAAACAAGGCAATTAAACTACCGCCATACATATTGGCGCTGTAGAGATTGCGTTGTTTTACATAGTTATATTGCAGTCCTAAACCGGCTGATACAAATGCGTTAAAATTATAAATCGCACTAGGAGCAACCATGATATCAGCATATCCATTTCCGGCACTTAGACCCAATCCGCCTCCAAATTGTACACGGGTAAAAAAATCACTTTTTGTCTTAAGAACTGGAATTTCTTGTGCATAAATTTCACGTTTCAAACCAAATAAAAACACAATAGTTAATAAAACTGTTAAATTTATTGCAGAATTCTTTTTCATAATTCGGTTTTCGAAAAATTATTGGCATAAAAGTATAAAAATCCTTGAAAGATTATCATAAAATGTTTTACTTTTGCGTAAAATTTTTAATTAAAAGGTCTTTCAGACAACACGATATGGATAGGTTTTCCTTTTTAAACGCTGCACACACGGCTTTTTTTGCCGATTTATATGAACAATATCTACAAAATCCAGATAGCGTAGAGCCCAGCTGGAGAAGTTTTTTTCAAGGTTTTGATTTTGCGCAAGCCCATTATGGATCGGAAGAAGTAGCACAACAAGTAGCTTTTGCCGCTTCGGGTGATTCGGGAGAAATTTCTGAAAAAATGCAAAAAGAGTTCAATGTCCTCAAATTAATTGAAGGCTATAGAACACGAGGCCATTTATTTACCAAAACAAATCCTGTAAGAGACCGAAGAGTTCACGGACCATCATTAGCTTTAGAAAATTTCGGATTATCACAAGCCGATTTACCTACTGTTTTTGATGCTGCAAAAATGGTCAATATGAAGCCGGCTTCTTTGTCGGATATCATCAAGCATTTAGAAAATGTATATTGTCAGTCGATAGGGGTTGAGTACATGTACATTCGTGAGCCGCACAAATTGGAATGGATCAAAAATCGCTTAGACATTAATGATAATTTACCCAATTTTTCAGCTGACAAGAAAAAGCACATACTAAAAAAATTAAACGAAGCGGTTTCATTTGAAAACTTCTTACATACCAAATATGTGGGTCAAAAACGTTTTTCGTTAGAAGGTTGTGAAGCTGTAATCCCTGCATTAGATGCTTTAGTAGAAGCCGCAGCGGATAAAGGTGTGGAGCAATTTGTAATGGGAATGGCACACAGAGGTCGTTTGAATGTATTGGCCAATATTTTTGGAAAGAACACCCAAAACATTTTCTCTGAGTTTGATGGAAAAGACTATGACGAAGACGCAAACTTTGATGGGGATGTAAAATACCATTTAGGTTTAACCTCAGATCGTGTGACCGATTCGGGTAAAAAGATCAATTTAAATTTAGCGCCAAATCCTTCGCACTTAGAAACCGTAGGTGCCGTTATTGAAGGAATTACAAGAGCCAAACAAGATAGAAATTATCCCAATGATTTTTCAAAAGTATTGCCAATTGCCGTTCACGGGGATGCCGCAGTTGCCGGTCAAGGTATCGTATATGAGATCATTCAAATGGCCAAATTAGACGGATACAAAACCGGAGGAACCATACATTTGGTGATCAACAACCAAGTTGGGTTTACTACGAATTATTTAGATGCGCGTTCGTCTACCTATTGTACCGATGTGGCAAAAGTAACCTTGTCTCCTGTGTTGCATGTCAATGCAGACGATGCAGAAGCCGTTGTTCACGCAATGTTATTTGCATTAGATTACCGCATGGAGTTTGGAACAGATGTATTTATCGATTTGTTAGGGTACAGAAAATATGGACACAATGAAGGTGATGAACCTCGATTTACGCAGCCAATTTTATACAAAGCCATAGCAAAACATAAAAACCCGAGAGACATTTATGCCGAGAAATTAACACAAGAAAATGTAATTTCTACGAGCTATGTTAAAGAATTGGAAGAGGCCTATAAAGCCAAACTAGACGAAAATTTAGAAGCGTCTCGTAAGAAAGACTTGACCGTAATTACGCCTTTCATGGAAAATGAATGGGAAGGTTACAAGCAAGTTTCGGATGATGTAATGCTTCAAAAATTTGATACTTCGTTTGATAAAAAACAATTGACCGAAATTGCTAAAACCATCACCGAACTTCCAAGTGATAAAAAATTCATTAATAAGATTACCAAGTTAATTGGCGATCGAAAAAATATGGTGGAAACCAATACACTTGATTGGGCCATGGGCGAATTACTAGCCTACGGATCCTTATTAAAAGAAGGTTTTGATGTGCGTATTTCTGGACAAGATGTGGAACGCGGAACTTTTTCACACCGTCATGCGGTAGTAAAAGTTGAAGATTCGGAAGAAGAAGTCATCTTATTAGATCAAATTAAAGACAAAAAAGGAAACTTTTATATCTACAACTCGCACCTTTCAGAATATGGGGTATTAGGATTTGAATATGGTTATGCATTGGCCTCACCAAAAACCTTGGTGATTTGGGAAGCCCAATTTGGTGATTTCTCTAACGGGGCCCAAATTATGATTGACCAATATATCTCAGCAGGTGAAGACAAGTGGAACAACCAAAACGGTTTGGTGATGTTATTGCCTCATGGCTATGAAAACCAAGGAGCAGAGCATTCATCCGCTCGTATGGAGCGTTATTTACAATTGTGTGCGAAACATAATATGTATATCGCCGATGTTACTACGCCTGCCAACTTTTTCCACTTGATGAGAAGACAGTTGAAAACAGAATTCCGTAAGCCTTTGGTTGTATTTTCTCCAAAAAGTTTATTACGTCATCCCGATGTAGTATCTTCGGTGGACGATTTAGCTAACGGACATTTCCAAGAAGTGATAGATGATCCAAAAGTTGCCGATAAAAAAGCGATTAAAACATTAGTATTCTGTACAGGAAAAGTCTACTATGACATTATAGCTCAAAGAGAAGAATTAGCCAGAAAAGATGTGGCGGTAGTTCGTTTGGAGCAATTATTTCCATTAGCAGTGGATCAAATTAAAGCTATTATTGCTAGTTATCCTAATGTTGATGATTATGTATGGGCACAAGAAGAGCCTAAAAACATGGGAGCTTACAGCCACATGTTACTAAATTTTGATCTTGTAAAATTAAGATTGGCTTCGCCAAAAGCATACAGTGCACCGGCAGCAGGAAGTTATGAACGTTCTAAAAAACGTCAAAAGAACGCCATTGCAATGGTATTTGATAAAACATTATTTCAATAACAACAACTCAATTAGCCCCCTTGTTCAAATTATCGAACGATCAAAGGGTAAACTTTTTAAAATAAAAAGAATATGATTTTAGAAATGAAAGTCCCATCTCCAGGGGAATCAATTAAAGAAGTAGAAATTGCTACATGGTTAGTAAAAGACGGAGATTATGTTGAAAAAGACCAAGCAATTGCTGAGGTTGACTCCGATAAAGCAACTCTAGAATTGCCTGCTGAAGCCAGCGGAATAATTACATTAAAAGCAGAAGAAGGCGATGCAGTAGCAGTAGGCGCTGTAGTTTGTTTAATCGATACAGCTGCAGCTAAACCAGACGGTGGAGCTCCAGCAAAAGAAGAAGCAAAAGTGGTTGAAGCTCCAAAAGCAACAGCTCCAGCAGCGACTCCAGCTCCAGCAACAACATATGCAACGCAAGCACCTTCGCCTGCAGCAAAAAAAATATTAGAAGAAAAAAACATCCAACCTTCAGAAATAGTTGGTACAGGTAAAGGCGGTAGAATCACTAAAGATGATGCTGTAAACGCAGTACCATCTATGGGAACACCAACAGGTGGTAACCGTGGTTCAGAGCGTACAAAACTTTCTATGTTGCGTAGAAAAGTGGCAGAACGTTTGGTGGCGGCTAAAAATGAAACAGCGATGTTAACTACTTTCAATGAAGTAGATATGACAGCTATTTACGCTTTGCGTGATCAATACAAAGAAGAATTTAAAGCAAAACACGGATTGGGATTGGGCTTTATGTCGTTCTTCACAAAAGCCGTTACACGTGCGTTACAATTGTATCCCGATGTGAATTCAATGATCGATGGTCAAGAAAAAATTTCATTTGATTTTTGTGATATTTCGGTTGCCGTTTCAGGTCCAAAAGGATTGATGGTTCCTGTAATGAGAAATGCTGAAACTTTATCGTTCAGAGGAGTGGAAGCAGAAATCAAACGCTTAGCAATCAGAGCGCGTGACGGACAAATCACAGTAGATGAAATGACGGGTGGAACATTCACCATTTCAAATGGGGGTGTTTTTGGAAGTATGTTATCTACACCTATCATCAATCCGCCTCAATCGGGTATTTTAGGTATGCACAATGTAGTAGAACGTGCGATCGTTAAAAACGGTCAAATTGTGATTGCTCCTGTAATGTATGTTGCCTTATCCTATGACCACAGAATTATCGATGGTCGTGAGTCTGTAGGGTTCTTAGTTGCCGTTAAAGAAGCATTAGAAAACCCAGCAGAAATTTTAATGGGTGGTAATGTGAAAAAAGCGTTAGAATTATAATACATTAACGATCCTACAAGGTTTCCAAAATCTGTAGGTTTGTTTGAATATAAAATCCCAAATTCCAAATGAGTTTGGGATTTTTCCTTTCTTTGTACTTCAATTAGCAGTCATGAAAAAATCAAAAAAACAAGCAGCGGTAGGTTTTATCTTTATTACAGTACTTTTAGATGTCATTGGATGGGGTATAATTATTCCGGTGGTTCCAAATTTGATTAAAGAACTCATCAATGGGGATATTAGTGAAGCGGCAAAATATGGTGGGTGGTTAACATTTTCGTATGCCATTACGCAATTTATTTTTGCGCCTGTTGTAGGTAATTTAAGCGACAAATTCGGTAGAAGACCCGTTTTGCTTATTTCTTTATTTGGTTTTTCATTGGATTTTTTATTGTTGGCCTATGCACCCACTATCGTTTGGTTGTTCATCGGAAGAATCCTTTCCGGTATAACCGGTGCAAGTTTTACTACAGCTTCTGCCTATATAGCCGATGTGAGTACCCATGAAAATCGTGCTAAAAATTTTGGATTAATGGGAGCGGCATTCGGACTCGGATTTATAATCGGACCTGTTGTTGGAGGATTGCTAGGGCAATTTGGAACTAGAATTCCATTTATAGCGGCAGCAATTTTATGCATGCTCAACTTTTTGTACGGCTATTTTATACTGCCAGAATCGTTAGATAAAGAGAAAAGAAGACCCTTTGAATTGAAACGAGCGAATCCAATTGGCGCCTTTCTGCATTTAAAAAAATATCCCAACTTGATCGGATTAATTGTGGCTATTTTTATTCTCTACGTGGGATCACATGCGGTGCAAAGCAATTGGAATTATTTTACCATGTACCAATTCAATTGGGATGAAAAAATGGTTGGAATTTCATTAGGGATAATTGGATTGTTAGTAGGAATCGTTCAAGGTGGACTGATACGATGGATAAATCCAAAAATCGGAAATGTAAAAAGTATTTATTTTGGATTGGGGTTATATACTATTGGCATGTTTTTATTTGCTTTTGCAACCGAAAGTTGGATGATGTTTGTTTTCTTAATTCCGTATTGTTTAGGAGGAATTGCGGGCCCCGCTTTACAAGCTGTTGTTTCAGAGCAAGTTGATCCATCAGAACAAGGGGAGATCCAAGGGACATTGACCAGTTTAATGAGTGCTTCCGCGATTGTGGGACCTCCTATGATGGCCTCTGTTTTTTACTTTTTCACCCATAATGAAGCACCATTTATTTTCCCAGGTGCCCCGTTTGTATTGGGAGGGATTCTCATGTTACTGAGTACAATTCTTGCCTTCAGAACATTAAAGAAAAATCATAAAAATTGATTTATTGTAGGTATAAATAGTGATTGCAATAATCGATAATCGCTTTCCCTTTGAGCAATACATCGGCACCAATAATTCCATCTACTGCTTTCGTTTTGTATTGGATTAAGGCTTCATTTACATGACTCATATCGAAAACAATGAGGTGAAATTTATTTTTCCACCGGCCCAATTGAACATCGTTATTTTTGGCCAATTGTGTTTCCATCCCCACTGCACCAGCACCTGCGGCTTTGGTTTCCGAAAATTGTGCGTTTAACAAGAAGCGCGCAACACTTTCAAAACCTACACAACTGTTGCTGGCTCCAGTATCTAGAATAAAGTTCCCTTTTACGCCATTTATTTTACCTTGTATGAGTAAATGTTGCGTTATTAAAACCGTAAACTTTATTTTTTTATAGTGTTTTTCCTTTAAAAAATCTTGCAAATCTTCCATAGGTCAAAAATATAAAATTGCTTCAATACTTATTCGGTAAATCATTTATTTGTTTCAGGTTTCGTCGGAATATTCTAATATCAATTCTTACTACTTCAATCATAATACTTTTATTAACTTTGCACTACAAACAACATGCATCACAACATAAACTTGACACTTTGGACTTGACACTAATTTTAACCGATACCCACACCCATTTGTATTCAGAAGAGTTTGATGAGGATCGAGATGAAATGGTGCAACGCGCCATACAAGCTGGAGTTTCTAGAATGTTTGTGCCCTCAATCGATTCTACGTATACCCAAAAAATGTATGCATTAGAAAAACAATATCCCGAAAATGTTTTTCTCATGATGGGGTTACATCCTACGTATGTAAAGGAGAATTATTTGGAAGAGCTAGCCCATGTGGAACGCCAGCTAGCCTCAAATAAATTTTATGCTGTTGGCGAAATTGGGATGGATTTATTTTGGGACAAAACTTTCTTAAAAGAGCAGCAACATGCTTTTCAATATCAAATTCAATTAGCAAAAAAGCACAAATTAGGAATCAACATTCATTGCCGCGATGCTTTTGACGAAGTTTTTGAAGTGTTAGAAAGGGAGAAAGCCACAGATTTATTTGGTATTTTCCATTGCTTTACGGGCGATTTAGATCAAGCCCAAAAAGCGATTTCATTAGGAATGAAATTAGGAATTGGAGGAGTGGCTACTTTTAAAAATGGCAAAATTGATCAGTTTTTGCATGAAATCGATTTGAAAAATATTGTTCTTGAAACCGATTCGCCCTATTTGGCTCCAGTACCACATAGGGGAAAACGAAATGAAAGCAGCTATACCCTTTTAGTGGCTCAAAAATTGGCCGAAATTTATGGTCTTTCTGTTGCAGAAATTGCAGCAATAACTACTGAAAATTCGAAACAAATTTTCGGAATTTAATTCAAAATTAAAGGACAAGTCATAAAATTTTTGTTCATTTGTGAATTGTTTCCAAAATTAGCATGACAAAATTCGATTCGATACGTCCGTTTTACGATTCCGAAGTTAATGAAGCTTTAAAATCGCTCTTGCACCATCCAATGATGAAGGCGATGATGGATTTTACATTTCCAGAAATTGACGAATCGACTTGGAAGGAACAACTAAGCAGAACCCATTCGATACGGGATTTTCAAATTAATTTTGTGTACCAATCCATACAACGCGTTTTAGAACGAAGCTCGGAAGGTTTAACGACTTCTGGATTTGAAAAATTAGAGCCCAACACTCCTTATTTGTTCATTTCAAACCACCGCGATATCATCTTAGATACTTCCTTGTTAAATGTTTCGTTGTTTGATCACGGACTTGTCATGACGGCTTCAGCTATTGGCGATAATTTGGTGCAAAAAGAGTTCTTGTTGAAATTATCGAAACTCAATCGTAATTTTTTGGTTAAGCGAGGTATATCGCCCCGCGAACTGTTGTTAAGCTCAAAGCTAATGGCCGAATTCATGTACCAATTGTTGTCTAAGGAAAACCGTTCGGTGTGGATAGCACAACGGGAAGGACGAACCAAAGACGGTAACGATGCCACCCATCAAGGGGTGTTAAAAATGATTGCCATGGCTTCTGATGAGGAAAATTGCATGGATTTTTTCAAGAAATTAAAAATTGTTCCGGTTTCTATTTCATACGAATATGATCCAACCGATGCTTTAAAAATGCCACAACTTTTAGCGCTTTCAAAAGACGAAGTTTATATTAAAGAGAAAAATGAAGATTTTATCACGTTATTGAGCGGTATTATCGGACAAAAAAAGCGCATTCACATCCATGTAGGTGATATACTAGAAAACGAATACGATAAAATTAAAGCCGAAAACGACAACAACAACAAGCAAATACAAGCTTTGGCTCAAGTGATTGATGATTCAATTTTGCAATCCTATAAATTATGGCCTACCAATTTCATTGCTTACGATATTTTGAACAACACGACAACCTTTGCGCATTTGTATGATGATAAAGAACGACAGTTGTTTGAACGCCGTTTAGAAATGCGAATTGATGCTGAAAATGAAACCATGAAGGCAGGATTTTTAGCCATGTATGCTAATCCTGTGGTAAACAAACTGAAATACACGCATGACATCGCTTAAAGCAAGAATACTGCTCATTTATACCGGTGGAACTATCGGAATGGTCAAGGATTTTACGTCAGGTGCCTTGATTGCATTTGATTTTAATGAATTGTTGAGCCGTATCCCTGAAGTACAACTTTTAGATTGCGATATTGAAACCATTTCCTTTGAAACACCCATAGATTCCTCCAATATGAAGCTATCGGGTTGGTTGAAAATAGCCACTATTATTCAAGAAAATTATTCAAAATTTGATGGTTTTGTGGTGTTGCATGGTTCGGATACTATGTCATATAGTGCGTCGGCCTTGAGTTTTATGTTGGAAAATCTTGCAAAACCGGTAATTTTTACGGGTTCGCAATTGCCCATAGGGGATTTGCGCACCGATGCCAAAGAAAATTTAATTACGGCCATTCAAGTAGCTGCTCTTCAAGAAAATAACCAACCGGTTATTCAAGAAGTATGTTTGTATTTTGAGTATAAATTGTACCGAGGAAACAGAACGACTAAAATTAGCGCCGAACATTTTAATGCGTTTACTTCGCCCAATTTTCCTGAACTTGCCGAGTCGGGCGTGCATTTACGGATTAATAGCGAAGCATTAAAAACAACTCCAACAGAGCAAGCGTTTTCCGTTAATACGAATTTTGATGACAATGTGGCGATTTTAAAATTGTTTCCGGGCATCAATGAAAAAGTATTGACCTCTTTCTTTGCGATTCCAAATCTAAAAGGCATTGTATTGGAAACCTATGGCTCTGGAAATGCACCCACTGAAAAATGGTTTGTTGATGCTTTACACCAAGCTATACAGCAAGGCATTCACATCGTAAATGTTACCCAATGCAGCGGCGGTAGTGTCGCCATGGGCAATTATGAAACGAGTACGCAATTAAAAAACATTGGCGTCATTTCGGGAAAAGATATTACTACTGAAGCGGCCATTACTAAATTAATGTATCTGCTTGGGCAAAATGGTCCTCATAATAGTTTTAAATCCCAGTTTGAAACAGCTATTCGAGGCGAAATGCTGTAATAATTGCTTTAAAATTTTCACAGCCGTTTTTTTTTTACTTATTTTACATAGAATTTAGAGAGGTGTCCGAGTGGTTGAAGGAGCAAGCCTGGAAAGTTTGTATATGGGTAACTGTATCGAGGGTTCGAATCCCTTCCTCTCTGCTGATTTTCAATGCATAGCAACACATGAATAGAATTTGTTACCTATTTCTATTAGTATCGAGCCTTGGTTTTGCACAAACCGAAGGGAATGCAGTCGATTCTTTATTTAGAGAAGATCAGGTGTATGTTTCGGTGTCCTATAACTTATTGCAAAACAAACCCGAGAATGCCAGTCAATATTCTTTTTCTACAGGATTTACGGCAGGGTTTTTCAGAGATTTTCCTTTTACTAAAAACAGACACTGGTCAATTGCTCCCGGATTGGGTTACGCTTATACGGATATCAAGCAGAACATAAGCCTACAAGCCATTTCCTTGCCCACTATTGCAATCCCAGACGAAGTGAGAAGCAGTATGCAATTGCATTATTTGGAAATGCCCATTGAAATCCGCTGGCGCAATGCGACTCCTGAAAGTCATAAATTTTGGCGCATCCATACGGGGATAAAAGCGAGTTATTTGTTGAATGGAAAACTCAATTATGAATCGGATACCCAAGGAAACAAGTCTGAAAATCTCAAAAGTAGGTTGAATGATTGGCAATATGGGGTATATGTTTCTTTTGGATTCAATAACTGGAATCCCTATATCTATTATGGGTTACAGCCAATCTTTGAAAAAAACAAAACAGCTGTTGAAAATAATTCTTCGGCCCTACACATTGGTTTAAAATTCTATATTCTATAGCCAATACGCCATCAGTACTACTTGAGGAAGCATGCCCAGAAGTATCCCAGCCACTAATTCAATGGGAGTATGCGCCTTTTTATACAATCTTGAAGAGGCTACACATCCCATAAAAAGAATGCATAAGCCAATACTATACGTAAAAGGCAATTGATAATAGCTGCTCAAACCGTAAATAAAAGCCGTTAAAGCACTAATTCCCATCATGTGTAAACTGGCCTTAAATTTAAGCAAAACAGCAGCAAGCATTAACACGGCGCTGATTAAGCCTCCAAAATAGAAATAATACAATTCCGTAAAAACTTCTTTCGAAATACTGTACTTAACTAATAAAAGCAGTAATAAAGCCTGAATGGCAATCGGCATTTGTCGTTCTTTTAAACTGGCTTCGGTAAACGATTGCAGCTTGCCCAACGAGCGAAATAAAAAATACATCGACAACGGCAGTAAGAGTGTTACGATAACAACTTGTAGTAATGTCACGTAAATTTGAGGGGCGTAGTAGAAATTTTTCGCAATGGCAAAGAAAAATAATGTTCCGTATAAGGAAATAAAGATGGGATGAAAAACATAGGAAAAAACAGGTAAAATCTTTTTAGCGTCCATCTTATATTTTTTTTCGCAAACGGGCAACAGGAATGTCTAATTGTTCTCTATATTTTGCGATGGTTCGACGCGCAATAGGATACCCTTTTTCTTTTAAAATTTCGGCCAATTGGTCATCGGGTAATGGTTTCTTTTTGTCTTCCTCTGATATGACCTGTTGTAAAATGTTTTTTATCTCTATGGTTGAAACTTCTTCCCCTTGATCATTGGTCATCGATTCACTGAAAAATTCTTTGATTAATTTGGTTCCATAAGGCGTGTCAACATATTTGCTATTGGCCACGCGAGAAATGGTAGAAATATCTAAGCCTACGAGGTCGGCAATATCTTTTAGAATCATTGGGCGAAGTTTAGCTTCTTCTCCTTCCAAAAAATAGTCCCGCTGATAGTACATGATGGCATTCATGGTAACATACAGCGTTTCGTTTCGCTGCTTGATGGCATCAATAAACCATTTGGCTGAATCTAATTTTTGTTTGATAAATTGTACGGCCTCTTTTTGTGCTGTGGACCGATCGGCCGTGTCTTTGTAACTTCGCAACATTTCCTGATAATCTTTGGACACGTGCAATTCTGGAGCATTTCTTCCGTTCAATAGCAATTCCAATTCGCCGTCGACAATTCGAATGGTAAAATCTGGCACAATGTGTTCGATCATTTTTTGATTGCCATCAAAACTACCTCCTGGTTTCGGATTTAGTTTTTCAATTTCATCAATTGCTTTTTTGAGTTGTTGTTGGGAAACATCAAATTTTTGCAACAATTTATCATAATGTTTCTTACTGAACGCTTCAAACTGTTGTTCGATAATGTTGATGGCCAATACAAGTCCTTCTGAAGGCGTTTTGTGTTTTAATTGAAGCAACAGGCATTCTTGCAAATCGCGTGCGCCTACGCCCACAGGTTCCAATTCTTGCACCAAATGTAAAATGCGTTCGACAGAGGCTTCATCTGTATAAATACCTTGTGTAAAAGCTAAATCGTCTACGATATCTTGTGTGGTTCTTCGTATGTAACCCATATCGTCAATACTGCCCACCAAAAATTCGGCAATATCCCGTTCGTCTTCCCGTAAAATAAACGTGTTTAACTGATTGATTAAATCTTGGTGAAAACTAACAGGTGCAGCAAATGGAGTGGATCGGTCTTCATCGTCATCGCTGTAATTGTTGATTTGGTATTTGTAATCTGGGGTTTCGTCGTTGCTTAAATATTCGTCGATATTAATGTCTTGAGCATCAATACGGTCGTTGTCAAAATCATCATAATCATCTTCATTGGCGTTTACTTCATAATCATCGCGCTCATATTCCTCTTCTTTGCTGCTTTCTTCTAATGCGGGATTCTCCACTAATTCCTCTTGAAGACGCTGTTCAAAAGCTTGAGTAGGCAATTGAATCAACTTCATCAACTGAATTTGTTGCGGCGATAATTTTTGCGATAATTTGAACTGTAAACTGTGTTTTAACATTATATTTAGCTTTAAGCTTTTTGCATTATACTTTAAGCCTATTGCCTAATGCCTAATGCTAATGCCTTATTAAAACTCTGCGTTCTGTGGGGTTCTTGGAAACGGTATTACGTCTCTAATGTTGGTCATTCCTGTTACAAAAAGTACCAAACGTTCAAATCCTAATCCAAATCCTGAGTGTACGGCAGATCCAAATCTTCGGGTATCCAAATACCACCACAATTCCTCCTCGTCGATACCTAAGGCTTTCATTTTTTCTACCAATACGTCATAGCGTTCTTCTCTTTGCGAACCGCCCACAATTTCTCCAATTCCCGGGAATAAGATATCCATGGCGCGCACCGTTTTTCCGTCTTCATTTAAACGCATATAAAACGCTTTTATTTTTGCAGGATAATCAAATAATATTACCGGACATTTGAAGTGTTTTTCTACTAAGAAACGTTCGTGTTCGCTTTGTAAATCGGCACCCCATTCGTTAATAATGTATTGGAATTTTTTCTTTTTATTGGGAGTAGAATCTTTTAAAATATCAATAGCTTCGGTATAAGAAACGCGTTTGAAGTTGTTTTCTAATACAAAGTTTAATTTTTCTAACAACGCCATTTCGCTTCGATCGGCTTGTGGTTTTGCTTTTTCTTCTTCGAGTAGTCGACCTTCTAAAAATTTCAAGTCGTCGCCACATTTATCAACGGTATATTTGATGACATATTTAATAAAATCTTCGGCTAAATCCATGTTATCCGCTAAATCATTAAACGCTACTTCTGGCTCAATCATCCAAAATTCGGCCAAGTGACGTGAGGTGTTGGAATTCTCCGCACGGAACGTAGGTCCGAACGTATAAATTTGACCCAATGCCATTGCAAAAGTTTCGCCTTCTAATTGTCCCGAAACCGTAAGATTGGTTTGTTTGCCGAAAAAGTCTTCTTTATAGTTGATGGCTCCGTCTTCTGTTCTGGGTGCAGATCCATCAATAGGTAGTGCTGTAACTTGAAACATTTCGCCGGCTCCTTCTGCATCTGACCCAGTAATGATAGGGGTATTCACATAGAAAAACCCTTTTTCTTGAAAGTATTGGTGCACCGCAAAAGAGAGGGTTGAACGCACACGCATTACTGCTCCAAAAGTATTTGTTCTCACTCGCAAATGCGCATTTTCACGAAGAAATTCTAACGAGTGTTTTTTGGGTTGCATGGGAAATTTTTCCGCGTCGCTATCCCCTAAAATTTCTAATTTGGTGACTTGAATTTCTACTTTTTGTCCCGCACCACGACTTTCGGCCAAGGTACCGGTAACGCAAATAGCCGCTCCAGTAGTAATTCTTTTTAAGGTTTCTTCTGCGGTGTTTTCAAAATCAACAACGCACTGAATATTATGTAGGGTTGAACCATCGTTCAACGCAATAAATTGATTGTTTCTAAATGTTCTAACCCAACCTTTAGCCGTTACTTCATGTAGCGTTTTCGAACTGTTTAAAAGGTCTATTACTTTTGAGTGTTTCATTTTCAAATTTATTTATATGCAAACCTACATAAAATTTCAATATTATATAAGGCTTTCAAGTTTATTGTGTAGGTTCTTTCTTTCCTTCGGCAAAGATAATACTAAAGGAAAAATATATTATTTCTCGTTTGAATTTTCTGCTTCAAAATCGTCTTCAGAAAATCCATTTGTTTTAATATTAGCGACGGCGCCAACTTCTTCATCACTTAAGATGTTGATGGTTGGTGCCACAAATTCTTGCTCATTGGCCAATTTTTTATTTAGGGTCAATACTAACGAAGGCAATAAGACCAAATTTGACAACATGCCAAACAATAATGTGATGGAAACCAAACCGCCTAATGCAATGGTTCCGCCAAAACTAGACAACATAAATACTGAAAATCCTGAAAACAAAACTACCGAAGTATAGAACATACTCAACCCCGATTCGTTAATGGTTGCAAAAACAGATTTTTTAATTTTCCAATGGTTGCGCGTTAAGGATTGACGGTATTCTGCTAGAAATCGTATCGTATCATCAACAGATAGTCCAAAAGCAATTCCAAACACTAAAATGGTCGAAGGTTTTAACGGGATATTAAAATACCCCATGATTCCGGCGGTCATTAATAAAGGCAATAAATTGGGCAATAAAGCCACCAAGATCATTTTAAGCGATCGAAACATAAAGGCGATTAATAATGCCGTTATGAATACCGACAACAACAACGATTGCAGTAAATTGTCTAATAAATATTTAGTTCCTTTTTGAAACACCACCGCTTTTCCAGTGATGGAAACTGCGTATCGTTCTTTTGGGAAAAGTTCGTTGATTTTGCGCTGCAATTTTGCTTCAATCCAATCTAAATTATTGATGCCTTCATCTTTAATAAAAGTAGTAATTCGCGTGTATTGGCCCGTTGCATCAACATAACTTTTCATCATATTGTTTGGACTGTTTTTTACCGAATTTTTGGCAAAAGAGAGTATAAAAGCTTGTTCTTGTGAAGAAGGTAATTCGTAATATTCAGGATTATTATTATAATAAGCTTGTTTAGAATACTTGACCAAATTAACGATAGAAATCGGTTTTGATAATTCGGGAATGGAATCAATCGTTTGTTGCAACTCATCCATTCTTTTTAAGGTTGCTAATTTCATGACCCCTTTTTTCTTTTTGGTGTCAATTAGTATTTCAATTGGCATAACCCCATCAAATTCCTTTTCAAAAAACACAATATCATCATAGAAGGCTGCTTTTTTTGGCATGTCTTCTATTAAACTTCCAGAAATCCGCATTTTGAAAATCCCTAAAGTGCCCGAAGTTAGCAATACGATTACCACAACATACACTATGGTTCTTCTGTTTTTTATGGTTTTTTGCACCCAGTTTAAAAAACGAACAGCATAGCTTCGTTCCAAATGATCCAAATGGCGTTCTTTGGGAATAGACATGTAACTGTAGGCTACCGGAATTACAAAAAGACACAAGAAGAATAAGGCGATAATATTGATAGACGTTACCACGCCAAATTCTTTTAAAAGTTCATTATTGGTTACTATAAACGTTGCAAAACCAAATGAAGTGGTAAGATTGGTAATCAAGGTAGGTGTTCCCACTTTTGTGATGACACGGACTAATGCTTTCGCTTGATTGCCATGTATTCTGCATTCTTGATGGTATTTGTTGGTTAAGAAAATACAATTTGGAATTCCAATGACGATCATTAGTGTGGGAACCAATGCAGTTAGAACGGTAATTTCATAACGCAGTAATCCCAAGAAACCAAACGACCACATGACGCCAATAATAACAATACACATTGAAATTAAAGTCGTTCGGAAGGATCTAAAAAAGAAAAAGAAAATCAAAGAAGTTATCCCCAATGCCGCTCCAATAAAGAGACTAATTTCGCTAATGATATATTCAGAATTGAGCGATCGAATATAAGGCATACCCGAAACGTGCAAATCTACTTTTGTTTCGTTTTCAAAAGCTTCAATGGCGGGTATAATTTTATGCAGCACTAAATTTTTGCGTTCGGGGGTATTTACAATTTTTTTATCCAAATAAATAGCCGATCGAATGACTCCCGAGTCGTTGTACAATAAGCCTTCATAAAAAGGCATTTGGGTACGTAATTCGTTCTTTTTTTCGTTTAAATAAGCAGCATTTTTTGTTTGTAAAGGATCAATTAATGCGGTCAATTCAAAGGAAGAGAGGCTGTCGTTTTTTTGTAATTTTTTTAAGTCGTTAAGCGAAATTATTCCGTCGACTTCTCGGTTTTTTTTGAGCTGAAGCATCAACTTCTCCCATGCAGTATAAATTTTTGGTGTAAAAATTTGGTGGTCTTGTATGCCAATTACGATGAGGTTGCCTTCCTCACCAAATTTTTCTAAAAAAGTATTGTATTCTATATTTGCTTTTTCAGAGGCGGGTAACAGATTGGCTTCAGTGTTGGTAAATTTTATATACTTCCATTGCGAAGCCATAAAAACGGTAAATAGCGCAACGACTCCTAATAAACCTATTCTGTTTCGTAAAATTTTACTGGCGATAAAATCCCAAAAATTGGTGTTGAACCACTTTAACATTTCTCAAAAATTAAGTGGCAAAGGTAGGGATTCTTGCTCAATTAATGGGTTTACAAAGGCAGAATTTATGGATAATTATATCCCTAAATCCAACAGAAAAGAAATTTTTAAAGCGATGTTGTCTGCAAAATTTGCCAATTGATAGGGTCCGTATCGGTAAAAGGCAACTAATCCAAATCCTTTGAATAGTTTATTGCATTCTACACCACTTTCAAAGAACCCTTTTTCCATGGTGTTATAGGTAATTCCGAGGTGTTGTGTAGCTTGATTGTTGGAGCCAAATGCCATGCGGGTAACTAGGGTGAATTCTGGATTGATTTTTGGGGCCAATTGTATTTTGTTAAAGGTGTGTTTTAGTTGTAAGGAAGCGTATTTATTAGAGAAAAATTCGTTGAAATACATGGTTTCAAAACTATTTTTTCCAGAAAATGTAATCCGTTGCAATACCGAATCTTGATTCAAATTATTGGGCTGTATGCTGTATAAATGAGTAATTGGCACCGCTCCGAAAGCAATTCCGGTTTGCACCAAAACAGAGCTTTTTTGTCCCGATAAATAAGGGAGTTCGTAATAGGTTTTAAAATCTATCTTGGAAAATTCAAAGTCATTGCCCAAAATTTTTGGCAAGGTCTGGGTATATTGGATAGAGAATTTTGGATGGCGTTTTTCTATTTCAATTTTTTCAAAAGGAGTTTGCATGTAATCACTAAAGGGGTTCCATTGGAATCCCAGTTGGAGCGCTGTGATGGAATAATCGTTATAGGCCATCCCATTGTTTACGAAAGTATAGTCGAATAAGGGTTGAATTTTACTGTTTGTTAGTGCAAAATAGCTTGCTGTTTTTGGTAAAATTTTACTTTCAACAAAAATAGAAGTGTTTTTATTGTTGTAGAATGTAGTAATATTAAAGGGGCGGGGATCGTATATCTTAAACCGTCGGGCATCTGTTGCAAAATTAGTTTGGGCTATTTCTGTAATTTCATTTGAGTATGAGGCACTAATCCACGTTTCGGAGGTTTTATCGGATAAATAAGACGGTGTTATGCCATACTTAGTTTCTGTATCTTTTAATCCGTAAGCCCCATAAAAGGCAATCTTGTATCGGGAAGAGAGTTTGCTATTTGTTACGCCCCCCAATCCAAATCTAAACCCTTCGTAATGATTGTATTTAACAAGACTTCTAAGGTCGATATCTATTATAGAAACAGGAAAATAACCGTTCATAATTTTTCGGCCCAGAAAAATTTTATGCTCGATTTTCTCTGAAAGGGATAGACTATCAATAGTCGTATAGGTTTTAATTTTTCGTGGATCTAAGGTGTCTTTTGTAAAAGTTGTCCAATATTCCCCTGATTTTTTTAAACTCGTTACAGGAACTTCAATTTTTATAGTAGGTTTTGAAACGATTATTGGCTTGTTTATTTCAACATCAAAAGGTATTGATTCGAGGTATAAATAGGTTTGGTCGGTAGCGTCTTTGCGTTTGCTAAAATCGAGAGACGAACTGAATTTTAAAGTGCCGCCTAATAGATTGATGTCGTCATAATTTGTACCTTTCTGAACTTTAAAAAAGCGCTTTTCAGGAAACCAAAGTTGTTCCTCTTTTAAGTAGTTAAAGGTGTAGGTGGCTTGTATGTTAACCACACCATAAATCCGATAGTATGCTTTTGAAATGGCATAGGTTTCAGAATCGATATACAACAAACCTCGTAATTTATTTCCGTTGAATTTTTTGGGTTGGAAATAAATACGAAATGCTTTCCGTCCCGCAATGGAAACAGTATCAATCAATTTATACGAATACAGTCGTCTTCCGTAGTTTGAAATGGGGTTTTGAACCGGAATTTCGAGTATTTCAACTGGGTTTTCATACACAGAATAGGACACCAATTTTAGTCCGAGATATTCGTAAAGTGGCCGATCAAACCCAGCCATTCGTGTGGCTAAAATGGTTTCTTTACTTTTATTATTCGCAAACTGAATCAAATTTACTTTTTCGGTTTGATACAAATGTTGTTTTTCAACTACTTTTTTGAATTTATAATTGGTTGAGTCAATTTTTATTAGGGGTTTTCTAAGCCATCTATTTTTGAAGATCGTATCTATTTTTGGCGAAATGCTATCGGGGTTTGCGGTTACTTGAAGGTATTCATAGTTTTTATATTGAAAACTAGAAAGGACTTTTGTAGGATCGTTCTTTTTTTTATTTTCAATAACCTTTTTTATGATGTTATTTACCTCAATTTCTGAATAAATTTCCTTTTGTTTACTGCTTAAATTAGGAATCAATTTAATGGTAATCCTTGGATTTGAAACATTGGGATAGGCTATTTTCTCGTGATAGCCGGGGTAATTAACTTTTATAGGGAGTTTGGCATCTTCAACGATTAAATTAAATTTTCCTTCCCAATCGGCATTTATAGTTGTTTTATTGTAGGTAATCGGGGCAAATGCGATAGGGACGGTGCTGTCAAAATCAATAACCTGCCCATGGATATTGGTTTGTGCTATCAAGCTTGAAGAAAAAAGTAAACATAATATGGACCAAAAATAGTTCATGAGCATTTTTCTATAGAGCACAAAGATATTTAAAATAAAAAATCCCGAGTGTGAATCGGGATTTAAATTTATACTTTCATAATTTCAGCTTCTTTAACAACTAAAATATCGTCAATTTTCTTAATAAAAGAATCCGTTAATTTTTGAACGTCATCTTCTGCTTTTTTACAGATGTCCTCTGCAGTGCCCTCTTTTTCTTCTTTTTTGATGTCGGAATTGGCGTCTTTTCTGTGATTTCTAATTCCAATTTTTGCTTCTTCTGCTTCTGCCTTAGCTTGTTTTACTAAGTCGCGTCTTCTCTCTTCCGTCAACGCTGGGATATTGATGATAATATTATCACCATTGTTCATCGGATTTAAACCTAAGTTGGCAATCATGATGGCTTTTTCAATAGGATGCAACATGTTTTTTTCCCAAGGCGTAACCGTTAGTGTTCGTGCATCGGCAGCATTAATATTGGCGACTTGTGATAAGGGTGTTTGCGAACCGTAATAATCTACAAAAACACCTCCAAGCATTTGAGGGGAAGCTTTGCCCGCTCTAATGTTTAAAAATTCTTTTTCTAAATGGGCAACAGAACCCAACATTGCTTCTTTAGCACTTTCTAAAATAAAGTTAATTTCTTCTGTCATTTCTCTAAATTTTTACTTCGCACTTTATATGGTTACCGTTGTTCCAACTGTATCTCCGTTACATACTTTTAATAAATTACCGGCCTTATTCATGTCAAAGACAATTATTGGTAATTTGTTTTCTTGACTCAATGTAAAAGCGGTCGTATCCATTACATTCAATCCTTTTGCCAATACGTCTTCAAATGAAATGTAATCAAATTTTACAGCATCTGCATTTTTTTCAGGATCCGATGTGTATACACCGTCTACACGGGTACCTTTTAATATTACATCTGCACTTACTTCAATACCTCTTAATACAGCTGCAGTGTCGGTTGTAAAATATGGATTTCCAGTGCCTGCACCAAAAATAACAATTCGTCCTTTTTCGAGATGGCGAGTAGCTTTTCTTTTGATATAAGGTTCAGCAATAGCTTCAATTTTTAATGCTGTTTGCAAACGCGTCTGCATTCCTGCTTCTTCCAAGGCGCCTTGTAATGCCATGCCATTAATTACAGTAGCCAGCATTCCCATATAATCGCCCTGCACTCTGTCCATTCCATTACTTGCGCCTGAGACTCCTCTAAAAATATTACCTCCACCAATAACGATAGCGATTTCTATTCCTTTGTCATGAATCTGTTTGATCTCTGTAGCATATTCTGCCAATCGTTGGGGATCGATACCATATTGGCGATCACCCATTAAGGCTTCGCCGCTTAATTTTAGAAGAATTCTTTTGTACTTCATTAGAATGAATTGTTTTGTTGTGCAAATATAGTTAATTCGTTTTTTCCTAAAAAAAATGTAAGCAACATTTATGCGAACAAATGTATAATTTAGAGTCATGCGTGATAATGAGCCTAAATAATTTCGATTAACGCTGCTCTTGTGTAACATATCTTACCAAGATTTTCCAATAATTGAATTATTTTTGTAGCATAAAAAAAAGATGATGAAAGAAATAATTCAAAATGCGATACAAAATAGTTTTTCTTATGCCGAATACCGAAAATTAGCTTCGGATTTGGTTGCACAAGGGAAGCCAACAGGACATGATCTTTCGGAAGCATTAGCACATTATGCCGAGTTGAACGAAACCCGAATGAATCGTTTGGAGAAAACCATTACCCTAACCGACGCAGTCATTCAAACGCTACAAAACAGTTCTAAAAATGTTATTTGGTTGGTATTAGCTGAAAGCTGGTGCGGCGATGCGGCACAAATTTTGCCGGTTTTAAATAAAATGAGTGAGGCATCAAATACCATCCAACTTAATATTGTATTGCGAGATGATCATGACGCTCTTATGCAGCTGTTTCTAACTAACGGCGCAAAGTCCATTCCAAAATTAATCATTTTAGACGCTCAAACATTAAACGTAGTTGCCGATTGGGGTCCTCGTCCTCTTGGGGCTAAACAATTGATTGAAGAATACAAAGCCACTCACGGAGTAGTGGATGAAACTGGAAAAATTGAATTGCAAAAATGGTATTTACACGATAAAGGCATCTCCATTCAGCAAGAAATTTTGGAAATCATGCGTCAATTCTAAATACCTTTTTGGATTTAATTTACCGTTCCAATAATCTTCAATTTAGCTGAAGTTGAAATGCCGCCAGGATTGCACCCGAGTTTGCCTTCCGGAATTTCCATGTGTAATTTTTTGTAATATTCGGCCCATACCTCAAAGAATTCGTTTGATTTTGGGGATTTGAAAGTCATGGGAAATAATTCAAAAAATGGTTTTTTATTCGCATGTAAGAAAGCGTCATATAGCAATTCCGAACAATAGTATTTTCCATTATTGTACACATATTCTTCATCATACGGCACACCAATTTGTTGCAATGCAAAGGCAATTGCTTCTGGAATAAGCGCTCGATATTTTCGTTTTAATCGGCCCACATACATTTTTTCAGTGGTGTAGGTTTTGAAGGTTTCGAAAGGCGTTATTTTGACTTCGGTACCTGCTGCTTCAATCACATAAATGGAATCATTTTTAAGGTATACCAATCCCAAATGACTAAAATCGCGTCCTTGATACCCTGATGTTACTTCATTAATCGCCTCGCAAAGTGGTCCGCAATTCATGGATTGAAAAAGAAGATCTCCTGATTTAAGGGTTAGCTTTTGTGAAAAACCCGCAAGAGAAACGAAAAGAAGTAAGGTGAGTAATTTTTTCATTTAAAAGGATAGTAATGCAAATCCAACACTGATGCTTCCTTGAGGGGTATTATGAAGTTGAAAGCCATAGGAAGTAATTTCTAGAAAAAGCTGCAAATCGGAAGCTTCTAGATTAAATTTTACGCGTTTATACATGCCGGATAAGTCACCTCTTCCAAGGGCAAAAGAACGGCCAATTCCCACATCGATACCCACTCGTGTTTCTTCTCCAATTTTTGGCATGATGCGCAAATTAGAAAATACTGGTGCAACAATTAATTTTTCCGATAATTTCATCCCAATGCCAGTATGTGCACTCCATCCCAGCCATTTGTTTAAATGGATTCCATATCCAAACGAACTGTTGATGCCTTCCGGCACAAACCAACTATTATTTACACTGCCGTCGGGAAAAACTTCCCCTCTGTTTTTGTTTCCTTGTAAAGGAACAGAAAGTTCAAATTGTGTATATGTTATTGTAGTCTCTGGTTTTATATCAGCCGAATCATTTATGGTAGTTTCAACTTGTGCAAAAGACCAATGGATTAGGAACAGGGTAAAAAGTAAAAATTTAGATTTCATTGTGCATTAATTTTTCAAATTCTTCAGGTGTTACAGCATTGATAACGCTGTAATCGCCAATTTTAGTGCGTCGTAATGCCGATAAGTGCCCACCCGATTGTAGGGCTAAGCCAAAATCATAAGCAATAGATCGAATGTAAGTCCCTTTGCTGCATGTGATGCTAAAATCGACTTCTGGTAATTGAATGCGTGTAATTTGAAATTCGTAAATCGTTGTTTTTCTCGCTTGTATTTCGACTTCTTCGCCTGCACGCGCATGCTCATACAATCGTTTACCGTCTTTTTTTATAGCCGAAAAAACCGGAGGTTTTTGGTCAATTTCGCCAATAAACTGTTGGGTCGCTTCAAAAATCAATTCTTCCGTAAGATGTTCGGTTGGGAAATGAGCGTTAATTTCGGTTTCTAAATCATAAGATGGAGTAGTAGCTCCTAATACGATAGTTCCAGTATATTCTTTGGCTTGCGCCTGAATTTCGGTGATTTTTTTAGTGAATTTACCCGTGCAAATAATGAGCAAACCAGTTGCTAGCGGATCCAGTGTTCCAGCGTGTCCAATTTTAAATTTTTTGGGTAAATCAAACTTTCGTTTTAAGAGGAACTTCAATTTGTTTACGGCTTGAAACGAACTCCAAGTTAGCGGTTTGTCGACTAGTAGGATACTGCCCGCTAAAATTTCTTCAGACGTCATTAGATAATGGTTAATTTTTGCACGAAGAAGTGAACAAATAAGATCACAATACCTGCAAGTATTCTATAATAACCAAAAATTCTAAAACCATTTTTTGTTAAAAACCCAATAAATGATTTGATTGCGATAAGTGCTACAATGAAGCCAACAATATTCCCAATGAGCAACAAATTGATTTGATCGTCTGAAAGCACAAAACCAGCTTTGTAATAATCGTAAGATTTTTTTAACGTAGCGCCTAACATGGTCGGTATGGCTAAGAAAAATGAAAATTCAGCAGCGGTTGTTCGCGATATTTTTTGTGTCATGCCGCCTACAATACTAGCGCCACTACGCGATACCCCCGGAATCATAGCCAAACATTGGAACAAACCAATTTTAAATGCTGTTCGATAGGATATTTCGGTACTTTCGGCAGCACCAAACCAATCATCTACTTTTAATAATAGTATTCCGCCCACGATGAGTGAAACAGCTACCGTAATGGGATTTTCAAGTAATCCGTCGATGAAATCACTCAATAACAATCCGAATACTACGGCGGGAATAAAAGCCACCACCAGTTTAAAATAAAAATCTAAGGATTGAAAAAAGCGTTTAAAATACAAAACAATAACAGAAAGGATGGTTCCTAATTGAATTACAATCGTGAAAAGTTTGGTAAAATCGTCCTGAGCAATACCAAAAAAAGAAGAGGCAACAATCATGTGTCCCGTTGAGGAAACAGGCAAAAACTCGGTAATTCCTTCAATGATGGCAAGGAAAATAGCTTGGAATGTATTCATGTTTTAGAAATTAGGCAATAGGCAATAGGCAATAGGCAATAGAAATTTTCTAATAACTTATCCCTTTTTCCTAATTACTGTTTTTTTGGATTTTTTAAGATCGAATAAATCGTAATTCCGAAACCCAATAATACCATTGCAGGGGCTAATCGTATGCGTCTAAAGCTGAAAACTTCTTCGTTGAAAACCGCAGGATCTTCGCTTCCGCCGCCACTCATTAATAAAAAACCGAGCGCAATAACCGCTAATCCAACCCATAAAATTTTGTAATTTATGGTGTCGAAAAGAAATTCAGGTTTGTTGTTTTTTTCCATATTGTATGGTTTAATTTTACAAAACAGCAGGGTTTCGCAAACTATTAATAAAGATCGTCTGTTTTTAAGTTCAAGAAACGCTGTGTAGCAAAATAGGTACTAATTGAAGTAATAATGGTTCCAATTACCAACACGCCAAAGATCACAATTGCAATGGCTGTATAATCTTTTGCAATGCCTAAACTTGGGAATAATCCATCTACATAAACCACTACACCCATCAATCCGATGATGGCTAACGCCGCACCAATTAATCCTAATTTAATACTGGTCCAAATGAACGGCTTTCGAATGAATGATTTTGTTGCACCTACCATTTGCATGGTCTTGATCGTAAATCGATGTGAATATACCGAAAGGCGTAAGGAACTATTGATCAATAACATCGCCACAACAGTTAAGACACCACTCACCACTAAAATCCAAAAACTAATTTCTTTGACATTATTGTTTACTAAATCGACCAACTCTTTATCGTAAATGATTTCGGTAACCATTTCATTTTTTCGAAACGAGCGCTCAATTTTTTTGATGCTTCCTGCGTTAACATAATCGCCTTTTAAATGAATATCAAATGAATTTTGTAAGGGGTTAAAACCTAAAAATTCCATAAAATCTTTTCCTACAATATCCACATTATTTTTGGCGGCACTGTCTTTGTGAACGAAGGCATAATCTTTAATAAAATTGGCGTTTTTTAATTCCAAATCAAAGGAACTCAAAATACTATCCGTTGCTTCGTTGTTAAAGAAGACAGTCATGGGAATGTTTTCTTTAAAGTCATCCGAAATCTTCTTTGAGTTAATTACAAATAATCCCAACGTTCCTAATAGAAATAACACTAAAAAAATACTTAATACTACTGAGAAATAGGAAGAAATTAATCTTCGTTTGTTGTAATTTTCAAATGATGATGCCATAAAATTGTATTTAAGCTGTAAAAATAGTAAAGAAATTTTGTTTACCTAGAATATCCTCACAAAGATTTAACAATAGCTGTTAATTTTTATAAAAAACACGTTTAACCCGTTGCGAAATTCCGGTTAAGATTTCATACGAAATGGTTTGCATGGCAGTTGCCATTTCAGTCACTGTTGGTGCGGCACCAAAAACAATAACGGCATCACCTTCTTTACAAGAAATGTGCGTTACATCAACCATCATCATGTCCATACAAATTGCGCCTAATATGGTTGCTTTTTGATTGTGTATCGTTACATACCCTTTTTGATTTCCCCAAGCCCTACTAATGCCATCGGCATAGCCAATGGGTAAGGTGGCTACTTTCATGGTTTTTTCTACCATGAATCGTCGGCTGTAGCCAATACTTTCTCCGGGGTCAAGCGTTCGTATTTGCGAAACAATGGTTTTGAGCGTGCTTACATTTTCCAAACCATTTCGTTCGATTTCAGAATTCGCCATCCCATACAGTCCGATGCCTAAGCGCACCATTTCCAATTGTTTTTCGGGGTAATTAAAAATACCCGATGTGTTCAAGATGTGACGAATGGGTTGGTGTGGTATGATTTTTTCGATTTTAGAATATAAGGTTTCAAAACGCTGAAATTGCGATTGCGTAAAGGCCTCAAAATTGAGGTCATCGCTGGCAGCTAAATGTGTAAATACACTTTTTACGTGAACAAAATTGTTGTTTTTTAGCAACGCACACAAGGCATCGATTCCGTCCGATTCAAACCCCAAACGGTGCATCCCGGTGTCCAATTTAATATGAATCGGATAGTGCGAAATATTTTGTTCCTGTGCCGTTTTTAAAAAAGCGTGTAACCCTTGGATCGAATATATTTCGGGTTCTAAATTATAGGCAATCATGGCTTTAAAACTACTGTTTTCAGGATTTAAGACCATAATTGGCGTTGTTATACCCGCGTTTCGTAATTCAATACCTTCGTCGGCAAACGCAACGCCCAGATAATCTACTTTATGATGTTCTAATAATTTGGCAATTTCATAACCCCCATTTCCATAGCCAAACGCTTTGACCATGACCATAATTTTGGTTTGTGGTTGCAATTTGGATTTGTAAAAATTTAAGTTGTGACTAATCGCATCGAGGTTGATTTCGAGTACAGTTTCGTGGTTTTTTTCTTCTAATACCACTACTATTTCATGAAAATTAAAGCCGCGTGCGCCTTTGACTAACAGGGTCTCGTTTTGAAACGATTGCACCTTAAATTGTTGTAAAAAATCCTGTGTATTGGAAAACGAAATGACATTGGGCATTTCATTTAAATAGTGTCCAATGGTTTCCCCAATCGTAATTATTCGATGAATATTATGTCGGGAAAGGAGTTGTTTTACTTGGTCATACAAAACGTCATTTGCAACGCCACTTGAAAAAATATCGGAGAGAATAACCGTTTTTTTATCGTGTAGCTTTTGTTGTTCTAAAAAATCCAAGGCAATTTTCAAAGAAGGATAATCTAAGGAATAACTGTCGTCGATTACCATACAGTTTTGAATTCCTTTCTTGGTTTGCAAACGCAATTCTACGGGATATAATTCGGCCAATCGATTTTGAATAAACGTAATGTCTTCGCCTATGAAGAGCATAAAATTTACACAGCTGATTGCATTTTCAATGGAATGCTCGTCAACAAATGGCACGAGTGCATGCCAGGTGATGTTTTGGTATTTGAACGTTAATTCGGTACTGTTTTCTTGCTTTTTTTGGGTGACAAAAACCACAGCACTCTCGTCTTCAAAACTCCAGGTTTGTTTGTGACAGCCTGAGGGTAATAGGGCTTCAATGGCTTCGTTTTTTTGCAAGAAAATAGTAGTACAATGCTTAAAAAGTTTGATTTTTTCAGCTATTTTAGCTTCGCGATTGGGAAATCCTTCGTCGTGAGCTTCACCAATATTGGTTAAAATACCATAGGTTGGCTGTATAATGGAAGCCAATTGCTCCATCTCTTCGGGTAATGAAATACCTGCCTCAAAGATTCCGAAATCATACTGGCCTTTTATGGCTAATATGGAAAGGGGTACACCTACTTGCGAATTATAACTTTTAGGGTTTCGAACGATTAAATGTTTCGGACTTAATAAAAAATTCAACCATTCTTTTACAATAGTTTTTCCATTACTTCCTGTAATTCCAACGAATGGAAAATCGAAGGTTTTGCGGTATCCTCTTGCCAATTGTTGCAAGGCCAGTAAGGAATTTTCAACTACAATAAAGGTGGCTTTCTCTTTTACAGCATCTGGAATATGCTCCACAACAAAATGGCGTACTCCTCTGGTTATCAAATCTTCAAGATAGCGATGGGCATCATGATTTTGACCCTTAATTGCAAAAAACAAAGTGTCTTTTCCATTGTGCAGCGATCGGCTATCAATAGATATATGTTGGGGCGAAAACGAGGAGGCTTCGCCTTGCAAAACGCCCTTGCAAAAAGTGATGATATGGGAGAGGTTGAGGTTCAAATTATTCTTTTTCTTTGTGTTCGCGAACAGCGTTAAAATAAGCAGCTCTACTGAGCGGTTCATATTCTTCGGTTTCGCCCAACATTACTAATTTTTCATCCTTTGATTTTCTAAAACTATAATGGGCTAAATTTCCGGTACGTGTGCAAACAGCGTGAACTTTAGTAACATATTCGGCTGTGGCCATTAACGCAGGCATGGGTCCGAACGGATTTCCTTTAAAATCCATGTCTAATCCGGCTACAATTACTCGAATACCGGAATTGGCCAAATCATTACAAACGGCAACAATTTCTTCGTCAAAAAACTGGGCTTCATCGATACCAATTACGTCGCAACCTTGCGCTAATATTCGAATATTTTCAGCCACAGGAACAGGAGTAGAGCGAATTTCATTTTTGTTGTGAGAAACGACCATTTCATTGTCATAGCGGGTATCCACAGACGGTTTGAAAATTTCCACTTTTTGTTTGGCAAATTGAGCACGTTTTAATCGGCGAATCAACTCTTCTGTTTTACCAGAAAACATTGAACCACAAATTACTTCAATCCAACCAAATTGTTCTTGTTGATTTACAGTATTTTCGAGAAACATTTTGTATCTTTCGTACGTTAAAAAATTATTTTCTGCTACATTTGTAAGCAAAACAAAAATATTAAAAAAGTATCGATATATTCAATTCCATTTAATAAAGTTATGAAGAAAAGAGTATCCGCTGAATTAATCAGTATTGCGCACCGAATTTTAAAATTAAAAAACCACTCCGAAACCCTTCAATTGCAACAAGAAGCAAAGAATTTGTACGATCAATTGACCATTTTACGATTCTACGAAGAAAATTTCGAAATGCTAAAAAATGAAATTCCAGCTGCCGTTCTTGAAGACATGTTGGAAGGAAAACCTTCAGAGGTTTTTTCTGCCCCTCTTGAAACAAAAGAATCAGCGTCTGCTCATACTATAGATTCAGTCCTTGAAGATGAAAAAGTGATCCCTGCAACCGAGGAAAAAATTGTAGTTGCTGAATTAACGCTTGACGAAATTGACGAAGATGATGCATTGGAATCCCAAGTTGAAGCGCCAGTTGAAGTAGAAGAATTAGAAGCAGTTGTTGAAGCTCCAAAGGAAATTATTCCAGAAAGCAAACCTGAAAAAAAATTCATAAAACCTGAAAAACAAAAACCGGTCGTAGCCAAACAAATTTCGTTTGAAGATATGTTGGTTCACGATTATCAAGAATTGGATTTTGTGAAGGTTGATGCTGTTCCCGAAGTTGTTGCTTTGGCCAACGATCTTTCCTTTGATTCATTGGATGTTGCAACTGATTTTCTTAACGAAGCGCCCCAAGAACCAGCAGCAGAAAAAGAAATTAAAGAAGAAGTCAAAGAAGAAAAAATAGTATCGTTGAATGATGCATTAAACAAAGGCATAAATATTGGATTAAACGATCGAATTGCATTTGAGAAAAAACTATTTGGTGGTCATTCAGACGATTTCAACCGCGTCCTTTCTCAATTGAACAGCTTTGATACTTTTGAAGAGGCTAAAGATTTCATCCAAGATTTTGTAAAACCTGATTATGATAATTGGGCAGGAAATGAAGAATATGAAACGCGATTTTTAGACATAATTGAGAAAAAGTTTAATTAGTAGTTGTTTAAAACAGTATCCTATTTAAACGATATCCAAAAATGAGTAAATTATTCATCGTTCCCACGCCGATAGGCAATTTAGAAGACATGACCTTTCGAGCCATTAAAGTGCTGAAAGAAGTGGATTTAATTTTAGCTGAAGACACCCGTACCAGTGGTAAATTACTAAAGCATTTCGAAATTGCGACCCACATGCACAGCCACCACATGCACAACGAACACAAAACCGTTGAGAATTTGGTCAAGCGATTGCAAGCTGGCGAAACGATTGCCTTAATTAGCGATGCCGGAACCCCAGCCATTTCTGACCCTGGGTTTTTATTGACCCGTGCTTGTGTAGAACACGGCATTACCGTAGAATGTTTACCTGGCGCAACTGCTTTTGTTCCAGCTTTGGTGAACAGCGGTTTACCGAATGATAAATTCGTATTTGAAGGCTTCTTACCCGATAAAAAAGGAAGACAAACCCGATTTTTAGCACTACAAGAAGAATATAGAACGATGATTTTCTATGTATCGCCCCATAAATTAAACAAAACCTTAGCCGAATTTGCTCAGTATTTTGGAGCGGAAAGAGCGGTTTCTGTTTCTCGAGAATTATCCAAATTACACGAAGAAACCATTAGAGGAACTGCCGAAGAGGTATTGAAACATTTTGAAGCCAAACCAGCTAAAGGAGAAATTGTGGTTTGTGTTGGTGGGAAAAGTTTGAAGTAAAACACTTACTATTATATTATGGGATTATTGATAGATAATATTTCAATCGGATTGCTGATTTGGCAAGTGTTTTTAGTGTTAAATATCCTATTTTGGATATTTTGCATGGTAGATGTTTTAAAAAATACCTCTCAAGCAAGTGATAAATTGATTTGGATAGTAGTCCTACTTTTTGTTCCAATTATAGGTTCTTTCTTCTATTTTTTTATTGGAAGAAAGAAAAGAATAAACTTAAATTAAACTATTATTCTTTGCCACGGATTACAGGATTACCATGGATTTAATACTTATAAGTGCAATCTGTAGCTGAAACAAAAATATTTATACCTTTGTCATTCAAGTATATAAGCCATAATAACATAATTCATCCTTTTTAATTTCTAATTAACCTATGCGTTGGAATCCAAAATCTAAGCCAAATCCCGAGAAAGTACACGCCCTTCAAAGCGCTCTCCAAGTCGATGAAATTATCGCGTCTTTATTAGTTCAAAGAGGAATTGAAACCTTCGAACAAGCCAAAACATTTTTCCGTCCTACCTTAGCCGATTTGCACAATCCGTACCTCATGAAGGACATGGACAAAGCTGTGGCACGCATTGAAACCGCCATTTCCAATAACGAAAACATCTTGGTTTTTGGCGATTATGATGTCGACGGAACGACTGCAGTGTCTCTAGTTTCAAGTTATTTGCGCAGTTATTATCCCAATGTGGCCACCTATATTCCCGATCGATATGCCGAAGGATACGGAATTTCCTACACCGGAATAGATTATGCAGAAGACAACACGATTTCTTTAATTATAGCACTCGATTGTGGTATAAAATCGATAGATCACGTAGCGTATGCCAAAGCAAAAAATATTGATTTTATCATTTGCGATCACCACCGTCCAGGACCTATTTTGCCTGATGCAGTTGCCATTTTAGATCCAAAACGTGAGGATTGCAACTATCCTTATGATGAATTATGCGGGTGTGGTGTGGGCTTTAAATTGATTCAAGCCTTAGCCGAAAACCGAAACCAAACGATTGCGGATTTGTTGGGGTACTTAGATTTAGTAGCCACAGCCATTGCGGCCGACATTGTTCCCATAACGGGTGAAAATAGGGTATTGGCCAAATTTGGTTTGGAAGTGATTAATTCCAATCCCCGACCAGGAATTAAAGCCTTAATTCAACAGGTAAAAAAGAAAGTACTAACTATTACAGATGTGGTTTTTGTGGTCGCCCCTCGAATCAATGCGGCAGGCAGAATCAAACATGGTAATGAAGCGGTGGCTTTACTAACGGAATATGATTGGGAACAAGCCGAGCAATTTGCTTCTGAAATTGAACAGCACAATTCCGACAGGAAAGAAATAGACAAACAAATTACCAAAGAAGCCTTACTTCAAATCGAAGAAAACAACGAGCAAACCCGATTTTCAACCGTGGTGTATCAAGAAAATTGGCACAAAGGGGTCATTGGAATTGTTGCCTCTCGTTTGGTAGAAAATTATTATCGTCCCACAATAGTTTTTACCAAAAGTGGCGAAAAATTAGCCGCTTCGGCTCGATCGGTAAAAGGGTTTGATATCTATAATGCCCTAGAAGCATGTGCCGAACATTTGGAGCAATTTGGCGGTCATATGTATGCGGCCGGCATGACACTTTTGGAACATAAGTACCAAGATTTTAAAATTGCTTTTGAAAAAGAAGTTTCGAAAACCATTCATCCCGACTTATTAATGCCTGAAATTTCTTATGATGCCGAAATTGAATTGTCTGAAATCAACCCGAAATTAATGCGTGTTTTGAAGCAATTTGAACCTTTTGGCCCCGAAAATATGATGCCCTTATTTTTAGCTAAAGACCTAATAGATTCGGGTTATGCGAAAACCTTAGGTTCGGAAGACGAACATTTAAAGGCCTATGTCAAACAAGGTCATTCCACTAGTTTTGGTGCAATTGGTTTTGGATTGGGTAAAAAATTAGACCGAGTTGCCCACAAAAAGAAATTTGATGCTATTTTTTCATTGGAAGAAAACGAATGGAAAGATACGGTAACTTTGCAACTGCAATTGCGAGACATTCAATAATCAAATGGCTAAAAAAGATCCTTTTTCATCTTTACGAATTCCCGAATTTCGATGGTTTTTAGCCATGCGGTTGAGTATAGTATTAGCTTGGTCCATGCAGTTTGTGTTGATCGAGTGGGAGGTGTATCGACTCACTAAAGACCCCCTTTCTTTAGGCTTGATCGGCTTGATGGAAATTATTCCAGCGATAAGTATGGCTTTATTTGCGGGGCATATAGTAGATCAAAACGAGAAAAAAGGCTTGCTCATGAAATGCTTCAGCGGTTTGGCACTCATTAGCGTTTTGTTTTGTGTACTTGTATATCCTAAAAGTATGGAAGCGTTTTCAAAACAAACCCTTTTGTTCGGATTTTATGCCTTGGTTTTTGCTGGGGGTATCATTCGCGCCTTTTTAATTCCTTCCGTTTTTAGTTTATTGGGACTGATCATTCCTAAAAAAGAACAGCCTAATGCGGCCACTTGGAGCAGTTCTACTTGGCAAATAGCAGCAGTAATTGGTCCTGCATTGGCCGGATTTTCAATTGGTTGGGTAGGTGTTTTTTGGTCCCTGGTGTTTGTGGTTTTTTGTGTATTGATGGCCTTGTTTGTGCTTTCGCGAATCGAACGAAAACCAATACTAAATCCGAAAATTGGCGAACCCATATTGAAAAGTTTGAAAGAAGGTATTTCATTTGTTTGGCATTCCAAGCCCATATTAAACGCCATTTCTTTGGACATGTTTGCTGTTTTATTTGGAGGTGCTGTAGCCTTGTTGCCCATTTTCGCTCAAGACATATTAAAAGTGGGTTCCGAAGGATTTGGAATTTTAAGAGCGGCACCCGCCATTGGAGGACTGCTTACCATGTTACTTGCAACGTACATTCCATTGCATCAAAAAGCAGGTAAAAAACTATTGTTGGCTGTTTTTGGCTTTGGCGTTTGTATCATCGTTTTTGGTTTGTCGACTTATTTCTGGTTGTCTGTTGTAGCCTTGTTTTTGAGTGGGGTTACCGATGGAATTTCAGTCGTCATTCGCCAAACCATTCTGCAAATTTACACACCCGATCACATGCGCGGACGCGTTTCGTCGGTGAATTCTATTTTTGTGGGTTCTTCTAATGAATTGGGTGCGTTTGAAAGTGGCCTAGCTTCCAAAATAATGGGAGTTGTCCCAGCTGTGGTTTTTGGAGGCATGATGACACTAGGGATTGTGGCGGTAACTGCTGTAGCTTCACCAAAATTCAGCGCACTGGATATCGAAAAAGATTTGGAAGAAAATTAACGGGTATACGTTTCTAATTTCATGGTTTCTCCATCAAAAACCCCATAGGTAAAGTAGCCAATCCAATCGCCCAAATTCACATATTTTGAAGTAGCATTCAGCTCAATTTCTAGTGGCAAATGGCGGTGTCCAAATACAAAAAAATCATAGTGTTTGGAGGTTAATTTTCGATTACAATATTGCACCAACCATTCGTTGTCTTTGCCTAAAAATTTTACATCTTCTGCACCTGAAATTAATTTGTTTTTTACCGATAAATACTGGGCTAGTTTTACTCCAATATCGGGATGTAACCAGTTAAAAAGCCATTTTGAAAAAGGGTTTGTAAAGATTTTTTTCATGCGTTTGTAGCCTTTGTCTCCAGGGCCTTTTCCATCGCCGTGGCCAATTAAAAACGATTTTCCGTTGAAGGTAAATTCTTGGTTGTCATGGTACACTGGAATGTTTAATTCTTTTTCAAAATAATCACCCATCCATAAGTCATGATTTCCAACAAAAAAATAGATCGGAATTCCAGCATCTTTTAGTTCCGCTAATTTACCCAAAACTCTTACAAAACCTTTGGGAACAACGGTTTTATATTCGAACCAAAAATCAAATAAATCACCCAATAAAAATATGGCATCTGCATCCTTTTTTATGTCATCAAGCCACGCTACAAATTTTTGTTCTCTTGGGAAACTCGCAGCAGCTGTTGGAGCACCAAAATGCTGGTCAGAAGCAAAATAAATTTTTGAATTTGGTTTCAAAATGAAAATTTTAGAAAGTTTTTACAAAAATACACATTTTTTAGTTTGTTAAATTGTACACTTTATCGAATATATGTTATATTTCATCGATAGATGTTTTCCAAATAAGATTAATTGTTAACTTTGAATGCTTAAACAAAACTTAAATACTTATTAATATAATGAAAAAACTATTACTTTTTTTCATGTCTTTCTTCACTTTATTAGGATATGCCCAATTTCCTGAAGGTTTTGAAAACGCAGCTATTGCATTAAATACTTCACCACCAGCGACTGGATGGGCAACTTTTAATAACGGTATTGGAACCAATAATTGGATCAGATCCAATACGCAAACACCACGTGGAACGGCTTTGGCTAGAATTAGTCAGCAATCAAACGTTACCAATAGTATCAATTCATTGCATTGGTTGGTTTCGCCGCAAGTAACCATTCCGGCTAATGGTCAGGTTCGATTTTATTCGAAACAAGGTCAGCAAGCCGATTTTAATGGGGAATATACGGTTCGAATTTCTACTACTTCACAAACGGATCCCACTACTTTTACAACTGTTCAAACGTATGATGAAGCTACAGTATGTCCAATAGTTGCTGGAGTTCCAGCTTGGGAGCAAAAATTTGTTTTATTGCCTGCTTATGTGGGGCAAACCGTTTACATTGCTTTTGTTAAAAAGAATGCAGGGGGTGATATTTGGGTAATTGATGATGTTAAAGTCGATTCGCAATGTTTAACGCCTACGGCACTTACGGCAACACCATTAGCTACGTCAGCAAGTTTATCATGGACAAGCCCTAATCCTGCGGGTCCATGGGTAATTGAATATGGCCTTGCCGGATTTGTTCCAGGAACGGGTACTATAGTTAATGCAGCAACCAATCCTTTCCCCATTTCTGGTTTGACGTCTTTAACGGGATATACTTTTTATGTAAGAACGATGTGTGACACCGATAATCCGAGTCCGTGGTCCAATAGCGGTAATTTTACAACATCACAATTACCTCCAGAATGTGGAGGAAATTTCGTGGATACGGGGGGTGTAGCGGCTAATTATGGCCCTAACCAAGATTATGTGGTAACCATTTGTCCGCCAAACCCGGGGGATTATGTAACGGTTACATTTACTTCTTTCAATGTAGAACCGAACTGGGATAAGTTATATGTTTATGATGGAAATTCGACAGCCGCTCCTCAAATTGCAAGTGCTAACGGTCCAGGAAACGGAACAGTATTAATTCCTGGAGCTTATTGGGGAACAGCCATTCCAGGTCCGTTTGAAGCGACTGGTACCACGGGCTGTTTGACGTTTCGTTTTGTTTCCGATGGGGATACCAGTCCAGGTTGGACATCCAATATTGTGTGTCAGCCGTATCCAACCTGTAGAAAGCCTACCAATATTACGTCAAATGCAATATCGCCTACAAGTGTAACCGTAAGTTGGACAAACAATGCGCCTTCAGCTACACTATGGGAAGTAATTGCCGTGCCTGTAGGTTCGCCAGCACCAACCGCCGCAATGACGGGTCAAACAACAACCAACCCAACCACATATACCTACACAGGATTAAATTCTCAAACAGCCTATAATTTTTACGTTCGAGCAATTTGTGCTACTGGAACTGATGTAGGACCTTGGTCAACAACGTTTTCTACATCAACCACAAATCCAGACTATTGTGGTGGAGACCATTTTTATGATACAGGAGGCGCAACGGGTAATTATGGGAACAATGAAACAAGAACGTGGACGATTTGCCCTACAAATACGGGTGATGTCGTTACGGTTTATTTCAATTCATTCAATTTGATTAGCAGTATTGGCGATTCATTGACAATTTATGATGGCAATTCAACAGCTGGAACAGTAGTAGGAACCTTTTATGGTACGAATATAATTTCATCGTATACTGCTTCTTCACCTTCTGGATGTTTGACCTTCCGATTCGTGTCTAATGGAACTCTAAATGCAGCAGGATGGGATGCTACAATTATTTGTGGACCACCATGTCCATCCATTACATCGGTATTAAATAGTACCGTTCCGGCAGCAGGCACGGAGAATACCATTAGAGTTTGTCAAGGAGATACAGTACAATTCAATGGAAGTGGAACCTTTGCAGCCAGTGGAACGGGTGCGACTTATGTTTGGAATTTTGATGACGGCACGACTGCTACCGGTCAAAATGTTTCGCATGCATTTGCTGACCCAGGAATATATTTAGTGAATCTAACGATTACTGATGCAAGTGGGTGTAGAAATAACAATAGATTAGATCAAAAAGTATATGTATCTACAACACCATCTTTTACAGGTACACAAGCAGCAGATGATGATATTTGCTTGGGTCAATCAACAACCATTACGGGAGCGGTAACCCCATCCCCGTTTACTAGAGTTTGTGCGCCACCTGTAAGTGGAACCACTTTTTTACCCGATGGAGCAGGAAATTCATACATTTCGTTTGTTCCTGTTGATTGTTTTCCTTTTGGAAGCACCATTACTTCTGCCAATCAGATTACATCTGTGTGTATCGATATGGAACATTCCTATCTAGGAGATTTAGAAATTCGACTTGTGAGCCCTACAGGGCAATCCATCATATTAAAAGCATATCCTGGTGGTGGTGGAACTTATTTAGGGTGTCCATTAGACGATCCGGCCATTGGACCAGGGACAGGGCGAACGTATTGTTTTACGCCATCTGCTACCACATTATTACTAAATGGCCCAACAACGCCTTGTGGAACACCTTCTTCAGCTTCTATTAATGCTGGAAATTATATGCCGGTTCAGCCTTTTACCAATTTAATTGGAAGTCAATTGAATGGAAATTGGTCGATAATCGTAACCGATAATTTAGGGATTGATAATGGTTATATTTTTAATTGGAGTATTAATTTTGATAATTCCATTTTACCTACTGATTATTCGTTTACACCTACAATTGTAAATACGTTTTGGTCTCCAAGTCCAAGTATTGTAAGTACTTCAGGTCAAACCATTACGGTTACGCCTACAACGGCGGGTAATCAATGTTTTACTTATAATGCCGTAGATAATTTTGGGTGTACCTATTCTCAACAAGTATGTATTGACGTAGCTCCTGGAGTATCATTAACTTCTAATACAGCCAATCCATTATCGGTTTATGTGGGACAAAATGGGACGTATTATTTTGCAGGTGGAACTCCAAATGCAATTGTAACCTACAATGTAAACGGTGGTGCCAATCAACAAGTGACATTAGATGCATTAGGAAACGCTACCGTAGTCGTAAATTCGCTTGCTGTGAATACAACGGTAACTGCTACTCGCATTGAAGAACAACCTGTTGTTATTGCAGGAAATGTTATTTTGACAACAGGGGGGATAAATCCTACTAATTCTCATGGTCCGATTGAACCAGCTGGAACAACCGCTACTACTGCAAACGCTACAACGGTTGATTTTAATAACGATATTGTTACTTTAAAATTAGGCCATCAATTACCTATTGGTACAGTAGTTACTATTAGTATTGCAAAAAATAACAACCAAGGAAGTGTTCAAATTACAGACGGTACCAATACCGCTACTTTTGATTCTGGAGCCATAAATGTCTTGCAACGCATCTCATTCACTATGGGGCGTGTTACCGATATTATAACCATTACGCGTAATGCAGGAAATGTATTTGTTGATGGGGTTGCTTATACCTTTAATATTCCGGGATGTGATGCGGTAGTAAATTTACCGGCAACGGTTACTGTGACGCCTCCACCGTTCCCATTTATTACGAGTATAACGAATGATACCAATATTTGTTTAGGATCAAACGCGGTATTTACAGTGTCAGGATCTGCAAATACAACGGTTACTTATTCTATTAATGGAGGCAGTACTCAAACTATATTACTAGATGGTGCCGGTCTAGGAACCATTACGGTTGCCAATCCAACAGCTAATGTTAATTTATTAGTATCTCAAATTCAATTGGGAACAGACATTGATAATATTACTTTAACAAGAACTGTAATTGTTAATCCATTAGGTCAGGTAAATTCCATCACTTCTCAAACGGTTTGTCAAGGAGTAGGAACGGCTGCCGTTGTTTTTTCAACTTCGAATACATTAGGAACTACGACTTATACTTGGACAAATGATAATCCAGCTATAGGTTTAGCGGCAAGCAGCGCAGGAGCAGTTACCGGAATTCCAAGTTTTGTGGCACAAAATGCAACAACAGCTCCAATTAGTGGATTAATTACGGTTGTACCTACTTATACTAGCGGAGGTGTTTCATGTATTGGAACTGCAACAACATTCACGATTACGGTTAATCCAACGCCTCAAATCACCAACAAAACAGCTGCGATTTGTTCTGGAGCTACTTTTACAGTAACACCAACAAATGGAACAGCTTCAGATATTTTAGCTGTAAATACGACTTACAGTTGGACATATGTAGACAATCCGAACGTTACCGGTGAATCCAATCAAAGTAATCAAACGGCAATTAGCCAACAATTATTTAATACAACGACTGCCGCTCAAACAGTAACTTATACGGTTACACCAACGGGTTCAAATGGTTGTATAGGAAATACATTTACGGTTACCGTTACGGTGAACCCAGAACCTGTGGTGACCAACCAAACCGTTGCTACGTGTAGTGATGTGGCTTTGAATTACAGTTTAGATGGATTGATCACAGGAGCGGGAGATACCTATACGTATACTGTGGCTTCAAGTAACGCTACAAGCGTTCCAGCAGGAAATCCAAGAACGGTAGCATCTGCTGCCAACATTACGGATAGCTATACCAATACAACAGCAGCACCTGTAACGATCACTTATACGGTTACTCCTACAAATAATGGCTGTATTGGTAGTTCATTTACAGTAACTGCAACAATAAACCCAGAGCCATTAGTAACCAATCAAACGGTTGTTACGTGTAGTGATGTGGCCTTGAACTATGATTTAGCCTCATTACTGACAGGAACAGGAGATACGTATACGTATACTGTTGCTTCAAGCGATGCGACGAATGTTCCAGCAGGAAGCCCAAGAACTGTGGCATCCGCTGCTAACATTACGGATGTGTATACCAACACGACAACTGCTCCCGTAACTATAACGTATACGGTTACGCCAATCGGTTCGAATAGTTGTACAGGAAATACGTTTACAGTAACTGCAACAATAAACCCAGAACCTGTAGTATCCAACCAAACTGTTACTACGTGTAGTGATGTGGCTTTGAACTACAGTTTAGATGGATTGATCACAGGAGCGGGAGATACGTATACGTATACAGTTGCCTCAAGTAACGCTACAAGCGTTCCTGCAGGGAATCCAAGAGCGGTAGCATCTGCAACAAATATTACAGATGTATATACCAATACGACCACAGCACCAGTAACTATTACGTACACCGTTACACCAATCGGTTCGAACGGTTGTACTGGAAACATATTTACGATTGCCGTTACGGTGAATCCAGAACCAGTGGTAACAAACCAAACCGTTGCTACGTGTAGTGATGTGGCTTTGAACTACAGTTTAGATGGATTGATCACAGGAGCGGGAGATACTTATACGTATACCGTTGCTTCAAGCGATGCGACGAATGTTCCAGCAGGAAATCCAAGAACAGTAGCATCCGCTGCCAATATTACGGATGTGTATACCAACACGACAACTGCTCCGGTAATTATTACCTATACCGTTACGCCTACCAGTTCAACGGGCTGTGTAGGAAGTACTTTTACGGTTGCTGTTACGGTTAACCCAGAGCCATTGGTGACCAATCAAACGGTTGCTACGTGTAGTGATGTGGCCTTGAACTATGATTTAGCCTCATTAATTACAGGAACAGGAGATACGTATACGTATACTGTTGCTTCAAGCGATGCGACGAATGTTCCAGCAGGGAATCCGAGAACAGTAGCATCCGCTGCTAACATTACGGATCTATATACCAACACGACAACTGCTCCTGTAATTATTACGTATACGGTTACGCCAATCGGTTCGAACGGTTGTACTGGAAACACATTTACGGTTGCCGTTACGGTGAACCCAGAACCTGTAGTATCCAACCAAACCGCAGCAACTTGTAGTGATGTAGCCTTGAACTTTGATTTAGACGCTTTGATAGCTGGTATTGGAGATACGTTCACTTATACAGTTGCCTCAAGTAACGCTACAAGCGTTCCTGCAGGGAATCCAAGAGCGGTAGCATCTGCTGCTAACATTACGGATATCTATACCAATACGACAACTGCTCCGGTAATTATTACGTACACAGTTACGCCAATCGGTTCGAACGGTTGTACAGGAAATACCTTTTCGGTTAATGTTACAGTAGATCCGATAGCTACAGTTGTCGCTACTCCAGTTAGTAACTTTATTTGTACAGGTTCAACAGTATCGGTTGCATTAAGTACGCCCACAACTGGAACAGCACCTGTAACTTATAGCTGGACCGCCGCTATACTTACTAACCCAACAGCGGGTACAATAACTGGATTTTCATCTGATAATACAGGTACGCTAAATACTATTTCTCAAATCTTACTAAATACAGGTACTTCTGTCGGGATTGTTCGATATGTGGTTACTCCTTTTGTTGGGCTATGTCCAGGTACACCAATCAATGTGGACATTACCGTAAATCCATTAGGTCAAGTTGATGCCATTGCAAATCAAGTAGTTTGTCCTGGAGATGCTACAACATTAGTAGCTTTTGCGTCTTCCAACACGGGTACGACTACGTACACTTGGACTAATGATACGCCTAGTATTGGTTTGGCAGCATCTGGATCTACCAGTACGCTTCCAAGTTTTACAGCTTTAAATTCAACAGATACGCCAATTATAGCTACAATTACTGTAACACCAACATTTGTTGATGGAGCGGTGAATTGTTTGGGTACTTCCACAACTTTTACGATTACGGTGAATCCTTCGCCAACATTAATCCTTAGTTCTGCTGTAAGTAGTACCAATCAAATTATTTGTGTGAACGCACCAATTACTCCAATTCAATATACTTTTGGAGCCAATGCAACGGGTGTTTCTATTTCGGGTTTACCAGCGGGTGTAACTTATGCCATTAATGGTAGTATTGTAACCATTAGCGGTACCCCAACAACCACTTTAGCCGGTATTTTTAATTATACTATTACAGCTACTGGAAATGCTTGTGGTGCTCCTAATTTATCAGGTACTATTGAAGTGACTAATGGAATTTTACCATTATTCAACCAAGTAGTTCCAGTTTGTCAGGGGTCAACAATTAATATCCCAACTACTTCAACAAATGGTATCGTTGGGGTATGGAATTTAATTTCAACTACCGCTAACGACGTTACGTATCAATTTATACCAAATGCGGGCCAATGTGCATTAAATACGACGATGACCATTGTGGTGCATCCACTACCTGTAGTTACGCCTAGTGTTACTACGCAGAGTTTCTGTTCTGGTGGAACAACCAATATCAATTTAATAAGCAATGTCCCAGGTGCTACGTTTTCTTGGACGGCCACTGCTACGACAATTACAGGTCAAGCCGGTTCGGTAATAGGTTCAGGAGCAACAAGCATCAACCAAACATTAGTACTGAACCCTAATCAAGTAGCAGCAGGTCAAGTTACCTATGTAATTGTAGCTGAAGCCAACGGTTGTTTGGGCGCACCGGTTACTGTTGTAGTAACGGTTAACCCTGTTCCAAATGTAGTGGTTAGTCCGGCAGCTCAAACGATCTGTTCGGGTCAAGCGACAAGTATATCGTTCTCAGGTGCGATAAACAATACCGTATTCACTTGGAATGTATTGAGTAGTGTGGGCGTAAGCGGGGCATTCAATGGCACTGGAAACGCTATCAATCAAACCTTAACGACCACCGGTTTATCCCAGGGAACTGTAGTATATGTAGTAACACCTAGCTTAAACGGTTGTGTGGGAACACCACAAACTGTTACGGTAACTGTTAATCCTGTTCCTGAATTATTTGGAAGTGCTACACACCCTGAACTTTGTAGTGGAGAATCTACTTTTATTAGTGTTTCTACATTCAGTGCTACTACAGTATTCAATTGGGTAGTAGAACCTTTCGGGGTATCGGGAGCTAGTGCAGGCACGGCTACAGGTTCGTCAATCCTTATCGAACAAGCGTTAAGCACTACGGGTACTACCCGAGGTTATGTAGATTATATCATTACACCGGTATTGTCCGCTTGTGCAGGAACACCGATTACCGTGCGTGTTTATGTGAATCCGTTACCGTTTGTTTCTTTAACCGATGGTACCATTTGTGTGGATGCAGCGGGAATTCCGTTCCAAACGTATTTGTTGGATTCGGGATTAGACAATGCCAATTATGATTTCGTGTGGACCTTTGAAGGCGATACGATTCCAAATGCTACCCAAGCGACGTATAGCGCTTCAGAAGTGGGAACCTATACAGTGGTTGCAACAAACAGCACTACGAATTGTGTTTCCAATGTAGCCAGTGCGGTTGTAACGGCTACCAATCCGGCAACTAGTTTAACAGTAACACAAACCGATTACTTTAGCGACAATGCTACACTTACCATCGATGTAACAGGAGGCAATGGAACATTATTGTATCAATTGGATGCGGGGATGTTAGAAGAATCCAATGTATTTATTGGTGTAAGTGGTGGACCACACACTATTACGGTAGTTGACACGCAAGGATGTACCTATCTAACACAAGAAGTATTGATTATTGATTATCCAAGATATTTCACGCCAAATGGAGATGGACACAACGATACGTGGAACATTTTAGGATTAAACCAACCCGATGCCAAACTGTTCATTTTTGACCGATACGGTAAGTTGATCAAACAAATCGTACCAACACCGAACAGTGAAGGATGGGATGGAACCTATAATAATGCGTTATTACCATCTACCG
>JAGNZI010000045.1 GCA_017984495.1 Flavobacterium sp.
CGAAGGCGGCTCTGGTTTAGGCTTGGCCATTGTGAAGCATATTATTGAGAGTCATAATGAGAAAATCAATGTGGCGAGTACGTTTGGCAAAGGATCTGTGTTTTCGTTTACCTTAGAAAAGGCGAAATAAATACTTCCAATCTATAGGTGTTGCAAAATTTTGTAATCCATTATATTGGTCTAAGTCTTTTAGTTTTTCAATCGTAAATTTTTCCTGTGTACAACTTGGAGCGATGCCTTCCAACCTATATTTTTCCGCCAGATATTCTTGTTCATACTGACCTGGTGTTGGAATGAAAAACGCTTTTTTACCTAATTTGGCCAAATCCATTACAGTGGTGTAGCCAGAACGGCAAAGCACTTCTTTACTTTGGTTGAAAGCCGTTTCTAGCTGCTCAGAATTCATAAAATTATAAAAAGTTATAGTATCTTCAACATGACTCGTTTGAATTTCTTCAACCACCCCTTTTATAAAAATAACAGCACCCGAATACGATTTCAGTTCCCCTATTATTTTTTCTTCGAGTAACGTTCGTTGAGGCTCAGGACCCGATAAAATAACCATCAAATCGTATTTTATTTTTTTTCTTTTTTTCTCAAAACGACTGAGGGGTCCAACATAAACCACATTTTTCAGTGGTTTTTTTAAATGACCTAGCGCTCCTGTTAGGTTCAATAACGATTCGTTATCGGGTACCCAACATTGTTCAAATTTTGAGATAAACATTGCATGTACTTGAGTGGTCAACCAAGAGGTTTTACCAGATAATACTTTCAATTGGTGGGTAATAAATACAGATGGAATTTGACTGGAATATACCCCCAAGCGATTATCAGAAATGATGCCATCAATCGCATATTCGTTAATGATTTGAGCCGTTTTTTTTCGTTCCTTTAGAATTGCGCTGAACATTTTTGGCATTTGAGACAACAATTTCCATTTGAAATTTTTCCCTTTTTCGGCATACGAAATATCGTATGGAGGCAGCTCAATTGCAATGAGATGAGGAAATTCTTTTTTCAAAAGCGCCAAAGCCACTCCGTCTGAAGCAATAATTGGAGTAAAGTTATTTTCTTCTAATGCTTTAATGATGGGTATGCAACGCGTGGCATGACCCAATCCCCAATTTAAGGGTGCAACAAGGATGTTTTTTTTCATTTAAATTATTTAATAATTGAAATAAATTCTTCCGCTAATTTGTTTTCGCGCTCAAAATCATATTCTTCCAAAACAGGGATAGTGTTGACATCATGTCGATACAATTTCCATTGTTTTTTATGGTATTCTAAAGCGGTTAAATTTTCTATCCAATCTCCAGAATTCAGATACAGCGTTTCTCCTTTTTCGGTAGTTATGGTTTCCATTTTTGGTTCATGAATGTGGCCACATATGACATAATCAAATTTATTTTCTATCGCCAGTTCGGTACAAACATTTTCAAAATTTGAAATGAATTTTACAGCCGATTTCACGTTACTTTTGATTTTTTTTGACAAAGAATAAGGTTCTTTATTCAATCGAGCTAAGATCCAATTGATAAATCGATTGATTAAAATTAAAAGGTCATAACCCCAACCTCCCAATTTAGCCAGCCACTTAGCATGCGTAATCGACGCATCAAATACATCACCATGAAAAATCCATGCTTTTTTTTGGTTCAGTTCCAGAATTAATTTATCCACTAAACTGATGTTTCCTAAATTTAAATCGGTAAACTTTCGTAAGAATTCATCGTGATTCCCCGTTATGTAATATACTTTGGTTCCATTTGAACTCATGGAAATAATTTTTTTGATCACATTGAGATGCGTAGCAGGAAAATACGACTTTCTAAATTGCCAAATATCTATGATGTCGCCGTTAAGAATTAAAGTTTTTGGTTTGATTGAAGTTAAATAAGCTAGTAATTCTTTGGCATGACAACCATAAGTACCAAGGTGGACATCAGAGATTACAACGAGTTCTACTTTTCTTTTTTTCAAAATATTGCTTTTTACAAATCAATAAAATGTAGATTTAGTTACAGTTATATTAACATTATTAAAACATTATTTCAATTGAAGATAATTTGACTTAATTTTGCCCCGAAATAAATTGAACACACGTGGGAAGTAAGAATAAATTAAAACGATTCAAAGAAAACGAAACATTTGTAAATGTTTTTCAGCCAACTAGAGAAGAGGTAGTAGCCGATCAATTTCCCTTAAAAGGAAAATGGAACAGTGATTTCTTCAAAAATGACCATCCCATTGTATTGGAATTGGGTTGTGGAAAAGGAGAATATTCTGTAGGGTTGGCCGAAAGAAGTCCCGATAAAAATTTTATAGGTATTGATATAAAAGGTGCTCGTTTTTGGCGCGGTGCCAAAACTGCTGTGGAAAATGGATTGCATAATGTGGCTTTTTTGCGCACACAAATCGAATTAATCGAACATTGTTTTGCGGCAAATGAGGTTTCTGAAATTTGGATTACTTTTCCAGATCCCCAAATCAAATACAAAAGAACCAAACACCGCATGACCAATGCCGCGTTTTTAGACAACTATAAAAAGATTCTAAAAACCAATGGCTTAATGCATTTAAAAACCGATTCTGAATTTATGCACGGATACACCTTGGGCTTGTTGCATGGTGCCGGACATGAAGTGTTGTATGCCAATCATAACATTTATAAAAATGAAGGGGCACCTGCTGAAGTTACGGGTATTCAAACGTTTTATGAAAGCCAATATTTAGAAGTCAACAAACCCATTACCTATATTCAATTCAGAATAAAATAATTTATGGCCTTTTTTTTAGCATTGGTATTCGGGTTGGTTATTTCCATTATCGGGATTATTATTCCCGGGATGTTAAACATGACCATTGCTAAAATTAGTGTCAAAGAAAATAAGCATCAGGCCTTGCGGTTTGCTTTCGGAGCGGTAGTAGTTGTTTTTTTTCAAGCATTCTTAGGAACCTATTTTGCAAAATTTTTAGATGCTCATCCGGTCTTTAGTGATGGGATAAAAAAAATAGGAACTTTTATATTTATCGCATTAACGGTGGTTTTTACAATTTTGGGAATGCGTGCCCACAAGCAAAAAACGCTAACGGTCCAACTTGAAAATAAAAAAAATCGTTTTTTATACGGAATGGCTTTGTCGGCTATCAATATGTTGGCCATTCCCTGGTATGCGTTTACCAGTTTAATGGTGGCTTCTAAAGAATGGTTCTATTACGACATCATTTCCATACTCTTGTTTTCTGTGGCCGCCGCTTTTGGAACGTATGTAGTATTTTATTGGTATGCTGTATTTTTTAAGAAAATCGAACATAAGTTGGTCTTCCTTGTAAAAAACATTAACTTTTTAATCGCTTTTCTTACCGGATTAGTCGCCATTTCATCGCTTTATAAAATGTATTTTCACTAATGGAACCTAGCGCTAATTCCGATTCTTTTTTTGAACGCGTATATGTTATTGTGCGTCAAATACCCTATGGCAGAGTAACTTCGTATGGTGCTATCGCAAAAGCATTGGGAACCGCTCGCTCAGCCCGAATGGTGGGTTGGGCAATGAATGCTTCTCATGGTTTGGAGGATGTGCCGGCGCACCGCGTTGTTAATCGAAAAGGCTTACTTACCGGAAAACACCATTTTGAAGGAACTAATTTAATGCAACAATTATTAGAAAGCGAAGGCATAAAGATTCAAGACAATCAAATCGTGGATTTAGAAAAGTATTATTGGGAACCAAAATAAGTAATGCATTTCAATGAGATGCCGAAAGTTACCTTCCTAAAATAACACAACTTTAAGAGATGATCTTTTTAATCTCATAAACTTCTTATTATCTTTGCAATCTAAAATCAGTCTGAATAAAAATGAAACTAGATAGAAAAGACATACTTACTGCCTTGGAAACGATTTCTGTAGCTGGAGAAGGTAAGAATATGGTGGAGAGTGGTGCCATACAAAATGTAATCACTTTTGGAGATGAGGTACTAGTAGATGTACTTTTAGCCACGCCTGCATTGCACATCAAAAAACGTGCGGAGGTAGATATCATCAAAGTCATTCACGAAAAAGTGTATGAAAAAGCAAAAGTAAAAGTAAATATCAAAGTGGAATCCCGAGACTTCGGGACCGAAAAAGCTGAAAATCCCAATCTAATCAAAGGGAAAGCAATTCCAGGAATTTCAAATATTATTGCGGTTGCCTCAGGAAAAGGAGGGGTAGGAAAATCTACGATAACGGCTAATCTAGCAGTTTCATTGGCTAAAATGGGATTTAAAGTTGGAGTATTGGATGCCGATATTTATGGGCCGTCCATGCCTATTATGTTTGATGTGGAAACGGCCAAACCCATTTCAATAGAAGTGGATGGAAAATCGAAGATGCAACCCATTTCAAGTTATGGGGTAGAATTGTTATCCATAGGATTTTTTACCAAACCCGATCAAGCCGTAATTTGGAGAGGTCCAATGGCTGCCAAAGCATTGAACCAAATGATTTTTGATGCCAATTGGGGGGAACTGGATTTCTTGTTGATTGATTTGCCACCAGGTACTGGCGATATTCATTTGTCGATCATGCAATCGTTGCCTATTACAGGTGCCGTAGTTGTCAGTACGCCACAAGCCGTTGCCTTGGCCGATGCAAAAAAAGGCGTATCCATGTTTTTATCCGATGCGGTAAAAGTACCCGTTTTAGGAATTATCGAGAACATGGCTTATTTTACCCCAGAAGAATTACCTGAAAACAAATACTATATTTTTGGTAAAGAAGGCGCTAAAAATTTAGCAGCCGACCTACAAGTGCCTCTTTTGGGAGAAGTGCCATTAGTGCAGAGTATCCGTGAAGCTGGAGATTATGGTCGTCCAGCGGCTTTACAAACCGATTCTGTCTTAGCCGCTATTTTTGAAACGATTACTCGAAATGTGGTGCAAGAAACGGTAAACAGAAATGAGGAGTTGCCACCTACAGAAGCAATCAAAATAACAACAATGGCAGGATGTTCTGCAGTAAAAAAATAAGGATCAATTAGCCAATTAATAGATTAAAAATTACCTATACATTGGCACATTGAAATTAATACATTAAAATATGACTACACTTGAGATCAAAGAAAATGTAGAAAAAGCATTGGAAGAAATCCGACCTTTTTTGAATTCCGATGGAGGCAATATTTCATTGGTAGAAATCATTGATGACAAACATGTTAAAGTGCGTTTGGAAGGTGCTTGTACAAGTTGTAGTTTCAGTATTAGTACGATGAAAGCTGGGGTAGAAACCACCATAAAAAAATATGTTCCTCAAATTGAAACCGTAGAAAATATTGCTTAAATTTATTTTCAGCCTTATTTTTATACTATGTAACTTAAGTTGCGCCAAACCCTAGTTTGATTTGTAACTTTACTACATTAATAGATACAAAATGATTGAAACAGATATACTAATTATTGGCGCCGGACCCACAGGTCTTTTTACGGTTTTTGAAGCAGGATTGTTGCAATTGAAATGCCACATTATTGATGCACTTCCACAACCAGGAGGACAATTGGCTGAGCTATATCCCAAGAAGCCTATTTTTGATATTCCAGGATATCCAGAAGTATTGGCAGGGGATTTGGTAACCAATTTAATGGAACAAATCAAACAGTTTCAACCGGGATTTACCTTAGCCGAAACGGCTGAAACCATCGATAAATTAGCCGATGGGACTTTTATTGTTACAACCAATAAAGGCACAAAACACCATGCAAAAGCAGTTGCTATAGCGGGCGGACTCGGTACTTTTGAACCCAGAAAACCGATTATTGAAAACATAAGCGCTTACGAAGAAAAAGGGGTGGAATATTTTGTGAAAGATCCAGAATTATTCCGCGACAAAGAAATCGTCATTGCTGGTGGCGGTGATTCGGCATTGGATTGGAGTATTTTTCTCTCTAATGTGGCCAAGAAAGTTACGCTAGTTCACAGACGAAATGAATTCCGTGGTGCTTTAGATTCAGTAGAAAAAGTACAAGAATTGAAGAAAGAAGGCAAGATTACTCTAATTACGCCTGCAGAAGTTGTCGGAATCCAAGGGGAGCAACATGTTGAAAGTATTACCTTAGATAGAGATGGTGTTTTGGAACAACTTAATACCGATTACTTTATTCCACTATTTGGATTGACACCGAAGTTAGGAGCTATTGCCAACTGGGGATTGGAAATCGAAAAAAATGCGATCAAAGTGAATAATGCGTTGGACTACCAAACCAATATTGACGGAATTTATGCCATAGGCGATGTGAACACCTATCCTGGGAAATTGAAATTGATATTGTGCGGATTTCACGAAGCCACTTTAATGTGTCAAAGTGTATACAACAGAATCAATCCGGGAAAACGGTACGTATTGAAATACACCACCGTTTCTGGTGTGGATGGTTTTGATGGCACCAGAAAAGAAGCTGAAAAAGCGGTTGTAAAATCGATCGATTAAATAAATTTATTTAGTTTTTGGTTACATGTTAAGCAAACCTGAAACTTGAAACTTGAAACCTGAAACTTGAAACCTGAAACTAAAAATGCCACAAGACGTTACTATATTCATCACCGACAGAAACGGAGTGCGACACGAAGTATTAGCCCCAACCGACATGAACATGAACATCATGGAGTTGATTCGGTCGTATGAATTGGCTGAAGAAGGAACGGTTGGTGTTTGCGGCGGCATGGCCATGTGCGCTTCTTGTCAGTGTTATGTTTTAAACGATGTTATTTCGCTGGAACGCAATCCCGATGAAGAAGCGATGCTTTGGGAAGCCTATCACGTAAAAGATAATTCAAGATTAGGTTGTCAAATTCCAATCACTGAAGATTTAGAAGGTTTAGCAATTGAAATAGCACCCGAACAATAAAAAAGCGAGAAGAAATTCTCGCTTTTTGTTTTATACTAGTTCATGTTGGTGTTCCATTTGTGCTTCAATGGCGTTCCAAAGTCCAATTCGTTTTTCCAAAGCCATCATGGAAACTTCTTGCACTTCTTTCCATTTCTGTTCGGAATCACCCGCTAATTCCACCACCATTTGTAAGGCCATAGGACCATGCTCGTCGGCATCTAATTCAATGTGTCTTTCGAAATAATAAATCAGTTTCGACAAATCGGTTTCCGGAAAATTCTGTTGAAAATTGCGAAGAATTTGAGTAAACATATTCGGAATCAAATCTTCTCTTCCAAAAGTAAACGCAGCTGCAATTTCATGCGGTTTTCCTTGCTCAATTACTCGAAATGTAAAATCTAAAAAAGCTTTCACATTTGGATGTAAATCACTTTGTTTGATCGATACAAAGATGTTTTTAGTTTCTTCAACATTTTTTAAAAACGCGTTGATTTGCGTGGTTGAAGCGCCGCATTGTGTCATGGCGTCAACATACATTTCAAAATGACTTTGACGCGTTCCATCTAAGGTTAGGTCGGTTTCCTCAGCGACCACGATTTCATTGATTAAATAGCGAATTTCTGGATTGCCAATTGGTAACCATGGAGTCGATGTGCAGGTCAATTTATTTTGCAGGGCTTTTAATAAAGACATAAAATCCCATACGGCATAAATATGGTTTTCTAGAAAACAATGTAAGTCGTCAATCGTTTTTACTTTGTTGTATAACGAATGATTTAATAACTGTGTTTTTTGTTGTTGTATGGATTGATTGATTTGTTCAATTCTCATGGGTTAATTTTTTTGTAAAATTATAAAAGCTCCCCCAAAAAGGGAAGCTTTTTATATCAATTTTATCTATTGTTTAATTACTTAAATGCAGGGAATCCTGTGACGTCCATACCCGTAATTAACAAGTGGATATCGTGTGTTCCTTCATAGGTAACTACCGATTCTAAATTCATCATGTGGCGCATGATAGAATATTCCCCAGTAATCCCCATTCCGCCCAGCATTTGACGGGCATCACGAGCAATGGTTAATGCCATGTCTACGTTATTTCTTTTCGCCATCGAAATTTGAGCCGTAGTTGCTTTCCCCTCGTTGCGCAAAACACCTAAACGCCAAGTTAATAATTGGGCTTTCGTGATTTCAGTAATCATTTCGGCTAATTTCTTTTGTTGCAATTGTGTTGCGCCAATGGGTTTGTCAAACTGTATGCGTTCTTTAGAATAACGTAACGCGGTGTCATAACAATCCATAGCTGCTCCAATGGCACCCCAAGCAATGCCATAACGTGCTGAATCTAAGCAACCAAGTGGTGCGCCTAATCCTGATTTATTGGGCAATAAATTTTCTTTGGGAACTTTTACGTTGTCAAAAATAAGCTCTCCAGTTGCAGAAGCTCTTAACGACCATTTGTTGTGTGTTTCGGGAGTTGAAAAACCTTCCATTCCTCTTTCCACGATTAATCCGTGAATTCTTCCTTCTTCGTTTTTAGCCCATACTACTGCAATGTCAGCAAAAGGCGCATTCGAAATCCACATTTTGGCACCATTTAAAAGATAATGATCGCCCATATCTTTAAAATTAGTTACCATTCCACCTGGGTTCGAACCATAATCAGGCTCGGTTAAACCAAAACAGCCAATGAATTCTCCAGTGGCTAATTTGGGTAAATATTTCATACGTTGTTCTTCGTTACCGTATTTCCAAATGGGATACATTACCAAGGAAGATTGAACAGAAGAGGTTGAGCGCACGCCCGAGTCACCTCTTTCAATTTCTTGCATGATTAAGCCATAGGAAATTTGATCCAAGCCAGCCCCACCATATTCTACTGGTATGTAAGGGCCAAAACCACCAATTTCACCCAAACCTTTTACAATTTGATGCGGAAATTCTGCTTTTTGAGCATATTCTTCGATGATCGGAGATACTTCTTTTTTAACCCAAGCACGTGCAGCATCACGCACCATTTTATGTTCGTCCGATAATAATTCGTCTAATAAATAATAATCGGGCGATTGAAATAAGTCTGGTTTCATAATTGTCGTTTTGAAAGTAACAAAAGTAAGTAAAGATTTTTAACAAATCAATGAACGAATGTTATAATTTAAAAGCTACATTTTCAAATAAAAATCCTTGGTAAGTTCAACATATTCTGAAGTATATTGATGACGAGCGGTTTCAATCACCAATTCACCAATTAGTGGCGTTTGCGCTATACGTGTAAAAGCCAATAAACTTCTTTTAATGTCGGATGTTGGTGTGCCTTTTACACGCGTAATTTGGATTGGAAACAAGTCCAATTCTTTACACATGGAAACAAATCGTCCCTCTTCTTTATAGGGAATAATTACCGAAAAGATTCCGTTATCCGAAAGTAATAAAGCGGCCGCTTCTATCAGTTCTTCAAAAGGCAAGGCATCTTGAAATCGTGCCATGTCACGTTGGGAATCATCGGTTTTAAAATCTTCAGCAAAAAAAGGCGGATTGGAAATAATGAGATCGTATTGGTCTTCCGGTTCGTCTACAAATTCATCTAATCCTGCGTGAAAACAAAATAATGTATCCCCCCATGGCGAAGCTTCAAAATTTTCGACACATTGTTCGTAGGCATCTTCGTCAATTTCAATGGCGTCAATTTGCGCTGCGTTGCTTCTTTGTGCAAGCATTAAAGACAAAATTCCAGTGCCGGCGCCAATATCTAAAATAGCATTCGGATTGTTAATCAATGGTGTCCATGCGCCCAATAGCACACCATCGGTGCCTATTTTCATAGCACAGCGCTCTTGATTTACGGAAAATTGTTTGAATGAAAACATAATGAAAATGCCAATATTAAAAATCCCAAATTCCAAAAGTGGAACCTAGAATAAATTATGAACTTTTAGATATAATTGTCGATAAAATTTTTCTTAATTCTTCTGCTTCTTCAAAAAGCGGAATCGAAAATTCATTTAATTCAGGATTCAAATCTTGTATCAATCGAATCCAATATTTTGATTCTTTAGCTTCTTTTCGAGAAATTTTAGCTCTAAATAAAAAATCTTTATCACCCAACTTTTCATTTGCTTCAATATAATTAGCGCCAATAGAACCAGATGAGCGAACCAATTGCTTTCCATCTTCCAAATTAGAAATAGTTTTAGGTAGTTTTTTAATATATAGCCTACAATCTCTTGCAAACAAATAAGTTCTCTCTTCTAAGTCAAAAGGTTTATTCATTAATTAAACTGTTAATTAGTTGGAATATAAAATATTGGAATTTCATACACTCCTTGGAATTTGAGGTTTTTAATATTGGAATTTCTCACCCTCCTTACAGGAATTTGGAATTTAATTGCTGAAATTTTAAGAAAGATAAAGAGCCACCAACCCTTCTGGAGTTTCTAAAGTGATGGTTTTGTTTTTTCGGTCCAAATCGATTATAAAGTCATCGATAAGTGGAATTAATAGTTCCATACCGTTTTTGTCGATTTCAAAAAGCGGTTGTGCGCCACTATCATTAATTGCGCTAATTTTTCCAATGTTACCGTGTTTGGTATCTAGGACATCAAAACCAATTACTTCATGAAAATAAAACTGTGTGCCTTCAAGTTGGGGCAACATAGAAAGGGGTAGGTATAATTCGCTACCCATGATTTCGTCGGCTTCGGCTTCTGTTTGAATGTCTTCAAAACGAACGCGTAAAAATTTTTCTTTGTGCAGCGAACTACTTTCAATAAAAAATGGAACCAGACTTTTGTTGAGGTCAACAAAAACTGATTCCAAATTTTGATACAATTCGGGTTCGTCGGTATCTAAATACGCTAACACTTCCCCTTTGAAACTAAATTTTTTTGCGATTTTACCCAAATAGAAACAATCTTCTTTACGCATAAATCGCTGTATGATTAAGCTTCTGTCTCTTCGTTGCTTTCTTCAGCTGCTGGAGCCTCTTCAACTGCTGGAGCTTCTTCTGCAACAACTTCTTCAGCTGCTGGAGCTGCTTCTTCAGCAACTGCTTCAACTGCTGGAGTTTCTTCAACTGCAGTTTCAACAACTTCAGCTGGAGCTTCTGCTTCAACGATTGTTTCTTCAGTTGCTTCTTCAGCTACTTCTTCAACTTTCGCTGCTTCGGCTTGAGCTGCAATACGTTTTGCATTTGCTTCTTTTTCAGCTTTTAAAGCTTTCGCTTTAGCCGCTTCTTCAGCTTTAGACAATCCTGCTTTTTTAGCGTCAACTTTGTTTGCTTTTTCATCCAACCAAGCGGCTAATTTAGCATCTGCTTGTTCTTGAGTTAAAGCACCTTTGCGAACTCCACCGTCTAAATGGTGCTTTAATAAAGCTCCTTTGTACGATAAAATGGCTTTAGCCGTATCGGTAGGTTGTGCTCCATTGTGTAACCACTGTACTGCACTTTCTAAGTTTAATTCAATAGTTGCTGGATTAGTGTTTGGATTGTAAGTTCCGATTTTTTCTAAGAATTTACCATCTCTTTTTGATCTTGCATCTGCTGCAACAACCCAATAAAAAGGTTTCCCTTTTTTTCCGTGTCTTTGTAATCTAATTTTTACTGACATAATCTTGTGATTAATTTAAGGTACTCGACCTT
>JAGNZI010000046.1 GCA_017984495.1 Flavobacterium sp.
CTGGAACATTGCTTATTAAATTGATATTGGTCGTTCCGCCAGAACAGAAACTCTGCGCAGTAACACTAGGCGTAACTACGGGTAGTGGATGCACCACAATGGTCATCGTGGTATTCAAAGCACATTGCCCAGGATTGGGAATAAATTGATAGGTAACATTGTTGGTAGTCGTTGAAACTAAATTCCATACCCCTACAATTGGTGGTGAATTAATAGAACTCGTTGGAAGGTTAATCGACGCGCCTTGACAAACCGGAACTACTTGGTTGAATAATGGTAAAATTCCATTGGTCACTTCAATGGTTCCTGATAAATTAGGAGCGCCACAAGCATTTCCAGTAGCAGTAATGCTATAATTAAAAACGCCTGCTAAAGTGGTTGTTGGGGTACCGCTAATGGTTACAATACTACCATTAATGGCATAAGTTACACCCGCAGGTAAACCAGAAACAGAAACACCCGTTGCATTTCCTCCAAAAGTATATTGAATTGAAGCAATTGGTGAATTCATGCATATAACTTGATTGCTACTACTTGCCGCGCTACTAAGGATTAATGTTGGAATAGGATTTATACCAATGGTCATGGTGGTACTCAAAGCGCATTGTCCTGCATTAGGAGTAAATTGATAGGTAACATCATTAGCGGTGTTAGCCATCAAATTCCATACCCCAACGATACCATTTGTTGATGTAGTGGGGATGTTAATTGCGGTACCTTGACATACTGGAGCAATTGGGTTGAAAAGCGGTAAGATTTCACTTGAAATATTTATTGTTCCAGTTAAATTAGGAGCTCCGCAAGTATTTCCAGTAGCTGTAAGTGAATAATTAAATGTGGCCGCCGTTGTTGCGGTTGGTGTTCCACTAATGGTTATACTATTTCCATTGATTACATAGGTAACTCCATCCGGTAATCCGGTAATTGTTACACCGGTTGCATTTCCTCCAAGGGTATACTGGATGGGTACAATGGGCGTGTTGATGCAGGTAGCTTGGTTTGCACTACTTGCTGCAGAACTAAGAACTAATGTGGGTAACGGATTTACAACAACAGTTATTGCAGCTCTAGAACTTTCACATCCAGCGACTGTTTGTGATACATAATACGTTGTAGTTCCTGCTGCGGTTGTATTGGGTATTGGAGCAGTAGCGCTTCCCGTTCCGCCAGTTGCAGCGGTGTACCACAAAAGATTTGTACCATTGGCTGTCAGAGCACTAGCAGTAGCATTTTGACAATAAACAATAGGCGATGAAATTACGGGTGCTAATGGAGTTGGATTGGATTGTAAATTAAAATTCACAGTCTTTGTTTGGCCACAAAAATCTGTGTAAGAACAAATTATCGTTTGATTTGTAGTAATGGTATAATTTGCAACATTTGTAGTGGAAGCATTATTTGACCAAATATAATTGCTGCCTAATGCAGGTGCAGTCAATGGAATTGTGCTTCCGCTACAACTAATAATGGTGTTAGTGAAATCTGGAAAACGAACACTTTGTAAATTCGTTAACGCTCCTGTGGCTCCTGAAATAGACCAAAAAGCGTTCGTATTTCCCAAGAAAATATTAGCCAAATGATTCTCTGTAGTTGATGTGGCTCTTAATGTGTTATTTACGTATACTTCTAATTTTTGTTGGGTAGCATTGATATAAATCCATTTTAATTTTATGGGAATAAACGTATTGTTTTCAACATTTCCACAATTATTTAAGATACAAACTGGAATACTCGAACCTTCTATAATTAAATTAGAAAGAGAAGATCGAGGGATTCCGCTTTTATATATGCCGATATGATCTGCTGCTAGATCACTATTGGCTGTTCCATCATTATCGTAGGTGTCAAACTCAACAATTAGAATATTGTTTAATTCCGGAATACCTAATCCGCCACCAGGAACCAATGTTGGGTTGCATAAATTTGATAAAGTCAAAGCCATTCCATCCGCTCCATTTCCATCTGTTGCGCCAAAATTCATTTCAAAATTTATCTCAAACGAACTATTGAGATTTAATGGGAAATAGTTGGTTATCATCCCAGAGGTTGTGGGCTGATTAGGGGTTATTGTGTATGTTAATGGGGTGGTAGTTGCTAATACTGCCGATCCTTGGGTAGAAAAATTTTGTGAATTTCCGTCAATAAAAAATAATAGCGATAAATTGAGGAGACAATATTTTAGTAAGGTTTTCATTTTAAATACGATATTTTTCGTTTACGTAATTAATCCATATGAATTAACTAGCGAATCAAAGATAAATATATATATTTATTTGCAAACATTTTTTTTAAAATATTGAAAACCAGATTCGCAATTTGGCTGTTGGGTTCTTGCTAAAAAAAAAATAGTATGTAGAATTACAGAAGAAGCGCATGGAAATAAAAGGACTCAAATAATAAAAACCCGCTGTATTCGGTATAAATAAATTCAATTTTAAATTAAAAAAATAAATTTATACCGAATAAACGGGAATACAAAATAGGTGATTTTATGTTCCTATTGTAATTATTTAAGGGTGTTTGGAGGGTATTGTTCTAGAATTTTTGATACAAACTCCTTGATTCGTGCCTCTTTTTTTGCGGTATTTTTTGTAAGATAGCCACTGCCTTCTCCTTGCCAGATTAGTTCTTTCGTTTTGGTATCAATAATGTCGATAAAAAGCGTGCCAACAGGTGTAGTAGTTACATTGGAATATCCCATGCCCCAATATGGGTTCCATCCCCAACCAAAACCAAAATTTTGATGCACATCTACTCGTTCTTTTTCTTTAGTGAAAATACTAATTAGTAGATCAGGGTTTTCAGATTTGATCATGCCTTTAGATACTAAGTTTTCGTCTATAGCTGTTAGAATTCTCTTTTTGTCTAAATCTGAAATTTCCGCTTTATCAATACCACTTTTTAAATAGGCATAGGATTTAAAATTTGAAAAGGAAACTTTAGAGTCGTAATCCGCATTTACGTGAACAGAACTGCACGATGATAAGCTAATTACACATAGCAGCGCCAAAATTTTAATGGTTTTCATATAATTGTTTTTAGGGTTATTTCTTTCAATTGTAATTTTAATACTAAAGGAATAAGTTGTCGTCAACAATATTTGGAAGCGTAACTTTCAATAAAGGCTGGGCTTCCATGGCTCGTTTTATTGCAAAAACAGCCCCTTCGTTGCGGGCCCAACTTCTTCTAGAAATGCCATTATTTACATCCCAAAACAACATCGATTCCAAGCGTTTTGACGCTTCTTTAGTTCCGTCAAGAACCATGCCAAATCCACCATTAATCACTTCGCCCCATCCAACACCTCCACCATTATGAATCGAAACCCATGTGGCACCTCTAAAACTATCTCCAATGACATTTTGTATGGCCATATCTGCAGTAAAACGAGAGCCATCATAAATATTTGAAGTTTCTCTATACGGTGAATCAGTGCCAGAAACGTCATGATGATCACGGCCTAAGATTATGTATCCAATTTCACCACGAGCAATAGCTTGATTAAATGCTTCCGCAATTTTAACGCGGCCCTCAGCATCAGCATATAAAATGCGAGCTTGTGAACCTACCACTAATTTATTTTCTTGAGCCCCTTTGATCCATTGGATGTTATCGGCCATTTGTTGCTGAATTTCAGTTGGTGCATTCAGCATCATTTCTTCTAAAACGGCGCAGGCAATCGCATCCGTTTTCGCTAAATCTTCAGGTTTTCCTGAAGCACAAACCCATCGAAATGGACCAAATCCATAATCAAAACACATGGGGCCCATAATATCTTGAACATAACTCGGATACTTAAAGTCGATATGATTCGAGGCCATTACAGCTGCACCTGCTCGCGAAGCTTCTAATAAAAAAGCATTTCCATAATCAAAGAAATAGGTGCCTTTTTCAGTGTGTTTGTTAATGGCTGCTGCATGTCGGCGTAAGGTTTTTTGCACTTCTTCTTTGAATTTTTCTGGAGCTTTTGCCATCAAATCATTCGATTGCTCAAAGCTATATCCAATGGGATAATAGCCTCCCGCCCAAGGATTGTGTAGGGAGGTTTGATCCGATCCCAAATCGATATGGATGTTTTCTTGGTCAAATCGTTCCCATACTTCCACGATATTTCCCAAATAGGCGATAGAAACTACTTCTTTGTTTTCCAAAGCTTTTCGTACTCGTGTCACCAATAACGAAAGGTCCTCAGCAATTTCGTGGATCCAACCTTGTTCGTGTCTGATTTTTGTAATTTTTGGGTTGACTTCGGCGCATACGGTTACACAACCTGCAATAGTACCAGCTTTGGGTTGGGCGCCACTCATGCCGCCTAAACCAGACGTTACAAACAAGCCTCCATTTGGTGTTTTTTGTATTTTTCGGAAACCATTTAAAACGGTAATGGTAGTGCCGTGTACAATACCTTGCGGACCAATATACATATAACTTCCAGCGGTCATTTGACCGTATTGCGATACACCCAATGCATTCATTTTTTCCCAATCATCGGGCTTGGAATAGTTTGGAATTACCATTCCGTTGGTCACCACTACACGCGGCGCTTCCTTGTGTGAAGGAAACAACCCCATGGGATGTCCAGAATACATGGCCAAGGTTTGTTCGTCAGTCATTTCGGCTAAATAGCGCATGGTTAAGCGATATTGGGCCCAATTTTGAAATACTGCTCCATTACCACCATAGGTAATTAATTCGTGTGGGTGTTGTGCTACAGCATAATCCAGATTGTTCTGAATCATCAACATGATGGCTTTTGCTTGCTCCGATTTTCCAGGATATTCCGATATGGGTCGGGCTTTCATTTCGTAATCCGGACGAAAGCGATACATGTAAATGCGACCATAGGTTTCTAATTCTTCTTTGAATTCTGGGAGCAATTCTGCATGATGTTTTGCATCAAAATAACGTAAGGCATTTTTTAGTGCCAATTTCTTCTCTTCATCCGAAAGAATTTTTTTTCGAATAGGAGCATGATTTATTTCAGATTCATAAGGTTTTGGTTGCGGTAAAATCGACGGTATTCCTTCTGTAATTTGTTCTTGAAATGTCATTGTAATTGATTTTGATGTTCAGATTTAAGATGTTCAGATTGTGCGGTTTGAATATCATGAATCTAGTTATCTTGTTTCTTGTTTGTCCCCGTTTTTTTATCAAATCCATACGGACAATGGCGGCAACCGCTTTTGCAACAATAACCCCGTTTCAAGTGGTATTGTGCTGTAAAGCATTTGTAGCCTTCGGGGGTATAATAATAATCTTCACCCTCTTTTAATTGGCTTGGATCTAATTTGTTGTTCATCGCTAAAATGGGACTAAACGGGTTGTTTATTTTTTACAAAAATAAATATTTTTAATCAAGATTGTTTCTTTACCCGGTCGAATTCACCAACAAAAGAAAAAAATCAGCAACTTTGCACTGGAAAAGGACTTTTAAAACTTTTTCGGAACGGGCCGAATGAAAATTTGGAAAACAAGATAATGGGGTAACATGGAAGTCGTGAATCAGAAAATACCGTTGGAATTTCCAAATGGCATCGAACTTTACATCAAGCGAGAGGATTTGGTGCATCCGATTATTTCAGGTAATAAGTTTCGCAAATTAAAATACAATTTACAAGAAGCCAAACGGTTAGGTTGTAAAAAGCTGCTTACTTTTGGCGGTGCTTTTTCCAATCATATTGTAGCTGTTGCCGGAGCCGGAGCAGAATTTGGTTTTGAAACAATAGGAATAATTCGTGGTGAGGAATTACAAGATAAAATTCAAGAAAACCCCTCACTATTGAAAGCGCAACAATTTGGAATGCAATTTAATTTCATAGATCGCAACCAGTATCGCGATAAAATGGACCCAAATTTTTTAGCGCTTTTAACGGCACGTTATGGTTCTTTTTATTTGATTCCGGAAGGAGGGACGAATGAGTTGGCCATAAGAGGCTGTGAAGAAATACTTACTGCAGCGGACAAAATAGCTTTTTCACACATTTGTTGTGCTGTGGGAACAGCAGGAACCCTGTCGGGAATCATAAATGCTTCCAACGCTGACCAACAAATTATTGGATTTTCTTCCCTAAAAGGTAGTTTTTTATCTGAGGTAATTTGTAATTTTGCACAACAAAAGAATTGGAGTGTTATCGAATCCTATCATTTTGGTGGATACGGAAAGGTTACTGATGAATTAATTCGCTTTTTAAATGCGTTTTATGACAAATACCAAGTGCCTTTAGATCCTATTTATACTGGAAAAATGATGTTCGGTATCTTGGATTTAATTCAGCAAAATTATTTTCCGCCCCATTCAAAAATAGTAGCCATTCATACAGGAGGATTGCAAGGCATTGCGGGTATGAATCAAAGGTTACAAGCAAAAAATAAAGAAATAATACACTATAATGGTTAAAAAAATTGGACTACTTTTCGTTGTTTTACTGGTTATGAGTTGTACGAGTACAAAGTCTGTAGTGAGAACGACTTCAAACAAAAAGACAACTTCGACTAAGAAAAAAGAGGCTACAACCGCCAAAGCCGTTATCGTTCAAACGCCAAATCATTCGGCACAAGACAAAAAAAATGGTACTGAAATTGATTTGGTAGCTACTTCAAACGTAAGGACTTATGAAGAAGAAATCAAGTTATATATTACCAACTTCAATGAAATAGCCAAACAAAACATGAAATTGCATGGGGTTCCTGCGAGTATTACCTTGGCCCAAGGAATCCTTGAATCGGGTGCAGGAAAAGGCAAATTGGCACTATCGGCAAACAATCATTTTGGAATCAAATGCCATAAGGGTTGGACGGGAGACAGTGTCAAGCACGACGATGATGCCGAACAAGAGTGTTTTCGAAAATACGAACAGCCACAAGAATCGTATAAAGACCATTCGCTGTTTTTAACCTCGAGACCTCGTTATGCTTCTTTGTTCAAACTGGATAAAGGCGATTATCAGTCTTGGGCTAAAGGCTTAAAGGCTGCAGGTTATGCAACTGATTTAAAATACCCTGACAAATTGATTGGATTAATTGAGCGGTTTGAATTGTATAAGTTTGACAATGAAGTTTTGCAACGCAATTATATTCCGGTTAAAAAAGATCCTTTGGTGGAAATTTCGGAAGGTTATTATACCATACAACAAGGGGATACGTTGTATTCGTTGTCTAAAAAATTCAATCAATCGGTAGAGGAATTGCAAAAGTTGAACAATCTAAGCAATGCAACTATTTCAATCGGACAAAAAATAAAAATAAAATAATGTTATACAAAAGAAGTAGCGAATTATTTGTTGCGGCAAACAAAGTGATTCCTGGAGGGGTTAATTCTCCAGTAAGAGCTTTTAAAGGGGTGGGAGGGACACCTATTTTTGTAAGAGAAGCCAAAGGAGCGTATCTCTACGACGAAGACGGGAATCGACTCATCGATTATATCAACTCTTGGGGCCCTATGATTTTAGGCCACGCCTATGATCCAGTTGTACAGGCAGTAATTGAAAAAGCAAAAAAGGGAACTTCGTTTGGTATGCCCACCGAATTGGAAACTCAAATTGCTACTTTGGCTGTTTCAATGGTCCCCAATATCGATAAAATACGTTTTGTAAATTCGGGTACAGAAGCCTGTATGAGCGCTATTCGATTGGCCCGTGGATACACTCATCGGGATAAAATAATTAAATTTTCGGGTTGCTATCACGGGCACTCCGATTCTTTTTTAATAGCCGCCGGGAGTGGTTTGAGTACGTTTGGCGTACCCAATAGCCCGGGCGTTACGGAAGGAACTGCAAAAGATACATTATTAGCAGCTTATAACGATCTTGAGAATGTAAAAGCTTTGTTTGAAGCGAATAAAAATGAAATTGCTGCCCTAATAATTGAACCTGTGGCAGGAAACATGGGATGTATACCTCCAGCAGAAGGTTTTTTAGAGGGTTTGCGAGCACTTTGTTCGGAACATGGCACCTTGCTTATTTTTGATGAGGTAATGACCGGATTTCGTCTGGCAAAAGGCGGCGCGCAAGAATTGTATGGCGTTACAGCAGATATCGTTTGCTTTGGAAAAGTAATTGGAGGTGGTTTGCCTGTAGGTGCATTTGCGGCTCGGGAAGAAATTATGAATCAGTTAGCACCTCTAGGACCTGTTTATCAAGCGGGTACGCTTTCTGGAAATCCGTTGGCCATGGCGGCTGGATTGGAAATGCTTAAAGCACTTCATGCTGATGCATCAATTTATGATCGATTAGCTGAAAAAACAGCCTATTTAGAACAAGAAATAGCAAAGGCACTAACAACAGCAAATGTTGTGAATACCATCAATAGAGTTGGTTCTATGATTTCTGTACATTTTGATGCGAATCTCGTTTTTGATTTTGCTACTGCAAAAAATGGCGATAACGAGACTTTTAAGAAATTTTTCCACGGTTTGCTCAAACGTGGCGTTTATATTGCGCCTTCCGCCTATGAAACCTGGTTCATTACCGATGCTTTGACCTATGAAGATTTGGATTTTACCATAAATGCAGTTGCTGCAACCGCAAAAGAATTATAAAAAAAATGTCCCAAACGGGACATTTTTTAATACAATAAATCGTTATACAAGACCTTATTTTTTTTAATTTTTGAATAAATTTCAGGGGTAAAAGTACCTTTTAATTTACCATCAATCGTTGCTGCCATTTCTTCTTTCATTTCAGGAGATTTGAGCACTGTTTCATGTTTGTACAATAGCAGGCTGTTAATGGCATTCGCTAAATCATTCTCTAGTTCAACTACTTTCTTGAGCGCAATTAACTCATTTTTAGCCAATACATTCGGATCTTTTTGTTTTGTATCTTGAGCCGAAGCACTAGTGTTACAGGCAAAAAACAATACCATTACAGCAAATATCTTTTTCATACTTAATTTTATTAACGTTTTGATATTCAAATCTACTAGTTTTTTTTGGATAACCAAAAAAAAGATGAAAAACTATTGTTTGGCTTGCCGATGTTGTTTGCTGCGATTCATTTTGCCCTTTCTATTGTGTTGTTTTGCGTCCCACTTTTTGAATTGTTCTTCGCTCAAGATTTTTTTCATTTTTGCTTTGAATTCAATTTGAGCATCAAGCAGTTGCGATTGTTTTTCAAATTTTTCAGTAGCTGTTGGTTTTTCCCCTTTTTCTTTTTTTTCTTTTTGTGCCAACTGATGTGTTGCTTTTTTTTGAGTCCTTTCTAAAAGAAGCGCTTTAATTTCTTCTTGTTGCTTTTGGTTTAAGTCAAGTGATAAGGTCATTTTTTTTACAAGCAGGATTGATTGTTGTTCTGGGCTCATTTTTTCTACAGCTCCTTTTTTCTCTTGGGCGAAGGTTAGTAGGGAAAGGACTAATGTTAAGATTAAGAATACTTTTTTCATGGCAATATTTTTTAGATTCAATAAGTAGGACTATTTGCGCTTAAAAAGGTTTAAAATTATTGAAATAAAAAAAGGCACTCAATTGAGTGCCTTTTTTTATTTTCCTAAATATTCTGCAATTTTATTTTCGCCATCGACTGTAATCTTCATCAAGCCATGTTTGCTAATGCCTTTGCTGGCAGCGTCCCATTTTTTTCCGCTTAAATCGGCTTTTATTTTTAAGTCGCCAATTGAAATACCTTCGTTAGCTTTCAAAATTTCGATAATGTGTTTTTCATCTTCCGTTAATTCCGGGCCTTTTTTCTCGGGGCGCATTTGAGGGAAGAACAATACTTCTTGAATCGATGGATTGTTGGTTAAAAACATGATTAATCGGTCCATTCCAATTCCCAATCCGGAAGTAGGTGGCATTCCATATTCTAATGCGCGTAAGAAATCTTCATCAATTATGCCGTTGGCTTCATCATCACCTTTTTCGGCCAAAGCCATTTGCGCTTCAAAACGCTCGCGTTGGTCAATAGGATCGTTCAATTCGGAATACGCATTCGCAATTTCTTTACCGCACACCATTAACTCAAAACGTTCCGTTAATTCTGGGTTATCGCGGTGTGATTTACATAATGGCGACATTTCTTTTGGATAATCAGTAATAAAAGTAGGTTGGATAAAATTGCCTTCGCATTTCTCGCCAAAAATTTCATCGATTAATTTTCCTTTACCCATGGTATCGTTTACTTCGATTCCCATTGATTTAGCAGCCTCACGCAATTCATCTTCCGATTTTCCGGTAATGTCAAAACCTGTAAATTGTTTGATGGCATCGGTCATCGTAACTCTTGCATAGGGTGCTTTGAAATTTACTTTATGTTCGCCAAATGTAGCCTCAGTTGTTCCGTTTACTTGTAAAGCACAATATTCCAAAAGATTTTCGGTCATTTTCATCATCCAGTTGTAGTCTTTGTAAGCTACATAAATTTCCATAGCGGTAAATTCTGGGTTGTGGGTTCTGTCCATTCCTTCGTTACGGAAGTTTTTCGAAAATTCGTAAACCCCATCAAATCCACCAACGATTAATCTTTTCAAATACAATTCGTTAGCAATTCGCATGTATAATGGAATGTCTAAACTGTTATGATGTGTTATGAACGGACGCGCAGCAGCTCCTCCCGGAATGGATTGTAATACCGGAGTTTCTACTTCCATATATCCAGCTTCATTGAAAAATGTTCGCATGGCGTTGAACAATTTTGTTCGTTTCATAAAAACTTCTTTCACTTGCGGATTTACCACTAAATCGACATAGCGCATGCGGTAACGCAATTCGGGATCGGTAAAGGCATCAAATACATTTCCTTCTTCGTCGGTTTTTGGCAACGGAAGCGGTTTCAATGTTTTGCTCAATATTTTAAAAGCATCCACACGAACACACATGGCGCCAACTTTCGTCATGAATAATTCTCCTTCAATTCCAATAAAGTCCCCTAAATCAGTTAATTTTTTAAAAACCTGATTGTAAAGCGTTTTGTCTTCGCCTTCGCAAAGCATATCGCGATTAAAATACAATTGGATTCTTCCTTCACTGTCTTGCAATTCGGCAAACGAAGCTTTTCCTTGATCTCGAACACTCATCAAACGTCCGGCTAATATAACCTTCTTGCCTTCTTCAAAAGTTGCCTTGACTTGCTTTGACGTGTGATTCACCGGAAATAAATCCGCTGGATAAGGGTTGATTCCTAATTCGCGTAAAGCGTTTAGTTTGTCTCTTCTGATGATTTCTTGTTCCGAAAGTTGCATAGTATGGTATTTTAACGTGCAAAGATAATTTATTTTGTTTCAAGTTCAAAAGTTTCGTAATTCGTAATTCG
>JAGNZI010000012.1:0-4642 GCA_017984495.1 Flavobacterium sp.
GCGTTATCGTTTAACTCAACTGACTGAATTGGCTCGAACCAAGTTTTATAGGCTTGATCCTGAATGTTGTCTTTTATGAAACTAAGACAGTTATTCCATACCGATTGCGCAGTTTTTGTCATAAATTCGATTACTTTTGAATTGTTATTGTTAATTTTGTACAGGTTATCTTACAAAAAGATTAGGGATTTTTTGTACATTATTTGGGATAGCAAATATGTGAACAAATTTCTTTAAAAAAAATTTTTTTTCTATTGATTTTTAAAAAAAAATATTGTAAGTCAACAACTGATTCTGGGTAAAATTAAAAAAAAATATTTCAATATGAAAGAATATCAATTTCAAGTTCGTGTGCGTTATGCAGAAACCGATCAAATGGGGGTGGTTTATCACGGTAATTATGCACAATATTTTGAAATGGGTCGTGTCGAATGGTTAAGAAACATGGGTGTTTCTTACAAGTGGATGGAAGAAAATGGTGTAATGTTACCTGTTGTATCGCTTTCCATGAATTATAAAAAACCAGCACGCTATGATGATTTGCTAACGGTTAAAACCATTTTGAAAAGTCAGACTTCAGTTAAGATCGAATTTGATTACGAAATTTATAATGAAAGTAGTGAGTTATTAACAACGGGTTATTCAATGTTGGTCTTTGTTGATATGAAATCGGGTCGCCCAATTTTACCTCCAGACTACGTGTTAGAAAAAATAAAGGCGTTGTAAATTAAATCAATTCTGTCAGTTGAATTTCATATAAATTTTCAAAAGTCTCCCTTAAATTTTGTGCATTTTTTTTTCGGGTGGCGACTACAATTTCACAATCCAATTCCATTTTTTGGGTTACAATTGTAAGATTTTTTTCTTTAATAATGCGCATTACTTTATTCATGTGTGCATACCCAAAAACAAGGGAAAAATGGTTGTCGATCGTTTTTTCAATAATTTCACTAGTTTCAAGCGCCATTTGTGCGGCTGTTTTGTAAGCTGAAATTAATCCGCCTACGCCCAATTTTACTCCGCCAAAATAACGAACAACCACAACCAATATGTTGGTTACTTCAAACGACTGTATTTGGCCATAAATGGGCATTCCAGCGCTATTATTTGGTTCGCCATCATCGTTGGCCCGGTAATGAATTTTTTCGGTACCTATTTGATAGGCATAACACCAATGCCGTGCTGAAAAATGTTCTTTTTTTAAATGCTCTAGGTGTGCTTTGACTTCTTCTTCCGAGATGACAGGAAAGGCATAACCATAAAATTTACTGTTCTTTTCTTTGAACAAAATTTCAGGGCTTGCATGTGCTATAGTTTGGTAAGTATCGTTTGCTAAGGTGTCCAATTAAAAGCTGAATTTTTTTGAGAATAAATCAACTACATCTTCTTTTCCAACCTCTAAATTCCACACAATTAGGCCTAGTTTTTCAGCCACAGCTGTATTTTCGGTTTTATCGTCAACAAAAAGGGTCTTTTTGGGATTTAAGTTGTGGTTGTTTAGAACAAATTTAAACGCATCTTCTTCAGGTTTACGCATTTGAATTTCGTAGGAAAAATAAACTTTTTCAAAGCAGCTATAGAAATCTCGGGCAAAAGTAAGTCCTTCATTGTGCTCAAATTTTTCTATGTGTGTATGATCGGTATTGCTCAATAAAAATAAACGGTATTTTGAAGCAATCATTTGAAGAAATTCAAGGCGGTACAACGGAAAATCAGCCAAAATGGAATTCCATGCATTACGAATGCTCAACAAATCGGCATGCGGTATGTGTTTTTGGAAGCCCTCCATGAAGGTAACTTCGTCAATTTTTCCGAGTTCGTATTGTTTGTTCAGTGCATCTAAATCGGTATGCCATTCTGTTAACCCTAATTTTCTAAATTCGGAATCAATTTTTTGTTTGTCTAAATTAATGAAGACATCACCAAAGTCAAAAATAATTGCATCAATCATAATTTCTGAAAATATTAAGTTGGTTACCCTTGATGTCAAAACGTTGGATTGGAATTCCAGTGAACTTTGGGGCGTGTGTTCCGTCTTGAAATTTTAGTTCTCCTAAAAAAATTCTAGCTTCATCCCATAAATTAGCATCGATAAACGATTGAAGTGTTTTTGCACCTCCTTCTATGATAACCGATTGAATGTCATGACGGTATAAAATAGTACTTATGGTTTGCGCTAGGCTTTTATCAAAGATAACATTTTCATAGATACAATTTTGAGTAGGTGTAAAATTTTTACTTTCGGTGATGAAAATTGTCTTTTGAGAACCGTCTTTTACGTTATAATTTTCGGAAATTTTTCCAGTTTTATCTAAGACCACTCGCACAGGATTGTTTCCAGAAAAATCACGTGTATTCAATACAGGATTATCATCTAATACCGTTTGAGTCCCGACTAAAATAGCTTGTTCTTCGGTTCGCCATTTGTGTGTTACTTGTCGTGCATAGGAATTTGAAATCCATACGGGAATTTGTGCTGCTCTAGACATCGGAGCTATAAAACCATCAGCGGTTTCTGCCCATTTTAAAATAATATACGGTCTTTGTTTTTGGTGAAAGGTAAAAAATCGCTTGTTCAGTGCATTGCATTCGTCTTCTAAAATACCTACCGTAACATTTTTACCGTTTTCAATTAATTTTTTAAGACCGCTTCCTGCCACTTTTGCAAAGGGGTCGACAGTGCCAATCACCACATTCGGAATTTCATTCGCTATGATTAAATCACAACAAGGAGGTGTTTTGCCAAAATGACTGCACGGTTCTAAACTTACGTAAATCGTCGCTTCTTTTAACAGCGATTTGTCTTTTACAGCATGCACGGCATTGACTTCAGCGTGGGGTTCACCTGATTTTTTGTGCCAACCCTCGCCAATAATTTTTCCGTTGTGTACAATCACACTTCCGACCATTGGGTTGGGGTAGGTAGTTCCCAAACCATTTTTGGCCAATTGAATACAGCGATTCATGTATATTTCGTGGGTCGTCATAGTACAAAAGTAGTATTTTTAAAAGTATAAAATTAAACATATAAGTCATATGAGTATAAATATACTTTAAGAAGTTAATCAACATGTTCATATAAGCTTTTAATTTTCTTTTATGTGCTTTTTAAATCTTTTCAAAAGGCAAAAAACTTAAATAGCTTATATGTTAAAACAATCTCAACTTAATTTATGTAATTTTACCAACAATAAAAATGTTATGTTCATTAGAGAAATCCAACAAAAAGACAACGAATCGATTGCCAATGTAATCCGGGCTATTTTTCATGAATTGGACGCACCAAAAGTTGGGACAGCTTATGCGGACCCTATTTTAGATACGTTATACGAAGTCTATCAAGCGCCGCGTTCAGTATATTTTGTGGTAGAAAAAGATGGAGAAGTTGTAGGAGGGTGTGGTATTGCGCCTTTGGAAAATGGAGTTGATTCGGTTTGCGAATTGCAAAAAATGTATTTCGCACCAGAAATAAGAGGTACGGGTTATGCGGAAAGAATCATCAAGCAATGTTTGGAATTTGCCAAACATCAAGATTTTGAACTTTGTTATTTGGAAACCTTATCGTTTATGACTGCCGCTCAAAAGCTGTATGCGAGATTAGGTTTTGAGCCTATCGATGGTCCAATGGGAAACACGGGGCACAGTAGTTGTGAAGTTTGGATGACTAAAAATATCGTATAAGCAATGCTACTAAAACAATATAAAGATCATTTTTTCGATTCGTTACAAAATATTCAAGACGAACACGAAATCGAAAGTTTCTTTTTTATTCTAACCGAATATTTACATCATTTAAAACGAGTAGATGTAGCCTTGAATCCGACTTTTGAACTTTCTGAGGCAGAGGTTGAAAAATGGAATATCATTTTATCTGAATTGCAAGAAGAAAAACCCATTCAATACATTACGAGTGAAGCTTGGTTTTATGGCTTACGATTTGAGGTCAATGAAAATACGTTGATTCCAAGACCAGAAACCGAAGAATTGGTAGCATGGATTTTGAATTCACCCATCACCCATCACCCAAAACCCATTACCATTTTAGACATTGGAACAGGTTCTGGTTGTATCCCTATTGCATTAAAAGCAAATGTACCACAAGCAAATGTTTCAGCGATTGATATTTCGGAAAAGGCTTTAGAAGTAGCCAAAAGAAATGCCGAGTTAAAAAAAGTTGCAATCAATTTTATTCAAGCCGACATTTTAGAAGTGGAAGATTTATCACAAATTTCAAATTCCAAACTCCCAATTCCCAACTCCCAATTCCCAACTAATTTTGACATCATCGTTTCCAATCCACCCTATGTTCGTAATTTGGAAAAACAAGAAATCAAGAAAAATGTGTTGGATTATGAACCGCATTTGGCTTTGTTTGTAGAAGATACTGATGCCTTACTTTTTTACCGGAAAATTGCACAATTGGCATTGAAAAACTTATCCCCAAACGGATTATTGTTCTTTGAGATCAATCAATACTTAGGAAAAGAAACCGTTGAATTACTTCAAAATTTAGGATTTAAAAATATCGAATTAAAAAAAGATATTTACGGAAATGATAGAATGGTAAAAAGTGAAAAGTAAAAAGTAATTTTGTACTACCAACTACCAACTACCAACTACCAACTACCAACTACCAACTACC
>JAGNZI010000012.1:4742-33076 GCA_017984495.1 Flavobacterium sp.
TTTAAAAATATCGAATTAAAAAAAGATATTTACGGAAATGATAGAATGGTAAAAAGTGAAAAGTAAAAAGTAATTTTGTACTACCAACTACCAACTACCAACTACCAACTACCAACTACCAACTACCTACTCGTATCGCAACGCTTCCACAGGATCTAATTTAGCCGCTTTTAAAGCGGGTACCAATCCAGAAATAATGGTAACTACTATAGTCGTAATAACGGTAGCAATTATAGCTAACCAAGGTGTGCTGAATGAAAATTCCAGTAACGAGGCAATTAAATAGCCTGTTCCTATTCCTAAAATCAAGCCCAATAACCCGCCCAATTGACTAATTACAAAGGTTTCGGTTAAAAATTGCCATCCAATGGTGGAGCGTTTAGCACCTAATGATTTTCGAACTCCAATTTCTCTTGTGCGCTCGGTTACCGATACCAACATAATATTGGTTAAAGCAATGGTAGAGCCAAAAACAGTCAGTAAACCAATCACCCAAGCAATAACACTTAAAAAGGCAACTTGATCGAGTAGGGTGCGACGTAAATCATCACTACGTTCAATACCAAAATTGTCTTTTTCAACCGGACTCAATTTGCGCACACGACGCATCGTCATTTTAGCATCGTCTACCGCTTCATTCAATAGCGCTTCGTTGTTTACCATGACATCCAAATCGTAATTGATGTTTGGAGCCGAAAAGAGTGATCGTGCGACTTGTGTAGGAATTAATACGCGTAAATCCTGACTGTTGCCAAAAGTGGAACCTTTTTCTTTTAAAACACCGATGACTTTAAATTTGGCGCCTCGAATCGAAATGGTTTTATCAATGGGGTTTAAATTAGCAAACAACCCTTTTTCAAAATCAGATCCTAGTACACAAACATAGTTGTTGTTGGCTACGTCAAATGAATTCATGTTTCGGCCTTTGACCACTTCTAAACCTTTATTGGGACAAAAATTTTCATCAATACCAACTACAGTAATTTCTGGATCGGTTTTCTTGTCTTGGTATTTTACTTCAATAGCAGAGCCGGCTGTAAACGAAAGTGAGGTAGTGGTAAAAGGAAAATTATATTTGTCTTGGAATGCTTTTGCTTGTGGGTAACTAATGATAGGATTTACCCGTTGATCGGCATCATTTTGATTGATTTCAGCAGAAAAATCATACTGACTAATGGAAAAAGTATTAGCGCCCATAGAGGCAAAATTGGTCAATAATGAATTTTCTAAAGCCGTAACAAGGGTTAAAACTCCGACTAAAGCCCAAATTCCAATGGCAATAATTAATACCGTTAGGGAAGTACGCAGTGCCTGACTTTTTATCGAGTCAAGTGCTATTTTTGTATTTTCTTTGAATAATCCGATCATGAATATAAGACTACAAATAATTTATTTTGTTACATTAAAAAAGTAATTAGTAAAAAGTGATTAGTAATTGGTCGTATTATTTTTTGAAGTCAGTAATATATCCGATATTTGCACCACTAAAGAAATGAATTGTAGTATCGACTTATTTTCAATTGACACATTAGAAAAATGGCACAAAAACCAAGTATACCTAAAGGAACCCGTGATTTTTCGCCTGCAGAAGTAGCAAAGCGCAATTATATTTTCACAACGATAAAAACCAATTTTGAGAAATTTGGTTTTCAACCTATTGAAACACCTTCGTTTGAAAATTCGGAAACCTTGATGGGAAAATACGGTGAAGAAGGGGATCGTTTGATTTTTAAAATTTTGAATTCGGGAGATTATTTGGATAAAGTTCCGCAAGAAGAATTACAAGCTATAAATTACAAACAATTAACCGGTAAAATTTCGGAGAAAGCCCTTCGTTATGATTTAACGGTTCCGTTTGCGCGTTATGTGGTACAACACCAAAACGAAATTGAATTTCCGTTCAAGCGTTACCAAATTCAACCCGTTTGGCGTGCCGATCGTCCTCAAAAAGGCCGTTTTAGAGAGTTTTATCAGTGTGATGCCGATGTGGTGGGTTCGAATTCGCTATGGCAAGAAGTAGAATTGGTGCAATTGTACGATGCTGTTTTTAGTCAGTTAGGTTTAGGAGGTGTAACCATAAAAATCAACAACCGTAAGATTTTATCAGGAATTGCTGAGGTTATTGGTGCTTCTGATAAATTGATTGATTTTACGGTGGCTCTTGATAAATTAGACAAAATAGGGGAAGATGGCGTTAAAAAAGAAATGTTGGAAAAAGGTATTTCGCCATCGGCTATCGAAAAAGTGCAACCTTTGTTTCATTTTACCGGGACAATTAATGAAAAAATAGAAAAATTAGCCCTTTTGTTGACCAATTCCGAAGAAGGAAAAAAAGGCGTAGCAGAATTGCAATTCATTTGTGATCAGGTTTCGGCTTTAGGATTACAAACTGCATTTTTGGATTTGGATGTAACCTTAGCACGTGGCTTAAATTATTATACGGGTGCCATTTTTGAAGTAGCTGCTCCTGAAGGTATTGCCATGGGGTCTATAGGTGGTGGTGGTCGTTATGATGATTTGACTGGGATTTTCGGATTGAAAAACATGTCGGGTGTGGGGATTTCTTTCGGATTAGATCGCATCGCCTTAGTAATGGAAGAAGTTGGTTTGTTTCCCGAAACGGTGTTAGCGACGTCAAAAGCTTTGTTCTTGAACTTTGGTGACCGTGAAGCTTTATATGCGATGCAAGCTATTGCTGCGCTTCGTCAAAAAGGCATCAAGGTGGAGTTGTATCCCGATGCTGCAAAAATTGACAAACAATTCAAACATGCCGACCGAAGAGGAATTCCTTTTGCGGTACTTGTAGGAGCTTCCGAAATGGAACGTATTGAATATGGATTAAAAAACTTACAAACCGGTGAACAACAAAAGGTAGATTTGGCTACTTTAGTTGCATTGCTTTCCTAAATTAAGTACGAACTTTGCTAAATTCCGACTAAGCGGTTATTGTAATAGTATGAATGTCGACGACGAAGCAAAAAAAGTAATTTGGTCTTTGCAAAACAATATGCGTTCAGAAAAGGAACGGAATATATTTGCTCCCAAAGGAAAAAAAACGTTTAACAAAAATGTAATATATGGTGTTTCGGCTGTAGGAATATCACTATCGATAAGTTTTATTTTATCTCAATTTACAACACAATCCACCGATTTTTGTTTTTTACTTGAAACCTACTGCTACAATTCGATTGAACATCCAATAGCTTATACGTTTTATATTTTCATAAATCTTTGGATTCTCATTTTAGGAATTGGAATCGCTTATTTGATTGGAAAAAAATTAGGCAATCGATTTAAATTATAGCTTTATCCGTTTTTAAAAATTTCCTTCACCGCTGCCTCATAATTTTTACTGTTTCCGGCTTTTTTAATTTTTTTAAACGTTTTCTGTGGATTGGCAAACGATTCTGAAAAGTATTCCCAAAACCCTAGCATTTTCATGCGAATAGGCGTAGGACCCGATAAATAGGCATCGTAATCGTGGTATATAGTGTCGTGAAAAGCTTCAAATATTTCCAATTTATTTTCGGGATATGCTGTCGTGTTGTTTTTGATCATCGAAGGCAAAAATGGATCGGCAATTAAACCTCTTCCTATCATCCAGTGGTCAATAGAAGGGAAGCGTTCTTGCATCATTCTAAACTTTTCAACTGAAGTGATATCTCCGTTGTAATAAATTTTCTGTTTGGAAGTATCTAAACATTTTTGAAACGAATCTAAATCGACGCCGCCTTTGTAGAGTTGTTTTCCAATGCGGGCATGAATGGCAATATTTTTAATAGGATATTGCTCTAAAATAGGGAAAACGTCTAAAATTTCGGTTGGATTTTCATAACCCATGCGCATTTTCATCGAAACAATAATATCAGTTTCAGTATGAACGCGCTTTAAAATATGTTCGATTTGCGAAGTATTACTAATTAATCCTGAACCCATGCCGCACTTTGCGACCATTGGATAAGGACAGCCTAAATTCCAATTTAGTTCGTTGTAACCCAGTTGCTGCACATATTTGGCTACAAATAAAAATTCTTCGGCATCATTGGTTATTATTTGTGGGATAACTTCGAGTGTGGTGTTGTTTTCGGGAAGGATATCGCGCTCATACGAACCTTTTATAACCAATTTACCATTTAGTTTGATGTAGGGTGAATAGAAGGTATCGATGCCTCCAAAATGCTGTTGAAAAGCATTGCGAAATCTAAAATCGGTAAATCCTTGAAGCGGTGAAGAAAGTAAAGTTAGGCTCATGCTACAAAGATAGTAGATATATTTTATTGTTTTCGGTAATTTATTGTACCAATTCAATAGTATCGATCCGGAGTTCAAACGATTCATTTTTCTTGTTTCCGATTAAAAACACTAGCTCTTCTATCGTCTCTTTGTTAAAATTTGGCAGGTCTAAGGTTTGTCCTCTAAAAGAAGGATATAAATCATTTAAATCGAGTAGGACAGTTTCCCATTCTCCAGTCGTTTTGAAAGTTGTAATGTATGAAAAGTAAGCGTTCTTATCCGCTTTAATTCGGAATTGGTAGGCTTTGCCATCTCCTTTTAATCGAATGGCAACTTTTGTGAAGTTGTTTATGCTCTTTCGCTTCAATTGGTAGCGAACCGATGAAAATCCGCCATTATTTGCAATAGAAACATCGCCATAAAAAAGGCCATTTCCTTGGTCATCAATTTTAAATTTACCATACGAACGTCCGCCCATAACAGTGTCATCTATGATTTGCCATTCTTTAGCATTGGTATTTTTGTTAAAATCAAAAAGTAAACCTTCATTCATGGAGATTGGAAACAGCAGTAGTAAAAATAGTAATTTCATGATTTTATTGTAAATGTAACTATTTTTCCATGCAACGCTAACATTTTAGCAAAGTGTTAAGAAGCGTTTATTTTAAAATGAAGTACAAGTAAAAAAAAACGGATTACTATGAATAATCCGTTTTTATATTTGATAAATTCTGTAGCGAGGACGGGAGTTGAACCCGTGACCTCAGGGTTATGAATCCTGCGCTCTAACCAACTGAGCTACCTCGCCAAAAGTGGTCTTACATCCTGTTTGAATGCGGGTGCAAATATAAAACTATTTATATTCTTTGCAAATATTATTTTGCAAATAAATTAAAATCTTTTTTTGTATTTTCAATTAATTCTCTATATATTTCGCTTTTAAAAACCATAGCCATGAGTGTCAAAGTAAAATACGAATTAGAATTCCCAATACAGTCTTCGCCACAATTATTGTATCAATATATCTCGACTCCTTCAGGATTATCTGAGTGGTTTGCAGACAATGTGAATTCGAGAGGTGAATATTTTACATTCATATGGAATGATTCAGAAGAAAAAGCGAGGTTGGCTTCTAAAAAGTCGGGCGAACGCATTAAATTCAAGTGGATGGATGATACGGATAGTGAAACCGATTATTTTTTCGAATTGAAAATTATGGAAGATGAAATTACCAAAGATGTTTCAATCATGATTACCGATTTTGCTTTTGAAGATGAATTGGAAGAGTCAAAATTACTTTGGGAAAACCAAATTTCCGATTTAAAACATATCTTAGGTTCTGTTTAATTTCATTTTAATGAAGTATATTTGTCCCGATTTAATCGGGATTTTTTTATGGTAAATTATAACGGAACAATTCAGGAAAATAGTGCGGTTTTTGTAGAATCCAATCGTGGATTTTTAGTTGGTGATGCCGTTTTTGAAACCATCAAAGTGGTCAATAAACAAGTGTTGTTTTTGGAAGATCATTATTTCAGACTCATGGCTACCATGAGGATTTGTCGAATGGAAATTCCGATGCTTTTTACTATGGAATATGTTGAAGCACAAATTCTCCAATTGATTGAAGTGCTTCCTGCCTCCGCTGCCTTTCGCGTGCGTTTTTCTGTTTTTAGAACCGGAGGTGGTTTTTATGCGCCTCTTTCTAACGAAGTTGCATTTGTGGTAAACGCAATGCCCCTGGAAAAAGCGAAATATACTATTGAAAAGCCAATTTATGAAGTTGAATTGTACAAAGATTTTCACGTTTCTACACAGTTGCTATCTACTTTAAAAACCAACAATAAGCTCTTGCAGGTTGTAGGTTCTGTTTTTGCAAAAGAAAATGGATATGATAATTGTTTGGTGCTCAACGAAGAAAAAAACATTGTTGAAGCCTTACAAAATAATATTTTCATGAAAATGGGAAATGTTATTAGTACGCCACCCGTTTCGCAAGGATGTGTCAATGGTGTCATGCGCAAACAAGTCCTTGCCATACTTTCAAAAATGGAAGGATATCAAGTGATCGAAACGAATATTTCACCTTTTGATTTGCAAAAAGCAGATGAATTATTTCTTACCAATGTCATATCGGGCATTCAGCCCATTACGCAATATCGTAAAAAAACGTATGCTATTGATTTTTCTACAGCAGTAGTCGCACAATTAAACGTTAGTTTACAGCTTAATTGAGTGTTGGGTTTTCGGGTGCATTAGAAAACAATACATATTCGCCGCCTTGTTCCAAGATTTTCTCCTTCCAAAAATGAAGGCTCGACTTGGACAACAATTGGTCTTTAAGTGTGTTTTCGGTAACAATCCAGGCTTTTTCTTCTAATTCGGCCTCTAGTTGGTCAACACCCCAGCCGCTATACCCTAAAAAGAAACGAATGTGTTCTTTTGAGATCTTTTTCTCATTGATCAATTGTTTGGTCACTTCAAAATCACCTCCCCAATAAATACCATTCGAAATTTCGATACTGTTGGGAATAATAGTGGGAATGGTATGGATAAAATATAAATTATCTTGTTCTACTGGTCCGCCGTTATATATTTCAAACGAGGCATCAATATCATCTATCAAATCATTAATCGAATATTGAAGCGGTTTGTTTAAGATAAAACCAATGGAGCCTTCTACAGCGTTATGCTCGGTGAGTAAGAGTACCGAACGATTGAATGAAAAATCGCCTAATAAGGTAGGTTCAGCAATTAGCAACTGTCCTTTTTGTAGTATGATCGATTTCATAAGCTGTAGGTTTATGTTATAAAGTTATCAAAATAAGACGAGAAATTCAAATAGCGTAAAAAAAAAGTCCCGATACTATCGGGACTTCTTGTTTTATAATCAAAAAAAATTATTTTTTGTTTACTGCTCCGTCTAATTCAGCACCAGCTTTGAATTTTACTACATTTTTAGCAGCAATTTTGATAGTTTTTCCTGTTTGAGGATTTCTACCATCTCTAGCAGCTCTTTTAGAAACTGACCAAGATCCGAAACCTACTAAAGAAACTCTTCCACCTTTGTTTAAAGTTCCTTCAACATTGCTTAAAAATGATTCTAAAGCTAATTTTGCAGCTGCTTTTGTAATACCAGCAGAAGCTGCCATTGCATCGATTAATTCTGATTTGTTCATGATAAAGTTATTTATAATTGGTTAAACTTAATTATTTGATAGCAAATTTAGCGGTATAATTGACCTACGCAAGTATTCCGGTTAAATTTTGGCTAAAATGTTGATAAAATAGGTTAAATGTTAATAACCTTAGTGATTTTAGCTTTTTTTGCGTCTTTTTTCTAGTGTTTATAAGGCTTAGAGCGCCATTGCATTTTCAGAAAAAGTGTGCCCATTCAAGAGTTCGTGTGCCAGCATTTTTTTCTTCCCAGGAAATTGAAGTTGGGTTACTTTGAGCACCCCATCTTTTGTAGCAATTACAATCTCTTTTTTTGTAGTATAAATTGCGCCTATAGGTTTGCTTTCGGAATTGGCTTCAAAAGTAGCTGAATATAGTTTGACATTCCATTCTTGGTCGCCATCCTTAATGTAGGTCCAGGCCGCAGGATAGGGCGATAAACCACGTATCAAATTATTGATGGTATTTCCGTCTTGTGTCCAATCAATTTTACAATTGTCTTTGTTGAGTTTGTAGGCCGTTTTTACATTTGGGTTTTCAACTTGTATCGTAGTTGTGGCTTTATTGGTTTCAATTAAGGCTAATGTTTCAAGTACAGCTTCGCTACCCAGTAGCATGAGTCGGTCATGAAGTTCTCCAGCTGTTTCTTCTGCTCCAATTGCAATATTTTTGCTTAAAATCATGGCGCCGGTGTCAATTTTATCATCGATAAAAAATGTGGTAACACCCGATTGGGTTTCTCCATTGATAATGGCCCAATTGATAGGTGCTGCACCTCTGTATTCTGGTAGTAAAGACGCGTGTAAATTGAAGGTGCCCAGTTTTGGCATTTTCCAAACGACTTCAGGCAGCATTCTAAAGGCTACAACTACTTGTAAATTGGCTTGTAATTGTTTCAGTTCCGACAAAAAATCGGTGTCTTTTAAATTTGTGGGTTGAAGCAGGTGTAACTTTTTGGCAAGTGCATATTCTTTCACAGCACTAATGCTCACCTTTTGGCCACGACCAGCTGGTTTATCAGGAGCAGTAATAACGCCTACAATTTCGTAATTGCTGTTGTAAATGGTATCCAAAATCCCAACGGCAAAATCGGGGGTTCCCATAAATACAATTCTAAGTTTTTCCATGCTGAATATAATATTGATTGTACGAATTGATCGCAACTTTATGTTGTTCTAATAACAATTGTAGGGCAAAGATAATCGCTTCCGTTGAAATTTCTAGCCTTTCTTCAATTTCTCTAGACGTCAAAGGTGCCGCTTTTAATACTTCTTCAATTCGTAAGGTAGTTTCTTTTGGATTATTTTTTTTGGGTGTCATGCAATACGAACAAATACCACAATCTTCTGTCTGTTTTTCTTCAAAATAGGCAAGGAGTAACTTGTTTTTACAATGGGTCGCATCGGAAATGTAGTGTACAACACTTTGAAATTGATCTTGCTTGAGTTGGTTTTGATGGACTAAAAATTTTGCAATTCTATTGATGGTTAAATCATCTTCTCTTGCTTCATTAAAAGTTAAGGTACTGTCGTTACTTTTTGCATGCAATAGGATGCAATCGCTAGCGGCAAGTTGATGAATAACTTTTTCAACTTTTGCTTCAGAACAACTAGATTTTTTTGCAATGAGTGTCGGATTTACCACAGTTTCAACATCAAAAACTCCAGAATAGGTTCTTAGAATAGTGGTAATAATTGGTTCATCCTGCGGGTGTAAACTGCAATAGCGAAGGACTTCTTTACTCGGAATAATAAATTGAAGACTCATTTTTTCAGAGGATTCACTTTGAAACGTGAGTACACCTTGACGGTCTAAAAATTGCAAACTAGCAAAGGTTTTAAGGGTCGGAAATTGATACTGTACACAAAAATGATTCAAATTAAAGGCATAGCTTTCATTGAATCCATCTCCGTAAGCGATTTGAAAGTAATTGTTCAATTTCACATACACGTCTCTCACAAATTTTTTGTCCGGCAAAGTGGCAATAAATTGCTTTTTGGCCCATTCGATATCGGTAGCATTGGTGAGTACGATTCCAAAGGCTTTTTCGCCATTTCTCCCCGCTCTGCCCACTTCTTGATAATAGTTTTCGATGTTTTCGGGCAATTGGATATGGATCACAGTTTTTACATCGGGTTTGTCGATGCCCATGCCAAAGGCATTTGTAGCCACCATGACCTGTGCCTCGTTGTTGAGCCACAATTTCATGTTTTTTTCCTTCTCTTTGTGCGGAAGGCCTCCATGATAATAAGTGCTTTTAAAACCCAGCTGATTGAGGTGTTGAGCGGTTTCAATACACGATCTTCGGTTGCGCACATATATGATGGCCGACTGCGGATTTTTTGTTAAAATTTGTTGGATTTTATAATTTTTATCTTCGGTAACAATTACATGGTAGGCCAAATTTTCTCGAACAAAAGATTTGGTAAAAAAAGTGGGGTTATGGAGTGCTAAATGTTGGCAAATATCTTCTTGAACACGTTTTGTTGCAGTGGCTGTTAGCGCTAAAAAAGGCGTTTTCGGAAATGAAGTTTTTAAGGTCGAAATTTTTAAATAGGCCGGTCTAAAGTCATGCCCCCATTGGCTCACACAATGTGCTTCGTCTATCGCAATTAAATTGATGGGCAATTGTTTCAAACGCTCAACGATCCAATCGTGTTGAAGACGCTCTGGTGAAAGGTATAGAAATTTATAATTCCCAAACTGGCAATTGTCTAATATATCAATGACTTCATCTTGTGAAATGCCTCCAGTTAAGGCAATGGCTTTGATGTTTTTCTGTTGTAAATTTTGCACTTGGTCTTTCATAAGTGCTACTAAAGGGGAAATAACCAAGCAAATTCCGTCCAATACCAGTGCCGGAATTTGAAAACAAACCGATTTTCCACCACCTGTAGGTAATAGTGCAAAGGTATCCTTGCCATCGAGAACCGACTGAATTATGTCCTCTTGAGGCGTTCTAAAACGATCGTGTTTCCAATATTTTTGAAGCAGTTGTAAGGGTTCAGACATGTGATATAGGCATTTAGAAGCACTAAAGTACGAAAAGTTTTATTTGGCGAGCTGATTTAGGATAAAATCAACACGATTTTCTACGGTATCTTTTGGTACGTCAACTATTGAATACCCATATTTTTCATAGGTTTCCATCAAATGTTCATGAATGAGTACTGCCTGTTCATAGTTTTCATAGCGTTCGGCATCGCTTATGTAGATTTCCTTCCAAGGCGGAAGCACAAATATGGTAGTATACACGTGGTCTTTGCAGGCTTGATCAAAAAAGGCGGGGTATGCATCACCGATATAGTTCATGTAGGCCAAAACATCAGGGATGCCACGGTCGAGAAAAACGATGGGAGCGGCTTCATTTTGTGCCGATAAAAATTGTTTTTTTCTTCCTTCTAAGAGTAGTTCGCTGAACAGTAACGGATTTTCCAGAAACAATTGCTCGATTCCTTGCTCTTGCGCCTCCTTGATTACCTCACGTGAAATTTCAGGATAACAAGTATGCCCTTTCTCTTTGAGCGCCTCGATTAAGGTTGTTTTTCCCGAACTTGGTCCGCCAATTAAAACTACAATTTCTTTATTCATAAACTGAAATCTAAGGCACAAAAGTAAGTTTTTTTAAAAATCTAATCAACTTTTAAATTTTATAAGGGGTAACAATATAATTCTGAACATAAAAAAGTATATTTGCTTTTTAAAATCGATGAAGATGATGGATAAGAAAACAGAAGATTTCTACAGTAGATTGAAAGAAGAATTGTCAAACTCAACGCTTTGGCCTTCAGAGTATTTGTATAAATTTATTTTACCTTCATCCAATTCGGGTATTGCAAGAATTGAATCCGAATTTAATGACATGGGCGCTGTAATAACTACACAACAATCTAAAACGGGAAAATTTACCAGTGTTTCGATTAGTGTAACCATGCCAAGTGCACAAAGTGTTATCGATAAATATATTGCTGTTTCTGACATAGAGGGCATTATTTCATTATAAAATTATGATAGAAGAAGTAAGTTATTTAGAATACAATTCACAACGCAGTCATTTGATCATTCCAGAATATGGACGGCATTTGCAAAAATTAATTGATCAGGCCACTGCAATCGAAGAACGAGACGAGCGAAACAAAGCAGCAAGATATATTATTTCGGTGATGGGATCATTGAATCCGCATTTGAGAGATGTGCCCGATTTTCAGCATAAATTATGGGATCAATTATTCATCATGTCCGATTTTAATTTGGATGTAGATTCACCTTATCCGATTCCTTCTAAAGATATATTAACGCAAAAACCCGATCGTTTAAACTATCCACAAAATTTCCCTAAATACCGTTTTTATGGAAACAACATCAAATACATGATTGATGTGGCGAACAGTTGGGAAGATAGTGAATTGAAAAACGCTTTGGTATTGGTGATTGCCAACCATATGAAAAAATGTTACTTGAGTTGGAACAAAGATACCGTAACCGACGAAGTAATTTTTGAGCACTTGATGGAACTTTCTGGAGGCAAGTTAAACCTTTCTAAGACCAATGAAGAGCTGTCGAATACGCAAGATTTAATGAAAGTGAATAAAAAGGTGTCCAATAAAACACAATTCACTACTAACAAGCCCGGTATTGTGAAAAAGAATTCCAACGGCAAAAATCATCTCAATAAAAATAATAAAAACACATTCAAAAAAAATAGTTAATCAGCATGGGAACATTTAAAATTGAAGGGGGTAAATCGTTAAAAGGAGAAATTACTCCTCAAGGTGCTAAAAATGAAGCTTTACAAGTTTTGTGCCCAGTATTACTAACGTCTGAAAAAGTTCGTGTAACGAATATTCCAGATATTATTGATGTCAATAAATTGATTACGCTACTCGGAAATTTGGGCGTAAAAATTCAAAAAAATGGTCCTGGTGATTATACTTTTCAAGCCGATGAAGTCAATGTGGATTATTTAAAAACCGAAGCGTTCAAAAAAGAGGGCGGAAGTTTGCGTGGTTCGATCATGATTGTGGGGCCGCTATTGGCTCGTTTTGGTTGTGGTTATATCCCAAAACCTGGAGGTGATAAAATCGGAAGAAGACGATTGGATACTCATTTTGAGGGTTTTATTAATTTGGGCGCTACTTTTAGATATGAAAGAGAAGACCATTTTTATGGTGTAGAAATAGACGGTAGATTAAAAGGAACCTACATGCTTTTAGATGAGGCTTCTGTAACCGGAACCGCAAACATAGTCATGGCAGCTGTATTGGCTGAAGGAACTACGACCATTTACAATGCGGCTTGTGAGCCTTATTTACAACAATTGTGTAAAATGTTGAACTCCATGGGAGCTAAGATCACAGGGGTAGGTTCAAATTTACTTACTATAGAAGGTGTAACCCAATTAGGTGGTTGCGAGCACCGTATTTTACCTGATATGGTTGAAATTGGTTCGTGGATCGGATTGGCCGCTATGACCAGAAGTGAAATTACCATTAAAAATGTCAGCTGGGATAATCTGGGGCAGATTCCTAATGTCTTCAGAAAACTTGGAATTACTTTAGAACGAAAAGGGGATGATATATACATTCCAGCACACAAAGACGGTTATGAAATCAAAACCGACATCGACGGATCGATTCTTACGATTGCCGATGCACCATGGCCAGGGTTTACACCTGATTTGTTGAGTATTGTACTTGTTGTTTGTACCCAAGCTCATGGCGATGTGTTGATTCACCAAAAAATGTTTGAAAGTCGTTTGTTCTTTGTCGATAAATTGATTGACATGGGCGCAAAAATTATGTTATGTGATCCGCATAGAGCAGTGGTTATGGGGCATAATTTCCAATCGCAACTCAAAGCAACTTCCATGAGTTCTCCCGATATACGCGCCGGAATTTCGCTTCTTATTGCAGCATTAACTGCTAAAGGAACCAGTACAATTCAAAACATTGAGCAAATCGATAGAGGTTATGAGCGCATAGACGAACGTCTTCGTGCCATTGGTGCCGATATTGTAAGAGTATAATTCAGTGTGCCATGTTTCGTAATGCGTTGGTCGTAATCCAATCGTAATGTCGAACATGTAAAACTTTGATCACTGAATACGGAGAATGGAAACCTACATCATTATTTTTCTTTGTCTAGCTTCATTTGTAGCCGGATTTGTTGATGCAATTGTAGGAGGTGGTGGCTTAATTCAAACGCCCATAGCCTTGGTGCTTTTGCCCAATATTAGTATTGCATCTGTGATAGGAACCTTGAAAATCCCCGGATTTAGTGGAACAAGTATGGCGGCGTATCAGTATTTAAAAACAACAAAAGTAAATTGGAGTTTGTTTTTAATTATGGCTTTTGTGTCGTTCGGATTTGCTTATTTGGGTTCAAGTTTGCTCAATATTATGCAAAATGATTTCATGAAACCGTTGCTTTTTTTGGTTTTGATTTTGTTGCTATTGTATACCTATTTCAAAAAAGATTTTGGGCAGTTTCAAATCGAAAAATTGACGCACAAGCAAACCTACATTTACGGGATTGTTATTTGTGTTTTTTTAGGGTTTTATGACGGATTTATTGGTCCTGGAACCGGAAGTTTGTTGATAATGGCGTTTATTGCCATTTTAGGTTTTGATTTTTTACAAGCCAATATGTATGCAAAACTTGTTAATTTGGCTACTAATTTTGGTTCCATTACTTTATTTGTCCTGAAAGGAAAAATTATTTGGACAATCGCTATTCCCATGGCGCTATGCAATGTAACGGGCTCTTGGTTGGGCGCTCGGTTGGCGATTTCAAAAGGCAACGGATTTATTCGAATTTTCTTTTTAATTGTTGTTGGAATTGCATTACTTCGTTTTGGATATGATGTGTTTTTAAAATAAAAAAGCACCTCATTGAGGTGCTTGTGTAGTCTTAAAATTTCAAGCCAAACATTACGCCATCTCCTTGAAAACCATTTTGATAACTTCTTACATAATCTATTCGTAAAAATCGAAACTTACCCCAACCCATATTGTCAAATCCTACGGTGAGTTCTTGATAAGGTTTAAAATTAGGAATATTAATTTGATGGAAGCCTCCTATTAAATTCCATTGCAATTTGTTCAACAACGGAATTTTATTCATTATGTATCCTTTAAAATTGTGTTCAATGTGTGTTTCTAGATAAGCATCATTGGTAGAGTGACTGTAATAAGGGAGTAAATTAAAAGCATTTAAAGAATTATTCATCAGATTAACATGGGTTTGGTTTCCGTTGAAATGCTTGTAATCTACAAATGATATATTTTCTGCATTAAAAAATTTCCCTGCTTTAAAGCGCAATCCAAAATCCCCTTTGTTCCCAATAGTTTTGGAATAATCTAGTGCAGCACTTATAAAATCATATTGATAGTTTGTATTGGTGCCGCCAAATGCTTTTTCATAGCTAACACTTAGAACCGGATAATTGTCATTTTGAATGGTAATTTTTCCGTCGGGGCGCGAGATGTATTTTTGTCCAAAACGGATTCGAGCGCCTAATTGTCCTTTCATAACGTGGTGATTTTGAAACGGACTCGAGGTGTAATTCATAGGCTGTAATGGATCATTTGAAAAATAAACAGCATCATTTTTAATTAGTGTATAATCCGTATTGTTGAATAAAGCCCGGCGTTTTTCATACAGTACTCGTCCCGATACAAAGATTCCATTGGTCACTTCTCTTCCATAGTTCATTTCGGCAAACTCTTTATTGTAAAGTTTCATGAAATTGTTCTTGAAAAATAAAGTACTAATCGTATTAATTGTACTGCTTATGGGTTCAGAATTGTTAAATTGATTGATACTGCTTCCGCCCGATACAGCTATGTAGGCATTGTTTTGGTTGTTAAAACGATGGTAAAGATTTGCATTTATACGAAGTCGATCTTCGGCAAAACCATAATTAAATGTGGAAGAAATGGACGTGTATTTTCCGTTTTCATCGTTCCATTTTCGATACGAAAAACCGCTGTCTAAATTCCAACCTTGAACGGTATTAAAACTAGCTGAGCTCAAATTCATTAATCCTTGATAGTTGAAACTCCATTTTTTATAACTATTTCGGTACGTATAACCGGTTATTATTTTCAGAATTTTAAATCGATTCGTTTTGGCATCAATTGAATCCAAATAGGTGGCAGATTTTCTAATGGTTTGAATGCTGTCTTTTTTTGTGTAATTTTTCAACTCTTCAGTTGTCAAGGGTACCGGTCGTGCAGCGTTCCAAAAACTTTCTTCCTTTTTGTTCGCATTTTCGACAAACGACACCACTTCTTTTCCAAATGTTTTTTTGTCAAAAGTTTCTTTAAAAACATAATTGCTAAAAACGTGCGTAAATTTTCCAGTGAATTTCATCCCAAAAATACCAGCACTAAAGTCCAAGGATTGAATGTTTTTAACCCAAATTTTTGAAGTTTCATTGTAACTGAAATTTTGAGTAAGTTTCATAGTTTCCAAAACAGGCTCTTGCATGCGGTATCCTTTGATGTCTAAATCGATCCCGTAAATGGCCCACGAATTTTCTACGATGTAAATATAGCCTTCAAAAACAGGTTCTTTATCGCGTTTGGGGGTTACTTTTATTTTATTGATGAATTGGTTTTTTTCATCAATAAAAGTATTTTCTAGTTTGTATTTGTAGTAATTAAAGGCATTGTCGGCGATTGGAGAAACCATGTTTATGCCAAATTCGACATAATTTTCATAAAAATCATAATTGGTATTCAAAGCGGTATTGTAACTAAAGCCGTTATCGTCACCTGCAATTTTAGACGCAATTATTTTTTCTGTTAAGTTGTCGGGTTTTTCAAATTTTATTTTGGAAACCGTTTCCGATTGATAAATGATGCCGCTTCGGGTTGAATCAAGGTTACCATCCATATCACCAATATCGATTCCCATAAATTTTTTGGGAATATCTTTGACTCTAAAAATACCTCTTGAATAAAAATCGGCTTCAAACTTATCGGTTTTTGCAGCATTCTTTTTTCGAGATGCAATCGCTTGTTTGATGATTTCGTTGGTAGGATTTTCACCCGTATTGATGACCAATTCCTTTAGTTCATAATTTTCTTCAAGTAAAGTAATGTCTAACTGATAGGGCATTTTAACCGAAGCAATAAAGTGTTTTTGTGTTTTAAAACCCAAGTGCTGAAAAATAAGATGGATGTCTTTTTTTTCGTTGAGGTTTAATTCATAGTCGCCCAATTCGTTAGAAGTGGTGCCTATATAGGTATTTTCAATATAAATATTTACGTAGGGCAGTGGTTTTCCTTTTTCGTCTTTAACGGTGCCTTTAATTTGGGCAAAACTGAGGAGCGAAAAACATAGTGTAAGGGTCAATAAGATTTTTTGCATAAGGTGTTAAGGAATTAGATTAGTAACTATAAAAAAGATTGAATGGCTAACTGATAACTGTTCAGACCAAAACCAATGATAACTCCTTTTGCATGCGGTGAAATAAAGGATTGATGTCTGAAGGTTTCTCTGGAAAATGTATTGGATATGTGTACTTCTACAACAGGAGAAGTTATGGCTTTAATAGCATCGGCAATCCCTATAGACGTGTGGGTGTAGGCTCCTGCATTCAAAATAATACCCGAATGGCTAAAGCCAACTTCTTGAATTTTCGAAATGAGTTCGCCTTCAATATTGCTTTGGTAATAGCTTAATTCGATAGCCGGAAATTGTGCTTTAAGTTTCTCAAAATAGGATTCAAAAGTTTCAGTGCCATAAACATCCGTCTCTCGTGTTCCCAATAGGTTTAAGTTAGGGCCATTAATTATGAGTAATTTCATGGAGATATAATTGATTATAAATAAATTTCAGCTTTTAATTCGTCTAGTTTTTTGTAAAATTAGAAAAAACCAATAAGTAAAGTTGATTTTTTAATAAAAGTTTGGCGAATTGGTGAGCAATTAAAAGCAAATGAATAGTTCTTTTTGTAAGAAATGCTGTTTTTTGACTAAAAACAGGCGCAACTATAATGTTGGGTTTTGTTAATAACTTATTTTGCGTATTGGTTTTAAAGTACTGAGATATAATAATTTATATTTAAAAATAGTTTATTTATAATTTGTTCAAAACCTGTTGATAACTCAATTAATAATGTTGATAACTTGAAAAATAATATATAAATTTGACAGTATTAACTTTAAAATTAAACTAAACATGAAAAAAGTTTTATTTTCGGCAGCAGCCTTACTAGCTTTTGGCTTTGCAAATGCACAAGACATCAAAACAGATGCAGGTACTTTTTCCAAACCTACATCAGGTACGTACATTATGGAAGCATCGATGACACCAAACGTAACAGGTGGAGGTATTTTTTCATTACCCTCATTAAACAGTGATTTAGGATTATTGGGTATTAAAGTACGTAATTTTTCTTCTGATTCAAAAGCAATTCGTATGGGAGCTAACTTATCGGTATTAAATTCTGGTGAGGACAATGTTGATACTGAATTTACAGTTGGGGCTTCTATTGGTGTTGAGCACCACATGAAAGGTGCAGAACGTCTTTCTACGTATTGGGGATATGAAGGAAATGTAGGTTATGTAAGCAGTAATGGTGATGATAATATGGATGGTAAATTTACAAAGTTTGGATTTGGTGCTAATGCATTTACAGGTTTTGATTACTACATTATGCCAAAAATCTATTTAGGAGTTGAAGTATCTTATGGATTGGCTGTTACAAACACAACTCCAGATGGAGGAGATGGAGTAACTAAAATTCAATTAGCTCCTGGAATTACACCTTCTTTCAGAATGGGTTGGCAGTTTTAATTTATAATTAAAGTAATAAAAATCCCGCATTCAGCGGGATTTTTTTATTACTTCAAATTTGCTACATTTGGCCTATGAGCAATTGGCAATCGTATATCAAAGAATATCAAAATTATTTAAAGTTGGAACGGGGTTTGTCACAAAACACCATTGCCAATTATACCTTTGATGTTGAAAAGCTGGTGTTGTTTTTAACGCAAAAAGAAATCAACTGTTCGCCCATCCAAATTTCGGAAGAGATCATTCAGCAATTTATTTATGAAATGGCTTCTCAGGTCAATCCAAGAAGTCAGTCGCGTTTAATTTCTGGCCTTAAGAGTTTTTTCAATTATCTTATTTTTGAAGACTACAGAAACGATACACCACTCGAATTGATAGAAGTGCCAAAGACCGGTCGCAAATTGCCGGATACACTCGCTACCGATGAAATTGATGCACTAATACAGGCGATTGATCTTTCTACTCCAGAAGGGGAGCGCAACAAAGCCATGCTCGAAACCTTATACAGTTGTGGACTTCGGGTATCGGAATTGATAACACTCAAACTGTCCGACTTGTTTTTTGAAGAAGGATTTATCAAAATTACAGGGAAGGGAAATAAGCAGCGCTTCGTTCCTGTGGGAAAAACGACCATTAAATTGATTGGTTTATATGTGAATCAAGTACGCGTGCATTTGTCAGTTCAAAAAAGCTTTGAAGATACGTTGTTCTTGAACCGTCGTGGGAAACAATTAACACGTGCCATGGTATTTACCATTATAAAAGATTTGGCGCTAAAAATTAATTTGAACAAAACAATTAGTCCGCATACCTTTCGGCATTCGTTTGCGACCCATTTGCTAGAAAATGGCGCCGATTTGCGTTCGATACAATTGATGTTGGGTCATGAGTCTATTACAACTACAGAAGTCTATATGCACTTGGATCGAAAATTTTTGTCGGAGGTATTACACAATTACCATCCAAGGAAATAAAAAAAATCGTATTAAATGAATAATACGATTTTTTTATTGTGACAAATAGTCGATTTTATTTAGCAATATTTACAGCTCTTGTTTCTCGAATTACCGTAATTTTTACTTGGCCTGGATAGGTCATTTCGGTTTGTATTTTTTGAGAAATTTCAAATGATAAGTTGGAAGCAGCATCATCCGATACTTTTTCACTTTCAACAATCACACGCAATTCTCTACCGGCTTGAATAGCATAGGCATTTTTAACTCCGTTAAACCCAAAAGCTATATCTTCCAAATCTTTCAAACGTTGGATGTAAGAGTCTAATACTTGACGTCTTGCTCCCGGTCTTGCTCCAGATATTGCATCACAAACTTGGATAATAGGAGAAATCAATGATTTCATTTCGATTTCATCGTGGTGTGCTCCAATGGCATTACAAACTTCTTCTTTTTCACCGTATTTCTCAGCCCATTGCATCCCTAAAATAGCGTGAGGCAATTCACTTTCAGTATCGGGCACTTTTCCAATATCGTGTAACAATCCAGCTCTTTTGGCTAGTTTAACATTCAAGCCTAATTCAGCGGCCATGATACCACATAACTTCGCTACTTCTCTTGAGTGTTGTAGTAAGTTTTGTCCGTATGATGAACGGTATTTCATTCGACCTACGACCTTAATCAATTCAGGGTGTAGTCCGTGAATTCCTAAATCAATAACCGTACGTTTTCCGGTTTCAATAATCTCTTCATCGATTTGTTTGGCAGTTTTAGCTACCACTTCTTCAATACGTGCTGGGTGAATACGGCCGTCGGTTACTAATTTGTGTAAAGCCAATCGTGCGATTTCTCTTCGAACAGGATCAAAACAAGAAAGAATGATAGCTTCGGGTGTGTCGTCTACAATGATTTCAACACCTGTTGCTGCTTCTAAGGCTCTAATGTTTCGGCCTTCACGACCAATAATACGACCTTTTACATCATCCGATTCAATGTTGAATACCGATACACAGTTTTCTACCGCTTCTTCGGTTCCTACGCGTTGAATGGTACTGATAATTACTTTTTTCGCTTCTTGATGCGCCGTCATTTTGGCTTCTTCCACTGTATCTTGGATGAAAGACATGGCGCTCGTTTTTGCTTCAGCTTTTAAACTTTCCACCAATTGGTTTTTAGCCTCTTCAGCCGATAAACCTGAAATGGTTTCCAATTGTTCTACTTGACTTTTGTGTAAGCGATCAATTTCTTGCTGTTTCTTTTCTAACACTTCAATTTTTGCAGTGTATTCAGTGATTTTAGCTTCTGCATCGTCGTTTACTTTTTTGGCTTTTGCCAATTCGTTCGAAATTTGAGATTCTTTATCTCGGGTTCTTTTTTCGGCTTCAGCTGTTTTTTTGTCGCGTGCAAGAATAACTTGTTCGTGTTCTGCTTTTAATTCTAAAAAGCGTTCTTTTGCTTGAAGAATTTTCTCTTTTTTAGTGGCTTCAGCTTCCACTTTGGCATCTTTTAAAATAGAGCTTGCTTCCTTTTTAGCGTTTTTTATTAAATTAGAAACGTTGCTTCTTTCTAAAAATTTTGCTCCGCCAAAACCGCCTCCAAGACCTGCCGCTAAGCCTATAACTATACTTACTATATCCATGGTATGTTTTAAAAAAATTATATAAAAAAAGCCTACATTAGCTGTTTGTATAAACTCGGTTATACAAGATTTAAGCTAACTCGCAGTTCAAACTTCCCACTAAAGGGCCTGTTATAGTTGCAAAGATTCACTCGTTTAAATTCTTAGTGTTGAGTTTATCAAATATATACTAATGTAGGCAGTATCGTATTTATGTTGTAAGAACGTATTTATTTTGCAAGTAACTCACTCAGTTTTTTATCTAGATTTTGCAATCTAACCATAGCGGTTTCACTAGTTTGAGAAGTGGTAATTTGTTTTTGTTCTACTTGTGCAGCAAATTGTAGTGCACACATGGCTAAAACATCTTGTTTGTCTCTTACGGCATAGCTTTGCTCGAACTGTTTAATCATGGCATCAATTTTTTTAGAAGCACTTCTAAGGCCTTCTTCTTGCGAGGGTTCCACTGTTAATGGATATACGCGGTCAGCAATTGATATTTTAATTTTTAGTTTCTCACTCATATGCTTTCTAATCAGAAAGTTGGGCTATGCAATAATCGATTTCTCGAATTAATGAATTTATTTTGAGTTTTGTTTCTCGTTTATTTTCTTCACTGCCTAATAACGAATTCACCATTTTAAGGGTATCCAATTGATTTTGAAAAGAAGTTAGGTCAACTGCCTGTTGCTGTTGCACTTTTTTTGAAAGCAACAATTCTTCTTGTAATTCTGAGTTTTTCTTTTCCAACTGAATCAACTTTTGATTGAGCTTGAAAAACTTAACTTCTAGAGAATCAATTAATTCGGATAATCCATTCATTAACGATGTAATTCATTTCAATAAGTCACAAAGTTAGCATTAGTATTCAAAAATCGCAACAGTTTTTGTTAAATTTTATAATTAATTTTTATTTTACGCTAAGTAATTGACCCATAGTAGATTGTTTTTGCGCCACTACTTTTTGTGGTTGACTTAATTTTTTTTACTATTTTAGCCCTAAACTGCAGCGTTATGAAATTTGTATTAGCCATTTTATTAGTTCCTTTTTTTGTTTTCAGTCAAGAAAATTATCCCCAAGATGCCTTTCAGTCGCCCCTAGCCATTCCCTTAGATATTTCGGGTTCCTTCGGTGAATTGAGAAGTAATCATTTTCATTCGGGATTGGATTTTAAAACCGCTGGTAAAGAGGGATTGCCTGTCTATGCGACCGCTGACGGTTACGTTTCTCGAATAAAAATATCTCCCTTTGGTTACGGAAAAGCACTCTATATTACGCATCCCAATGGGTATACTTCTGTGTATGGTCATTTGCAAAAAGCAAACGGTGCCATTCAAGAGTTCATAAAAAAGAAGCAATACCAAGAACAGTCTTTTGAAGTCGAAATGTATTTATATCCAACCGATTTACCGGTTAAAAAAGGGGATATCATTGCTTTTACTGGGAATACGGGTGGAAGTGGTGCGCCGCACTTGCATTTTGAATTTAGAGATACCAAATCGGAGCAAATTATCAATCCCATGCATTTTGGATTTAAAAAAATAATTAAGGACGAACGAAAGCCTATCCTTCAAGGGATTGTGGTCTATCCGCTAGATTCTACGGTAGTTAATAATGCTCAAAAACCCATCAATATATCATTTAATAAACAATCCGACGGTACATATCTTTGTACCAAAGTAAAAGCAAACGGAAGAATTGCTTTTGGTATCAATGCCTATGATTATTGCACCAATGCCTATAATAAAAACGGATTGTATAAAGTGAAAGCGTACCTTAATGGGGTATTACAATATCAATATGGGTTTGATGCTTTTGCTTTTGATGAATCGCGTTATATTAATAATTTTATCGATTACGAACGATTTCACGATATGGGTCAACGCGTTCAAAAATTATTTGAGTTGAACAATTATCCGCTTTCAATTGTGGCAGGAAATAATAAAGACGGGACTTTAAAAATTGTTCCCAATGCCAATTATACCTATCGTGTAGAATTGTATGATTTTCATCAAAATAAGATAGAACTTATTATTCCTATCGAATATGGTTCTCAGGTACCTTCCATAAAAAAAACCATTCAAAAAACACCCTACTTCGTAAAAGCCAAAACCGAATCTATTTTTGAGAAAAACAACGTTTCGGTCTATGTGCCTGAAAATGCCTTTTATGCTAATTTTTATATGAATTTTGAGGTCAATGGTGATGTGGTAACCCTACACGATGATAGTGTGCCTGTGCACAAAAACATTACGTTGACCTTTAACGACGTAGCGGGGTTAACCGAAGCGCAATTGAGCAAAACGTATATTGCCACATTGGAAGGATATAAATTGGAATATAACAAAACCACACGCAAAGGCAATTCCTTTTCTACTAAAGTCAAGACCTTAGGAACCTATAAACTGGCTCAAGACACTACACCACCACGTATTTATAACGTCAATTTTGTCGAAGGAAAAACGTTGAAAGATCAAAAAACAATCAGTGTTTGTGCTGCCGACTTGCATTCCGATATTGCTTCATATAAAGGGTATTTGAATGGAAAATGGATTTTATTAGAATATGATTACAAAACAAATAAGTTGCTACACAATTTAGACGATGGCATTTGCGTTTCAGGGAGAAATGATTTAAAGATTGTCGTGACCGATAGTTTGCAAAATTCTACTACCTTTGAATCTTACTTTTTTAAATAATAAAATTCATATTTTGAAAAAAAGCGGCTTATTTTTCTTTCTTTGTTTGTGTTCTGCAATCACTTTTGCCCAGAAGGCTCGCGTTAAAGGCGTTATTTTAGACGAATTGCAAAATCCTATTGAACAAGTCACCATAAAAGGTCTTGAAAAAGTGGTTTTTACCAACGCAAATGGATTTTATGCCATAGAAATTCCTGCCCAACAAAAAGTAATGCTTGTTTTTTCACATCCTTCCTTTAAAAACAGTACCATAACGCTCGAATTGAAGCCCAATGAAGACTATGAATTCAATCCGGTATTGAGTTCTAAAATTGAGCAAATGGGAGATCTTGTGATTACCAGTGATAGTAAAAAACGTATTGAAGGTGTCACTTCGATTGATCCGGTTACCATTCGATTGATTCCCGGAGCCAATGCTGGAGTTGAAAATATCATCAAAACGTTGCCGGGTGTGTATTCCAATAATGAATTGAGTACCTCCTATGCTGTTCGGGGTGGAAATTATGATGAAAATTTGGTCTATGTTAACGAAATAGAAGTATACCGTCCCTTTTTAATTCGTTCAGGACAACAAGAAGGGTTGAGTTTTACCAATACTCATATGGTGGAAAATGTTGATTTTTCTGCCGGAGGATTTCAATCAAAATATGGCGATAAACTCTCTTCAGTATTAGACATTACGTATCGTAATCCCAAACGTTTTAGAGCAGGAGTAGAAGCGAGTTTGTTAGGGGGAAGTCTTACGGCTGAAGGGGTTTCTAAAAATCAAAAATGGTCAAACATAACTGGCGTAAGATACCGAGATAACAGTTTGTTAGTCAACAGTCAGGAAACGCAAACCAATTTTAAACCTACTTTTTTTGATGTACAAACCTTGCTTAATTTCAACGCTTCAACCCAATGGAATTTTAGTTTTTTAGGCAATATTTCTCAAAACAATTACAATTATCAGCCGCTTAGTCGTCAAACTAATTTTGGTACCCTTAGCGAGCCTATAGCGCTTTTGGTGTACTATGAAGGGCAAGAAAAGGATAAGTATTTGACCTATTTTGGTGCCGGAAAAGCGGTTTATCAGTATAATAATTCCAATAAACTGAAGTTTATTGCTTCCGCATACCATACACAAGAGCAAGAATATTACGATATTTTGGCACAATACCGATTGGGGGAAGTGGATACAAATATTGGTTCGGAATCGTTTGGAGATGTAGTCTATTCCCGTGGAATTGGTTCGCAACTAACGCACGCACGCAACGATTTAGATGCCTTGATCGTCAATGCAGAAGTAAAAGGTTTTCATGAGATTTCCAAAAAATCACAAGTAGAATGGGGTGCTAAATTTACGTTGGAAGACATAAGAGATCGAATTGTAGAATGGGAAGCTATTGACTCGGCCGGTTTTTCATTGCCCAATCCTATTTTGGACTATCAAAATGATCAACCCTACAACCCATACGTGGGGCCATTAGCTCCTTATCAAAACGTTCGAGCGACAAATTTTACCCGAATCAATCGGTTGTCTGGCTATTTTCAATGGAATAAAAGAGGAAAAATTGGGGCCCATAATTATTGGTTGAATGCGGGTGTCCGTGGCCACCAATGGCAGGTTGATGCCGATGGAAGACCTCAAGGAAAGAGTCAGATGACTTTTTCACCACGGGTTCAATTTGCATTCAAGCCCCAGTGGGAAAAGGATATATTATTCCGATTATCGGGTGGATTGTATCACCAACCTCCATTTTATAGGGAATTGCGCGATTATGATGGGGTAGTGCAGACCAATGTAAAGGCCCAGCAGTCGTTTCATTTGGTTTTCAGTAGTGATTATAGTTTTGAAATGTGGGCGCGACCTTTTAAACTGGTTTCGGAAGCGTATTACAAGAACATAACCGATGTAAATACATATACAATTGACAATGTACGAATTCGATACCGAGCTAACAATGAAGCCACAGCGTATGCTTATGGTTTTGATGCCAGAATCAATGGGGAATTTGTTCCGGGAACCGAGTCGTGGTTTACGTTTGGGTATCTAAAAACAGAAGAAAATCAAAACAATAAAGGATTCATTGCCCGTCCAACCGACCAGCGTTTGAAATTTGGTATTTTGTTTCAAGATTATATGCCCAATATTCCCAATTTAAAATTATACTTGAATTTAGTGTACAATACGGGATTGCCTGGAGGTTCACCATCCTATGCGGATCCTTACAATTATCAGTTGCGTTTGAACGACTACAAAAGAGCCGATGTTGGATTTTCTTTCGTTTTCAAAGACGAGAAATTAACCTCCAACTTATCGTGGTTGAAACCGTTTGAAGAATTTTCATTGGGACTAGAAATTTTTAATCTTTTCAACAACCAAAATGCCATTACGAATACTTGGGTGCGCGATGTGTATACCAAGTCGCAATATGGTATTCCCAATTACATGACAACCCGCGTTTTTAGTTTGAAACTAATTGCTCGTCTGTAAATTCTGCGTTATTTTTAGTATATTTGATTCTAAAATTTGAGCATATGCGAACCCTATTATCATTAGTCTTGTTGGTTTCTTTAGTAAGTTGTAAACAAGAACAGGAAACGCCAAAAGTGAGTTACGAAGAAAATAAGGCTATTCCAACAGCAACCCCAAAAGATTCTACTGAATTCAAAGTCGCTGATTTACCTATTTTAATGGAAGGAACACGTTACCTCATTCATCCAATTGGAGATGTTCGTGTTTACGATATTGAAGGAAAGACGTATGGAAGTAGTAAAGCAAATCAAATAAGTTATGCGATTTCAAATTACAATCAAAATGAGATTACAGGGTATTTTGATAATTTGCATTTTCAACACATGGATTCTACGGTTATTAAACCCTTAACTGCAAAAAAAGTACAAATACAAACCGCTACTTTCTTAAATACACTAGCTGCTAAAACTAAAAAGCAAATCATGGTGTATACGTTGGTCGACGCCGATACTAATAAAGATGGAAAAATCAATCAAAACGACATTAGGTCACTTTATTTAAGTACCACTAGCGGAACAGCTTTTACAAAAATATCAACCGATTTTCAAGAAGTAATTGATTGGAACATCATCGAAGCCCAAAATCGTTTGTATTTTAGATCTATTGAAGATGTTAATAAAAACGGGGCTTTTGATAAAAATGATAAAGTACATTATCATTATGTCAATTTAATGGCTAACGAATGGAAGGTGGAAATGTATACTCCCAATTAATGTGCTCTCTTGTTGAAAGTCATTTATTATCTAAATTAAAATATCACTTTCCAGGTCAGATTTTTCAATTTCGATATTAAAATTCAGTTTGGATACCAGTTCAATCACTAGTTTTTTGTACCAATTTTCACTTTTGGGATGAATGTATATTTTTTCAATCAACTGGTTGAGGTCTACATTGATTTTTATGCCTTCATTTACCGAAATATTATGCGAACTCACATCGGTAATAATGCGCACTTCACGCTCATATTGAAAGCTTTTTCGTTTGAACAGGAACGGAAAAAAGGCATTGTCAAACGGAATGTATTCTTTCTTATAATCGATATAATTTACGTTGCCAATATACTGTTCTACACGTTTTTCAGGTTGTAAAGCTTCTTTTAACCGTCCGATAGTCGATTGAATCGCTAAGCCTTCATTGTTTTTAGTAAAAATTTGCCACATCGCAAATGATTCATATTCGTTGATGTGCCAGCTGCTAATCACCACTTTTTCCCGATGGGATTTATAATAGTCTAAAAACTCGGGTTTGTTTGCAGCAATTTTTTTGATTTCTTCAAAGGTAGGTTCCGAGAAGGTTCCTTCGTATTGGTCTTCAAATTTATCCGAACGCGACATAAATAACTGTTGCGACAACAACATGTCTAAAAACTTAGACAGATCCAAATATTTCCAGACAACGGTATTATTGTCTTCAGGTAATGTAATATTTGAGTTGTTTATGTACATTTATAAAATTAAATTACAAGTTTAAAGTCAAAAAATCAATTTAAATCAGCGTTTCGATTTTTTCAAGTTGTTAAACTCCCAATTTTACTCGAAACTCTGCATCATCACTAATTTTGAATACGTTCCGTTGAGGGTCAACAATTCATCATGCGTTCCTTGTTCCACAATTTCGCCTTTGTGCATTACCACAATTTTATCGGCTTTTTGAATGGTTGACAAACGGTGCGCTATGACAATAGACGTTCTATTTTGCATCATATTTTCTAACGCTACTTGTACAAATTTTTCGCTTTCTGTATCCAAAGCCGAAGTCGCTTCGTCCAAAATCATTATGGGTGGGTTTTTCAAAACTGCTCTGGCAATCGATAAACGTTGTTTTTGCCCGCCTGAAAGTTTTCCACCAGCATCTCCAATGTTGGTTTCGATTCCGTTAGGTAACGCTGAAACGAATTCGTACGCATTTGCTACTTTTAAAGCTGCAATAATTTCTTCATCGGTTGCGTCTTGCTTGCCGAGTAGTATATTGTTTTTAATGGTGTCATTGAATAATATCGAATCCTGAGTCACCAATCCCATTAAATTCCGAAGGGATTCTAATGTCATGTCTTTGATGTCGGTGCCATCGATTTTTACATTTCCTTCTTGTACATCATAGAAACGCGTTAGTAAATTGGCAATCGTACTTTTTCCAGAACCCGATTGTCCAACTAACGCCACGGTTTTTCCTTTAGGTACTTCTAATGAGAAATTTTTCAGAACGTTTTCATCTTCATATTTAAAGTGGATGTTTTCAATAGAGATGGAAGTGTCAAATGATGTTTTTACTACTGCATTTTCCTTGTTGGTAATGGTGTTTTCTACTTCCAATACATCAAATACACGTT
>JAGNZI010000047.1:0-2197 GCA_017984495.1 Flavobacterium sp.
GAATTAAATTTTTCATAGATGAACATTTTTGTAGGAAGTCTTCCTTTCAGTGTAGAGGAAGCAGATTTAAGAGGTTATTTTGAAGAGTATGGAACTGTTGAATCAGTTAAAATTATCTCTGACAAATTTACCGGAAGAAGTAAAGGATTTGGATTTGTTGAAATGCCTAATGATGCAGAAGCACAAAAAGCAATTGACGAATTAAACGGTGGAACTATCGAAGGTAGAAAAATCGTTGTAAACAAATCAGAACCAAAACCAGAAGGAGAAAGAAGAAGCTTCGATCGTAATTCAGGTGGAAACAGAGGTGGATACTCTAGCAATAGAGACAACAACTCTAGAGATCGTTACTAATATTTTTTATAATATAAAACGAAAAAAAACCTTCGCAAATGCGAAGGTTTTTTAGTTTATTGCGGTTGTGCCATGGTTTTATACAAACCTAAGAGCGCTTGAAAATACCGGTTTTCTAATCCGATTGCATTTAGTTGCGAACTCACTAAAGTGTTTTCTCTCGAATTAATAAGAAAGAGTGAACTTTCCCCCATTCCAAACAACCGATCTTCAGCGGTAAGTAATTGATTAAAGTCTTGAACCAATTGAGAATTGTATGCCTGCTGTTTCTGCAATGAAATGATCTCTTGTTGTTGTGATTTTAATTTGTTTTCCAAACTTTTTCGTTCAAATTGCAAACTAAATTGGCTGTCTTGAATTTTTAGTTTGGCCAATTTTAGTCCCGCTCGTTCTTTTCTCAAAAAAATTGGAATCGAAAAATTTAGGCCTATTTTATAATCTTCCATTCGGTACTGATCTATTGTACTGGGTTCGGATAAATAGTTGTAACTCAAATCCATTTTGGGTAAAAGCGCATTGGCTTTCAATTGTTTCTCAACTTTAAGCAGATCAATTTTAGCGTCTAATGCTTTAATTTTCGGATGGTTATCTAATGAAAAGCTGCTCAATTCATTAACTTGGAGGGTTTCTTTTATCGTAATTGCTAGTGTTTTCTCAGGTTGTAACTCTTCTTTTACCTCTAGCGGTAGGTTGTTTTCATACCATAAATAGTTAGACAATTCCAATCGTGCTTTGGTGAATTTTAATTGGGCATCTTCTAAATTTAATTTTCGAGTAGTTACAGCTATGCCTGCTTCTACACTATCAATAGCTGGTTTGTCACCCTGCGCAATTAATTTGGATACACCCTCATAACGAATTAGGGCATTTTTTAAATAGGTTTCATATAATTTAACTTCATCATAGCTTCTTTTCCAATTGGCATAACTCATGGATGCCTCATACAAGACTTCAATCGCTTGTAAATTGCGTTCGGCACTATTTAAATTTTGTGCAATTTTTGCTTTTCGAATATCGGCCATGCGTTGATTGATGAACAAGCCTTGCCCCACCGGGACTGATATTCCCAAAGAAGTTATACCGGAATTGGGTAGCGTATTTTCTGGGTTCATATAGATCCCCTCAGCATTATCAAATCCAGCTTTCAATTCAATTCCATACCAAGTAGGTATTTTAAAACTGCTGTTCAAAATCGAATAATAGTTTTTATCTTGAAATTGTTTTTCACTGTAATCTACTTCAATCTTTGGATCAAAAGCCCCTCGCGCCAGCATTAAATTGGCTTGTGCTTCATTCAATTTCAGATCGGCTTGTTTGACAAGAGGATGGTATTTTTTTACATATCCTAAAAACTCATTAAAGCTGAATTCCGTATTGTTTTGACCCAAAAGGGTCCAATTCCATCCGATGAAAATAAAAAGAAAATACAATTTTGTTTTCATTATTTTTTTGATTTATCTTGGGTAGAAGGTTGGTAGAAATTGGGTGGAAATCCATTTAATGTTCGCCAAATTTCAAACCAAATAGGAACATCATTTAATAATGCCAATGATTGGGTTCCGGCTCCAATGCTCAATTGCTTGGGCCATTTCTTGTCCTTTGGATCGGGAGCAATCAATACTCTGTATTTGCCATTTTCACTGATGAAATTTTCTTTGGCTACAATGACGCCTCCAAAGGTTCCAAACGAAACATCGGGCCATCCGCTAAAAACGATGGTTGGCCAACCGTCAAACCAAACTCTTACTTTTTCGCCCTTATTGATTAAGGGAAAATCCATGGGTTCAATATAGGTTTCCACGGCTATGTCATAACGGTAAGGCATAATGCTTACCACGGGCGT
>JAGNZI010000047.1:2297-10384 GCA_017984495.1 Flavobacterium sp.
CCCATTTGGTTTTCCAATGCTTTTACTTTATCGGAATAGGATTGAACCGCCATTTCTTTTGCTTTTACTTGTTTCCCGGTATTTTCTACTAAATTAGGGTCTAAGTAGTCTTCTTTGATTTCAGAGATAAATAGAATCGTATCCCCCTTTTTTACAAAATCCCCTTCTTGTACATACCATTTTTCAATACGACCGGCAATGGCCGTGTGAATGGTTTGAGGTCTTTGATTGGGTTTTAAGGTTGTTACAAATCCGGTTCCTTTGATGTTTTGGGTCCAAGGTAAAAATAAAAAGAGCAGTAACAGGAGAACAAATCCCCAAATAATTTTACGAATAATTTGATAGTGTTTGGGGTGTTTAAATACGGTTGTCGACTTGAATTCATCAATTTTTACGAAAGGATCAATTCTATTGTTAGAGATGTTTAACATAATTAGCGTGTTTTAATTGTGCCTCGATCTAAAACGATCGTTTGTTTGCAAATTTGTTTCCAATAATTGTTTTTACTCACTACTACTAAAGTCCAAGGCTGGTTTTCTTCACACAAGAAATCCAATATATCTTTGCAGTTGTTTTCGTCAATTTTATCTAACGGATTTTCTAAAAATAACAACTTCGGTTGGTTGATAATGCAACGTGCCAAAACAATTTTTTGAATCGTCGAAGCATTGATTTGTTTGCCCTCTGATGAGATGTTGGTTTCTAAACCTTGAGGTAAGGCTTTGATGACATCGGTTAGTTTTAGTTTGTCTAACAATTCAAAAACGGCCTCCATTTTAATGGCCGGATTATTACATGTTATATTTTCTAAAATGGTTCCTTCAAATGGCATTTCTTGTGTTGTAACAACACCAATTCTTGACCGATATTTTGCCCCTGAAAATTTTTTATAATTGGTATTGTTGATGAAAATACTGCCCGTTGTAGGTTCTAATATTCGAGCTAATAAACGAATTAGCGTAGTTTTGCCTGAGCCATTTTCTCCATCAATTAAGGTGTGTTGTTTCGGTTGGATGGTTAATGAAACGTTTTGTAGTGTTTCTTTTTCGGCGTCGGGATATTTAAATGTAACGTTTTGTAATTCAACCGTCAATGTTTCTTCAGCTATGGTATAGGGCGTATTTTCCGACTCTTCTTCTAATTCGAGATCTACAACGGCACCAAGTTTTTCTAATGAAGTCAATACATCATAAAACAATTCTAGGCCTGAAAATAGTTTTTCTACCGCAGTAATGATACTTAAGATGATGATTTCTGCCGCAACAAATTGGCCAATATTCATTTTTTGATTGATCACGAGAAGTCCACCAATGATTAAAAGTCCTGCAGTTATTAGAATTTTAAATCCGGTAAGTTGAATAAACTGTTTCAATAACACATGAAAATGACTTTCGCGTTGTTTTAAATATTCGGTAACCAATCGATCGTTTTTGTGCAAGGAATAGGAGAAAGTAGTATTGCTTTTAAAGCTCAAATGATTTCTAGCTATTTCTTGTAACCAATGTGCGATTTTGTATTTGTATTTTGATTCTTTCAAACTCGTTTGCAAACCTGTATTGAAATTGATTTTGAAGATCAAGTACAATAACCCCAATAATAGTATTCCAAAAAAAATAAAAAAGGAATGGTAAAGGGAAAGTAATGTAATGCCAAAGATTATTTGCAGTGCGGCCCCTGAGCTATCAAGCAATAATTTAGAAACCCCTTTTTGTACCGTTAGGGTGTCAAAAAAACGATTGGCTAATTCAGGAGGATATTGATTGTGTAATTGATTGAATTTGATTTTAGGAAAACGGTAAGCAAATTCAAAAGACGAACGTACAAATATTTTTTGTTGCAAGTTTTCTGTAATTCTAAATTGCATGATTTTTAACAAACCCACGAAAGCAACTCCGGTCACTACCACAAAAACGAGCACAATCCAAGAGGTGCTTACTTTTCCAGCTTGAATAAAATTTATGATCGATTGAATTCCCAAGGGGAGCGATAAACTGATAAGTCCCGCAATGATAGAATACAAAAAGATTTGATAAATGTCTTGTTTATCAATCAAAATTAGGTTTTTAAAGCGTTCTAATGGTTTCATGAGATGGTTTTTTTAACTAAATCAATAAAAAAAGCAGAGGAACAGTCATTTTCAGAAAAATTGGTAATCGTCTTTAAATGCTGTTTTAAAAATTGTTGGTGAAGAGCACTTTCTACAACTGTGGAAGCTAAACTTTTGGAATAGGCATAATCGGGATTGATCTCTTCAATTATACTCACCAAGCGATTGATGACTCTTTTATACACTAAAAAAAAGCCCGCTTTGTTCTCGTCGTCTACATTTTTAGTGCGCATTGTTTTGGTAAATTCTTCAATGATGATGCGATGCAATAGCTGTTCGTTGATGTATGGTGTGGCTTCATCATCTGCAATATTCTCAGTAACAATTTGAATGGCCTTTTCTAGTTTTTGAAAGGGATCAATTACATTAGCTGTAGCAAAAATTATACGGTACTCCATCCAAGACCAATACCAGGATGACAGATACATTAATAATTTGTGTTTGTTTTCAAAATACCGGTAAATCGAACTTTCATTGGATTGGATTTGTTCCCCAAGTTTTTTAAAAGTAAAGGCTTCAAAGCCAATTTTATCAATCAACTCGATACTTTTTTTTAGAATGTTTCTTCCCAATTCTGAAGTTTCGGGATCTTTAACATAGAGTTTCTCGTTGATCGTAATTTTAATATTGGATAAAATGTGTTGCATGGCATATTTACTTTAACACCACAAAGTTAATAGTATTACTATTAAATTGTAAAAGTTTAACTTTTAATTAATATTTTTTTTGCTTCACTATCACGTAAAAAAAACACCACAGTAATAATTTGTGGTGTTTTTTATATGTATAATGACCTTTAAACCTTAGTCACAATGTGTATTAATCAATTCAATTAACCCATTTTGATTGGCAACGGTGAACGTTGCATTGGGAGTATCCTCAAATGAAACTACAATAGGGTAATTAAATGCAGGAATTGGGTTTTGACTTGGGTTGTATAATTGCAACAATTGCGAATCATTTTGAGCAGTAGCTACTGCGCCATTAAATTGAACCTGCACAGGATATGAAATGTTTAAACAACTTTCCAATACATCTTCAAAATCATCATCATTGCTATTGCTGCCACAATCTACAAAATCTGCTGCGGTAAATCCTGCACATTCAGCGGTACACGCATTAGGGAATTCTATAGTTTCGCCACCAACATTCACACAAACAGGGGCATAAATATCTGGGCAAGGGCAATTGGAAGAACTACAATCTTCAATAAGCTCTTCAAATTCATAGGCATTGTCGACTTGTACTGTTTCGTTGTTTATCAGTACAGAAAAAGGATACACAAAATCAACAATATAGTTGTCATCGTTACTATCATCTAAAATGTCTAATAATGCGCTTTCACTTGTAATGACTACAGTTTGGTTGTTATTGGTTACTAATGAAAAAGGATACACAAAAGTAAAGCAATCATTTTCACTGATTGAATCATCATAAGTGTCCATATCACAACTTTCAATAGCCTCCCAAAATGCCTCTTCATCTCCAATTGTAACCGGAACAGTACTTCCTGAAACTAAAATATCAAAAGGAAAAGAAATACCGTCAATATATAATTCGCTGGTTTCGTTTTCTAATATGGAAAGTAATTCATTTTCATCAGCTACAACTACTGATGTACCATCGTTGTAAGCCAGTGTTAGGGGATATACAAATTCAAAACACATTTCAGGATCATCATTTGAAGTTCTACCAGTTATGTTATAAGCAGACTTCATTTCTTTCAAGAAAATGCGCAATGCTGTACTTTTTTGAGGATCAGCAACATCGTCACTGCTCGTACACGATTGAAATACGGTTGAAAAAGCCAACAATAAAATGACTAAATGTTTTAATTTTTTCATAATTAAAGGGATAAAAATTAGTATAAACTTAAGCAAATATAGCAGTTAAAAAATAAATAAAAAAATGTTTACTTTATTTTAACTTTTGTTAAACAAAAATGAATTGCACACTATAGTAGTGATTTGCAACTCATTACATTGGGTTGTTCAACCCCCATTAAGGCCAATATTGTTGGCGCAATATCACCCAAAACCCCATTGTTAATGTGTTTTAATTCGGGATCGACAAGAATAATAGGCACCGGGTTGGTCGTGTGTGCGGTATTAGGAGATCCATCCGGATTTATCATGGTTTCACAATTTCCGTGATCGGCAATGATAAGTGTGGTATAGTTATTTTCTAATGCGGCTTCAATTACTTCTTTTACACATTCATCTACTGCTTCGCATGCTTTTACAGCAGCTTCCATAACGCCTGTATGCCCGACCATATCTCCGTTTGCAAAATTCAAACATACAAAATCTACAGCTCCTTTTTTTAATTCGGTTACCAAAGCATCTTTTAGCTCAAAGGCACTCATTTCGGGTTGTAAATCATAGGTGGCCACTTTGGGTGAATTTTTCAAAATACGCGTTTCACCCACAAAAGGTTCTTCACGACCCCCTGAAAAGAAAAAGGTAACGTGGGGATATTTCTCCGTTTCGGCTATTCGAATTTGTGTTTTTCCTGCTTTTTCTAAAACTTCGCCCAATGTTTCAGTAATATTATCCTTATCGTAAATAACCTTAACGTTTTGATACGTTTCATCATAATTGGTCATCGTCACATAATATAAATTCAATTTGTGCATATTGAATTCATGGAAATCTTTTTGCGAGAGTACTTCGGTTAATTCCCTTCCTCTATCGGTTCTAAAGTTGAAGAAAATTACTACATCATCTTCTTTAATTGCAGCTATAGGTTGGTTGTCGTTATCAACAATTACTAGGGGTTGTATGAACTCATCAGTAATGTTATTCGCATAGCTTTCTTGTAGGCTTGCAATAATATCTTGAGTTGGGGTGCCTTCATTGTGAACCACTAAATCATAGGCCAATTTTACACGTTCCCATCGTTTATCGCGATCCATTGCATAATAGCGACCAATGACTGTTGCCAATTTTGCTGGGGTATGTGCTAAATACTTTTCTAAATCCGTAAGGTAAGTAACTCCCGATTTAGGATCGACATCTCGACCATCCGTAAATGCATGAACAAACATTTTTTGAACCCCACTTTCTTGAGCGGCATCAATTAATCCACGCAAATGGGAAGTGTGTGAATGAACGCCTCCGTCTGAAACCAATCCTAAAAAATGAATGGCTTTTTGGTTTTTCTTGGCATAGTCAAAAGCAGCTTGGAGCGGAAGTTCTTTACTCATGGTTTTGTTTTCCACAGCCAAATTAAGTTTGGCCAAATCTTGGTAGACAATCCGTCCGGCACCTAAATTCATATGGCCTACTTCAGAATTTCCCATTTGCCCTTCCGGTAATCCTACATTTAATCCATCGGTTCGAAGTTGTGCATTTGGGTACTGGGAATATAAACCATCAATAAATGGGGTATTTGCCTGATCTATAGCCGATACTTTTGGGTCGGGTGATTTTCCCCAGCCGTCAAGGATCATTAAAATTACTTTTTTGTTCATGACTTTGTATTTGTACAAAGATAAACAATTGGCTCTTTTTTAGAAGGTAATCAACACTAAATTTACGAAAACGATTACGCAAATTATCCTTTCTTAATCCAATTTTTGGCTTGATTGTAATCGATAAAATAGCGGACACTAATCGATAAAACATGATTTAAATTGTCATCGAAAAGGTTGGTGAAATTTGTGCCAAAATTTCTATTTATACTGCGGTCAAAAGTAGCTGCATTGTTGCGGTACAAAATAGACATTTGACTGCCTGGTGCAAACCACCACGAATAGGATAAATCAAAATTCCAACTGCTAAAATTGGAGTTTTTATTGTTGGTATAGGTAGTATTTGGCGATAAACTTCCGTCTAAATTTAAGGTATTTATTTGATTGTTTTCTGCAATTGACCAATAATGACGAACCGATAGGTTAAAGTTCATTACGCTGCTGATTGAAAATTTACTGCTAACAGCATTGGTAAACGTATTTCGGTTTCTTCGGGCAAAAATGATGTCACTGTTTTGAAAATCAATAAATCCAATATCATTTTGTTGTTTTGCATAATCAAAACTGTACACCAATGAAAATTGGTCATTGAAACGGTATCTCGGACTGATATTGATGCCTGCTTCGTATCGATTTTCGTTCAATACATGGGTAAGATAAGGGTTCAAATCGAGGGCAAACTTATGGTTGTAATTGGATGAAAAATAGAAATAGCCGCCCAGGTTTTTTGGATTTACAAAGTAACGGTTAGCAACCCTCGGTTCATAATAATCATAATTTTCAAAAGGACTGCTGTTAATGCCCCCACCAAAATAATGATTCTTTTTGTTGGTGGAATTGATATTGATGTTAAAATTACTCAATTGAATTTGTTGGGTGGGTTTGTAAAATTCAACATACGATCCCATACTAATTCTAAACGTATTGAATAGTTTGTTTGGGTTAAGGATGCGATAGTTTATATTGCTGTATAGCGAATAATAATTGGTTTTAAAATTTATTCCTAAGTCGTTGTTGTCAAAATCTTTTGAAATGTATTCTCCTCCAACACTGTATCTGAATTTCCCACTCGTCTCGGCTAAATTTAAAGATGCGTTTACGCCATTCGTGCTTTTTACATCATATATGCCACTCGATTTAATTCCTCCTGAAGCGTTATATTTGTTGGATTTATTGTTCAAATCGAACAGTAAGCCGGTCACGTTTGCATCTCTAAAACTCCCGTTCCGAGTGACATTGGTATTGATGAAGGTTACAGAAGAATTTTGGTTAAAACGTTGGTCGAATACAGTTACATTGTAATTGGTTAATGGTGAAACTACGACTTCTCTTGTGCTATTATCAATAGAATTTAAAACTGTTGCGGTTGTTTTTTCGGTAATTGCATTTAGAAATCCAATGCCTAAGCCATCTTTATTTCGACCCGAAATTTTCATTGCATTCAATAAATTAATCGCGCCCGGATAATTGGAAATGGATTCATTTTCCGATAGTGTAGGGTAGAAATCGGGTGTCTGCCCAATGCGTCGCGAATACAATAAATTGCCTTTACTAAACAAGTCGGTTCCTTCCGTAAAAAACGGTCTATTTTCATTGAATTGTTGTTCAAAGGGACCTAAATTTAGGATCACATTGTCAAATTTGGTTTGCCCAAAATCGGGAACCAAAATGGCATCCAAGGTGAAAGCATCATTTATTCCATATTTAATATCCAAACCCCCTTTGAGTTCTCCTTTGGTTTTTTGAGCATCCCCTGCATTCAAATAAAAGGAAGAATAGGGTATTAAAAAGAGGCGTGTAGGGGTTTTTATGTTTTCAATTCCGTTTAAAATACCCGCTTGTTGTATGACTGCGCCAATTTTAGAATCCACATGTGTCCAAGTGTAAATGCGTCGCTCTCTTTTAATTTCGCGCACAAAATTTAAGCCCCATGTCTGTTCGTTTTCTCCCGAAAAACGAAGCGCTGCATAGGGAATTTTCATCTCTATGGCCCATCCAAAAGCCGTTATTTTTGCTTTACTGTCCCAAATAGCATTCCATGAAAAATCCTCTCCAATTTGTTCGGTGGCTAAGCAGTCCAATTGTCCTCCAGCTGCAGTTACAAAAAAGCGAAAGTCTTGCTGCCCATCGTTATAACCATTGATAAAAATTCCAAAGGCATCGGTCGTTCCAAAATCGTCTCGCTCGGTAATCTCTTTCATTATTTTCGAAGGTTCGTCATCATAGAGGAGTACGCCAACATAGATGGCTTCATCGTCATAAAGGATTTTTACTTCGGTCTTTTTTTTGGGGTCTATGGGTTTGCCGTTGTCGGGTTCAAACATCACAAAATCGGTTGCTATATCTGCATTTTTCCAGACTCCCTCGTTAAGTTCGGCATCAATAACTATCGTTTCGGCTATTTTTGTTGTCGTAATGCTCTTTTTGGATTGGGCAAACGAGAAAAAACAATTTCCTAGGAAAAGTAGCAATAGTAAACCGATTTTATTTGGCATGTGAATAAATTTG
>JAGNZI010000048.1 GCA_017984495.1 Flavobacterium sp.
ACGTTTTCATCTTCATATTTAAAGTGGATGTTTTCAATAGAGATGGAAGTGTCAAATGATGTTTTTACTACTGCATTTTCCTTGTTGGTAATGGTGTTTTCTACTTCCAATACATCAAATACACGTTCGGCTGCCGCTAAACCACTTTTTACTTGGTAAGAAGCTTTTGAAATGGCTTTAGCAGGGGTTAAGATATTATAAGCCAATCCCATGTAGGCAATAAACTTGGAGCCTTCGAGTAGGGGAGCACCATTGGCAAAAGTTTCGACTAATACCATATTTCCGCCATACCATAGTAAAATGGCAATTACGACGATACCCATAAATTCACTCATTGGTGAGGAAAGGTTGTTTTTTCTTCCAATACTGTTGGTTAATCGGTATAAACGGTCGATCGAATTGTTGAATTTGTTGGTGAAAGCACCTTCTGCATTGTAGCTTTTTACCACTTTTAATCCACCCAAAGTTTCTTCAACGACCGAAATCAAATACCCATTTTCATCCTGCGCTCTTTTAGACTTTCCTTTTAAACTTTTACCAATTTTAGAAATGACAAAGCCCGAAACAGGTATAAAAATAAACACAAATAAAGTCAATTTGAAGCTAATTACAATCATCGCTCCAATTGTAAAGACAATGGTCATGGGTTCTTTAATAACCAATTCAAGTATATTGAAAAATGAATTCCGAACTTCGTTTACATCGCCAAGCATTCGGGCCATCATATCGCCTTTTCGTTTTTCAGAATAATAGGAGATGGGAAGTCCGATGATTTTATCAAACATTTTATTTCTTAAATCCCTCAATACGCCATTTTTCAAAAGCATTAAATGATTTAAGGCCAGGTAATTGAATATGTTTTTTAATAAAAAGGTTGTAATAATAATAGTTACCACTAAAAGCAATGCGTATTGTGCTCCACTTTCGTTGGTCAGTTTTGTAATGTAGAAATACAAATAATCGTTTCCATAGCTGGTAATTTCCCATACGGAAGTGAATTTTGGCTCTTCAACTATTTTTTTTGCATCTTTAAACAAAACGTCTAACATGGGTATTAATGCAATAAATGATAAGGTGCTAAAAAGAGCATACAGAATGTTGTAAAAGACATTGAGTACAATATCTTTTTTGTATTTCAGTGCAAACGGAATTATTTTCTTTAAATTTTCGTCCATTTAGTTGAGTTTCATTGCGGATATAATACCTGCAATTTTGTTATCCAATTCTTGTTCTACTGATGCAGCGTTTTCAATGGTGTCTAAAACGCCATTTACGCTGAAATAGAATTTAATTTTGGGTTCGGTACCACTGGGTCTTGCACAAATTTTACTGCCGTCTTCCAAATAGTAAATTAATACGTTTGATTTCGGAATATGAATTTCAAACGCTTCATTATTCATGAAATCTTTTCCTCTAGACGCTTGATAATCCTCAATGCAAATGACACGTTGCCCATTGATTTCCTTAAGCGGATTTTCGCGTAAATCAACCATCATTTGTTTGATTTCGTTGGCGCCTTCTATTCCTTTTTTGGTAATCGAAATCAACGATTCTTTATAAAATCCAAAATCGATGTATAAATTTAGTAATTCGCGGTACAATGAACTACCCGATGCCTTTGCTTGTGCAGCAATTTCACTGAGTAATAAAACAGCACCAACAGCATCTTTATCACGAACCGCGTCGCCTACCATAAAGCCAAAACTTTCTTCTCCACCTCCAATAAATTGCTGATTCGGAAAATCTTTAATGAATTTTGCAATCCATTTAAAACCGGTAAGTCCAACTTTACATTCCACGTCATAAGCAGCTGCTAGTTCTAATACCATAGGGGTAGAAACTATTGTTGACCCAATGAATTCATTACCTTTAAATCGGTCATTTCGTTTCCATTGTTCTAAAAGGAAGGCCGTCATGATAACCATGGTTTGATTGCCGTTTAACAATTTGATGTTTCCGTCTAAATCACGAACAGCAACCCCTAATCGGTCCGAATCAGGGTCGGTTCCCACAACGATATCGGCGCCAATTTTATTCGCCAAAGCAATAGCCATAGCCAAAGCTTCTGGTTCTTCGGGATTGGGCGATACTACGGTTGGAAAATCGCCATTGGGTTCGGCTTGTTCCGGAACAATGTTTACATCGGTATAGCCGGCTTGCGCCAATACATTTGGAATCGCTTTGATTGAGGTTCCATGCAAGGAAGTATACACAATTTTTAAATTGGCTTTTGCTTCACTTGGAGTTGTAAAACTTGCATTTTCGATGGTTGATTTGGCAAAAGCCTCATCTACTTCTGTGTCGATGTATTGAATGAAATCGTTGTTGGCTTCAAATTTGATTTCGCTATAACTTAAGGCTTCAATCATTTTGATGATTTCGGCGTCTTGTGGCGGGACCAATTGGCCACCATCTTGCCAATATACTTTGTATCCGTTATATTCTGGCGGATTGTGAGAAGCCGTCAATACAATACCGGCGTGGCAATTCAAGTAACGAACAGCAAATGATAATTCGGGTGTGGGTCGTAATTCTGAAAATAGAAATACCTGTATTCCGTTTGCCGAAAAAACATCGGCAACCACTTTTGCTAGCGTATCACTGTTATGACGACAGTCATAAGCAATGGCTACTTTAATTGTTTCGTTTGGAAAGGTTTGTTGTAGGTAGTTTGAAAGACCTTGTGTGTTTTTTCCTAACGTATATTTGTTGATACGATTGGTGCCAACACCCATAACGCCGCGCATGCCACCCGTTCCAAACTCTAAGTTTTTATAGAAACTTTCTTCCAACTCTTTAGGAGCCGAAGTCATCATTTCTTTAATTGACTCGTGAGTGGCTTCGTCAAATATGGGTGTTAACCATTCGTTTACTTTAGATAAAATATTTTGTTCAATATGCATATTCTTATTTCTTTTTGAAGCCAATTTTGCTTCTTTCTTTTTGTTCCATTTTCTTCTGATGGCTGTCCATCAAATAATTTAAAACTTTATAAATTTCTGGAAACTGTTGTTCAATTTCTGAAACTCTATCTGTGATTTCTTCTAAAGATAAAATTGAATTTCTAAGCACTACAAAAGTTCTCATAATTGCAATATTAACTTCAATCGCTTTCTTTGAATTTAATACAGATGATAACATGGCAACACCTTGTTCAGTAAATGCAAAAGGCATATATCTTGTTCCTCCGTAACTTGAGGTCACAAATTGTGACCTCAAGTTGTCAAACTCTTCTTTTGTAAGTTCAAACATAAAATCATCAGGAAATCTATCAATATTTCTTCTGATAGCTTGTTTTAAAACTTTTGTTTCAATTTGGTAAAGAAATGCTAAATCAAAATCTAACATTACTTTCTGATTTCTAATCACATGAATTTTGTTGTTGATAATCTCTAATTTTTGCATGGCGTATATAATTTATTACAGTTACTAGTATTTATCGTTTCCAACTCTCATCTCTAAACTCTCAACGCCTCACTAATCTTATAGCGCTCTTCGTTATTTTTGGTTCGGAGAATAATTTCACCTAAAAATCCGGCTAAGAATAATTGGGTTCCAATTAGCATGGCGGTTAACGACAAATAAAATTGCGGTCTTTCGGTGATTAATCTTCCTGAAGTATTGATGAATAATTTATCGATTCCTAAGTAGAACGCGAATAAAAATCCAATGATAAACATGATAGATCCTAATAATCCGAATAGGTGCATGGGTCTTTTTCCAAAAGTGGATAAAAACCAAATGGTAATCAAATCCAAGAAACCATTAATAAAACGGCTCATTCCAAATTTTGAACTGCCGTATTTTCTAGCTTGATGGATTACGATTTTTTCACCAATGTTGGAAAATCCAGCATTTTTAGCTAAAACCGGAATGTATCGGTGCATTTCGCCCGAAACTTCGATATTTTTGATGACAATATTCTTGTAAGCTTTTAATCCGCAGTTGAAATCGTTTAAACGAACGCCCGATGTTTTTCTAGCTGCCCAATTGAATAATTTAGACGGAATATTTTTAGCTACTACCGAATCGTAACGCTTTTTCTTCCAACCCGAAATTAAATCATAGTTATCTTCGGTAATTAAACGGTATAACTCTGGAATTTCATCCGGACTGTCTTGTAAATCAGCGTCCATTGTAATGATGACATCGCCTTGTGCCTTGGCAAAACCGGCGTGTAACGCTTGAGATTTACCATAGTTTCTTAAAAAACGAATCCCTTTTACATTTGGATTTTCGTTTGAAAGTTGTGAAATGGTTTGCCAAGACGCGTCGGTACTTCCATCGTCTATGAATAAAATTTCATAGGAAAAGTCGTGCGCCTGCATCACTTTTACAATCCAATTGTGCAATTCGGGTAACGATTCTTGTTCGTTTAATAATGGGATAACTAGGGTTAAATTCATGGATTTAGAATACAGGTTTGTTTTTTTTGAAAATAGCAGCAAGTATTAATCCAAAAAATATGGAACCTAATAATGATTTAAGAATACCGTATAAAAGTCCAACCGTAGAAAATTGAGGGGTTTCTTTCAAATCGTCTACTGCTTTTTTGATGTCAGCTGCTGGTACATTCCATTTTTGTAAATTTTCTACTTGGAACGTTATTAAGGCCTCATGAATTAAGTCTCTAGTTGCTGTATCAATAAAATTAAATAAGACAATGGAAAAAGAAGTTGAGATAAGGATGCCTAATAAAGCCGAAATAAAATAACCGGTAAAGGCTTCTTTGTAGGTCATGAATCCACCTAAATTTTTTCGCAATTCGAGCAACTGAAAAATTCCAATTGCAAGAAAAGCAAGCATTACAATTACGCCAAGCCAAATATTAATAAACAGTTTGTAATCTACTACATATAATGCAATCATGTAAAATACACTGAATAAGCCACTTATTGTTCCGTATTTAATTCCGTTTTTTTTGATAATTTCGTTCATAGTTGATGGATTTAATTAATTTACAAATATAAGAATTCTTCTCGTTACTCTATTAGAGGTGTAAAATAAAAAAAAGTTACATAAACATTGCTATATTAAAAATAAAATGTAATTTTGCACCCTAAATTAAAAAGTTTATAAACCAAAAGGTTGTATTTTGTTTACACCTCTATGTTGGTAGAGCCGCGAAATAAGATAGAATCGTCAAATAAAAAGATTTACAAAATGAAAAAAGGTATTCACCCAGAAAATTACAGATTAGTAGCCTTCAAAGACATGTCAAACGAAGATGTTTTTATTACTAAATCTACAGTAGAAACAAAAGAAACAATTACTCACGAAGGTGTTGAGTATCCCGTTTTTAAAATGGAGATTTCTAGAACGTCTCACCCTTTTTACACAGGTAAATCGAAACTTATTGATACGGCAGGTCGTATTGATAAATTCAACAGCAAATACGCTAAAAAAGCAAAATAATTTTTGTTTTTACATGATATTGGAAAGCTTCACTCAGGTGAAGCTTTTTTTATTGACTAAATCTTTCTACTTTTGAGTATTGTTTTAAACAATTCATCATTTAACAATTCAATACAATGAATTATATACTTTTTGACGGTACTGTTCGAAATGCATTACTCCCTTTTACCTTTACACGTCCAGTTGCGGATATTCGCATTGGAATACTAACTATTCGTGAAAAATGGGAAAATTACTTAGGATCTACCACGACTTCAGTAACAGAGGAATATTTAATGGATAAATTTCCTATGGTTGAAATGGAAGAGAATGTAATGATTAATGCTTCCTTTCTGCCCAATGCTACTTTAGTGGATTGGATTCAAAATTTAAAAGCAAAGCAAGCGATTGTTTTTGAAGAAGAAATAGTAGCTTTTTATACTCAAGATACTCAAGAAGAAGTTGATTTTGATCAATATGAATTGCTTTCTTTTGAGAACGAATTGGTGCGTATTGCCAATACTTGGGATATTTTTGCAAAAAATGATCGCGCCATTAGAGATGATTTTGAATTGCTCACTATGGATCGAACTTCCCAACCGATTCCAAAATCGGTGAATGTAATAGCGCCTGAAAATATCTTTATTGAAGAAGGAGCCCAATTGGCATTTGTAACCTTGAATGCCTCAACCGGACCTATATACATCGGTAAAAATAGTGAAATAATGGAGGGTTCTGTAATTCGTGGTCCTTTTGCATTATGCGAATCGGGTAGGGTAAAGTTGGCCACCAAAGTATATGGTGCAACGACTGTAGGACCTCACTCGGTTATTGGGGGTGAAGTTAATAATTCAGTCCTTTTTGGGTATTCTAACAAGGGGCATGATGGTTTTTTAGGCAATTCGGTTTTGGGAGAATGGTGTAATATTGGTGCCGATTCAAACAATTCAAATCTTAAAAACAATTACGAAGAAGTTCGCTTATGGAGTTATGAAACCGAAGGTTTTGCAAAAACCGGACTACAATTTTGTGGATTAATGATGGGAGATCACAGTAAATGTGGTATTAATACTATGTTTAATACGGGAACTGTAGTGGGTGTTTCGGCAAACATTTTTGGAGCCGGATTTCCTCGAAATTTTGTGCCTAGTTTTTCTTGGGGTGGAGCAGCAGGTTTTTCTTCGTATTTAACACAAAAAGCGTTTCAAACAGCAAAAATTGTGATGGCAAGAAGAAATGTGGTATTTACAGATCAAGATGCGGCAATTTTGACGCATGTTTTTGAAGAAACAAAAAAATTTAGAAGCGAATAATGATAATTAATACGATTATACCTTTAATTAATACGTTTGTTAATTAACATTAATCGTTTGGTGCAAATTAACCTAAGTTTGTATCATTAAAATAAGATTTTTAGTTCTGTAGGGGGAATTTAAGAATTTTTTAAAAGGCTTGACTTCGGTTAAGCCTTTTTTTATTTTGGTACTATTTATTTTTCCCTAAATTTGTCCTTCAATTTTTTGACAACGATTTCATGAATTGAATCTTACTTATGGAAAATAAAAAAAAGGTTGCCTTCTATACTTTAGGATGCAAATTGAACTTCTCAGAAACGTCAACCATAGCCCGAGACTTCCAAAAGGAGGGGTTTGAACGAGTTGATTTTGAAGAAATAGCTGATATTTATGTGGTGAATACGTGTTCGGTTACCGAAAATGCCGACAAGCAATTCAAGCAAATTGTAAAAAAAGCCATTAAGCTGAATGCCAATGCTTTTGTAGTAGCTGTAGGTTGTTATGCGCAATTGAAACCCGAAGAACTTGCTTCGGTGGATGGTGTAGACCTGGTGTTAGGGGCGACTGAAAAATTCAAAATTACCGATTACATCAACGATTTATCAAAAAATGATATAGGAGAAGTGCATTCGTGCGAAATTGAAGAAGCCGATTTTTATGTGGGAAGTTATTCTATCGGTGACCGAACGCGTGCCTTTTTAAAAGTACAAGACGGTTGTGATTATAAGTGTACGTATTGTACTATTCCATTGGCAAGAGGGATTTCACGTAGTGATGCGTTAGAAAATGTTTTGAAAAATGCAAAAGAAATTTCAGATCAAGGCATCAAAGAAATTGTATTAACGGGTGTAAATATTGGCGATTACGGTAAAGGGGAGTTTGGAAATAAAAAACACGAACACACTTTTCTAGACTTGGTGAAAGCTTTGGATGAGGTAGAAGGAATTGAGCGCTTGCGAATTTCGTCTATTGAACCCAATTTATTAAAAAATGAAACTATTGATTTTGTAGCCCAGAGTCGCACTTTTGTCCCTCATTTCCATATTCCATTACAATCGGGTTCCAATGAAATTTTAAAAAAAATGAAACGCCGCTATTTGCGAGAAGTTTATACCGATCGTGTGGCAAATATTCGGAAGGTAATGCCGCATGCCTGTATTGGTGTAGATGTAATCGTGGGATTTCCCGGAGAAACAGACGAACATTTTTTAGAAACCTATCATTTTTTAAATGATTTGGAGATTTCATATTTACATGTATTTACATATTCGGAACGCGATAATACAGAAGCCGCTGAAATGGATGGCGTCGTACCGGCTAATGTGCGTTCAAAAAGAAGCAAAATGTTGCGCGGACTTTCGGTAAAGAAACGACGTGCCTTTTATGAAAGTCAGATTGGAAGCAATCGAACTGTTTTATTTGAAAGTGAAAATAAAGAGGGATATATCCACGGATTTACTGAAAATTATGTAAAAGTAAAAATGCCTTGGGATCCTGCGTTGGTCAATACGCTTCAAGAGGTTCAATTGACAAAAATTGACGAAGATGGTAGCGTACGTATTCAATGTGTATCAGAAGAAGTATAATAAAAAATCCCAAGAATTGCTTGGGATTTTTTTTATATCATAAGGCCCGGAGGCAGCAGGGTTCTGTATTTTCTATTTTTTCTAAAAAAACCAATAAATTTTGCATGTGTGGGAACTACTTTTAATTTTCGATCTTCTGCAATTTGAAGCACTTCAATAATAAATTCAAGGTGAAGGGCTTCGTCTTCATTTGTATTGGCGCAAAACTTTGTTAAGAATAATTTTCGTTCTTGAATAGCATATTCAATCGCTACCAAACCGGTTGGGGTAATTATTTCAAATTGTCTTAAAAGTTCATTATCTTTGATTTCCATGATAACAGCGATTAGCATGCAAATTTACGAATCTTTTTCCACATGGTAACCATGAATAAAATTCCGGTTTATTTTATGCCCGGTTTAGCGGCAAGTTCAACGATTTTTGAAAATATTAAATTGCCAGAAGAACAATTTGAGATGCATTTTTTAGAGTGGTTTTTGCCGCATGAAAAAGAAAGTATTGAAAGTTATGCTTCTCGGATGGCTCAAAAAATTCGGCACGAAAATCCGGTATTGGTGGGGGTTTCTTTTGGTGGGGTGTTGGTGCAGGAAATAGCCAAGATAATCCCTGTACAAAAAGTAATCATTATTTCCAGTGTGAAATCGCAGCACGAGTTTCCTACACGCTTTAAAATCGCTCGGCGTACGAAGGCATATAAATTAATTCCAACCCAATTGTTGGCAGATATTGAAAAATTGGTTAAATATGCATTTGGAGATAATATTGTAGCCAAACGCATCAAGTTGTATGAAAAATATTTATCGGTTCGCGATAAGAGGTATTTGGATTGGGCAATTGAGACTATTTTGTGTTGGAATCAAAAACAAGGAGCTGCTTCAATTGTGCACATCCATGGCGATGCAGATGAGGTGTTTCCTATCAAACACATTCAAAATTGTATAGCGGTGAAAGGAGGGACACACATTATGATACTCAATAAATTTAAATGGTTGAACGAAAATTTACCGCAATTAATAATTAAATAAATAGAATGAAAAAAATCATATCAAAAACAAACGCAATAGTCTTAGCGGCAGCTCTTTTAGGAAGTGTATTTATTTATGGTGTGGTGTCTAATGGTTCGGAATATGCTCCAATGGGGTATAATTTGCAAATGGATTTTGCAGGAGAAGAAGTGCCAACCTATATGGCAGATGTTCAAGAGCGATTAGACAAAGAAATGATTACCAATATGAATTATCATACCAATACTACATTGGTTATAAAACGCGCCAATAAAGTATTTCCTGTTATTGAACCGATATTAGCAAAATATGCTATTCCAGATGATTTTAAATATTTGGCTGTCATAGAGAGTAGTTTGGTTAATGCGGTTTCTCCTGCTGGTGCTAGAGGGGTTTGGCAATTTATGCCTTTAACAGCAAAAGAAAAAGGTATGGAAGTTAGTGATCAAGTGGATGAACGCTATCATCTGGTAAAAGCTACCGAGGCAGCCTGTAAGTATTTCTTATCGGCTAAAGAAAAATTTGGATCTTGGACATTAGTTGCGGCGTCTTATAATGGAGGAATAGGAGGGATTAAAAGCAAAATGGAAGAACAGCAAGTGGATAGTTATTATGATTTACTGTTGACTGAAGAAACGTCGCGTTATGTTTTTAGAATATTAGCTTTAAAAGAAATCATGAAAAATGCAGATAATTATGGTTTTTCCATCCCTAAAGAAGCATTGTATTATCCTATAGCTACCAAAAAAATCGTGGTTGATTCTACGCTTACAAATTTGGCGCAATTTGCCAAAAGTCAGGGGGTAAATTATAAAATTTTGAAATTGCACAATCCGTGGTTACGCGATAAAATGTTGTTGAATACCACCGGAAAAAAATACGAAATCGAAATTCCTATAACAGGATATACAAATAAATGATAAAAATGACGGTACAAACTGTAGCAACTTTACTATTGGTCGGATTACTGGCTGGTATCTTAAGCGGATTAGTAGGAATAGGAGGTGGCATAATTATGGTGCCATTGTTAGTGCTTTGGTTGGGATTTTCACAACATCAAGCGCAAGGAACTAGTTTGGCTGTATTGATGGTTCC
>JAGNZI010000082.1 GCA_017984495.1 Flavobacterium sp.
TATAATTTTCCCCAAACGCCTTTGGGTCTGAACGTTGCTGCTTGATATAAAGTGTTGTTGATGATTTTGAATTCAAGCCAGGCTTCTCCGGGTAATTTCATTTCGGCATACAAAATAAGTTTGCCTTCTTCTTTATTGGCATATAAAACGCGCCAAAAATCCAATGCATCTCCGGAATGAATATCGTGTTTGTTGGTTCTTCCTCTGCGGGAACCCACGCCACCGTACAATTTATCGATAAAACCACGCAAACTCCAAAGCCAATCGCCGTAATACCAGCCGGTTTCTCCACCAATAGACCAAATTCTTTCGATGGTAAAATCACGGTTTTCAATTTCCATTTTGCGACGGTCTATAAAACAGTCTTTTTTGGGTACTTTACGATAATCCATCAAACTTCCTTTGAAGCGCCCGCTAATCATAGCATCTTTCCAGCTCGACGGGATGTCGTCTTTGTTGATTTTTATCAAGGCTCGCGAGAGGGCTTGCTCATAAGTCATGGGCGTTACTTGCAGTAAATCATTGATTCGATTGTCGCTGCAAATCACTTCTACTTTCATGCTGCTTACCAATGCCGAAGCCAATTTATACGAGGTTGAGGTCACAAAATACAGCCAATACGAAGACAGTTTGGGCGTCATGATGGGAACGGTATAAATCCACCGTTTAACATGTGTTGCCTTTGCAAAACCCAAAAGCATTTCTTTATAAGTCAGAATATCCGGTCCGCCAATATCAAAACTCTGATTGTACGTACTTGGATTCAACAAGGATTTTAAGAGAAATTCTAAAACGTCAGGAATACCAATGGGTTGGCACTTAGTATTGAGCCATTTTGGAGTAATCATCACTGGGAGTTTATGCACTAAATCCCGAATAATTTCGAACGAGGCACTTCCGGAACCTACAATAATTCCTGCCCGTAAAGTGGTGGTTGCAAAGACACCCATGTTCAAAATGTCTTCTACGGCTTTTCGGGAGGATAAATGTTTTGAGAGGGATTTGTCATTAACAATACCGCTCAAATAAATCACTTGTTTGGCACGGGTTTGATTGATTCTTTCTACAAAATTTAGTGCCGAGATACTTTCTAATTCATCATAATTAGATGCTGAACCGGACATCGAATGAATCAGATAATACGCCGCATCAATATCGGGAGGTATAGCCGACAATGTTTCTGGTTTCAGAAAATCGACTTCAATTACTGTTACACTTTTTTCGAATTCCTTTGGGCAATAAAACCGATGTTTATCTCTTGCGCAGCAGATTATTTCGTGACCTTGCGCGACCAAAATAGGGAGCAGCCTCTTCCCGATATAACCTGTTGCGCCTGTTAAGAGAATTTTCATGGTTTGGTTTTTTCTTTAATTTTAGCTCAAACGATTGGCTACTAAACTTATGAATTCTTTACGGGTCTTGTCTTTTTCAAACGCACCGGTAAACGAGGAAGTTGTCGTAACAGAGTTTTGTTTTTGAATCCCGCGCATCTGCATACACATGTGTTGCGCTTCAATAACAACAGCCACTCCAAGCGGATTTAAGGCTTCCTGAATACAGTTTTTTATTTGGTCTGTCAATCGCTCTTGTACTTGCATTCTGCGAGCGTAAGCATCTACAACTCTTGGGATTTTGCTCAATCCAACAATTTTTCCATTCGGGATATATGCTACGTGTGCTTTTCCAAAAAACGGTAACATGTGGTGCTCACACATAGAGTATACTTCAATGTCTTTGACCACAATCATTTGTTGGTGGTCTTCACTAAACAACGCTGATTTCAAAATTTCTAACGGGTCTAATTCGTATCCGTGGGTTAAATATTGCATGGCTTTTGCTACGCGCTCCGGAGTTTTTTCTAGCCCTTCTCGAGTTACATCTTCGCCTAAATTGCCAATGATTATTTTGTAATTTTCGGATAACGCATTGGTTACTTCCGTGTCGTATTGTTCAATTTTCTCGTAACTTCTCATTTCTTTTATCATGCTGTTTTGGTCTTCTAAATTAAATGGGTTTAGTTTTTATATTTTAAAAGTGACAATGCCGTAATCCATTTCAAATACTTGTCCTGATATAGACTTCGCATTTTCTGATATCAGAAAGTTGGCCATTTGTGCGACTTCAACCGGTTTCAAATACCCTTTCATCGGGTGGCGCTCTGTCATGTTTTCTTTCATGCGGTCATTTCTTAAAATTCCTGCCGAAAGGGTAGTTTCAGTGATCGTAGGAGCTATGGCATTGATGCGTACTACCGATGCTAATTCTGCTCCTAACGATTTCACTAAACCTTCAACTCCTGCTTTTGCGGTAGCAATACTCGCATGGAATGGCATTCCTAGTTTTGCTGCTACTGTGCTGAACAAAATAATCGATGGATTTTGTCCTTTTTTCAAATTTGGTAAATATTTCTGAATGGCTTTTACGGCACCAATCACATTGATTTCAAAATCAGTTCTGAAATCATCAATACTCAAATTCGAAATTGGTTTCAGTGTAATCGAACCCGGACAGTAAATTAAAACATCGACGGCTTCAATTTCCGGTAAAGCGTCCTGCAGCATATCAATCGGGAAATGCACTAAATTAGGATGCGTAACTTCCGGAGCCGTTCTGCTGATGTTATACACTTTATTATTTTCTAATTGTTGCAATAAAATCGCACTTCCAATTCCTTTGCTTCCGCCAATGATGACTATGTTTCTCATATGTATTATTCAATCTGTTATTTAAAATTTATTCCATCTATTTGTTGCAATTTCTAAACTGCAAGTTATCTTTTGGCAATTTTGTTATTGTTTATTTGTCTTTGCATGGAGCATTTAAAACGTCCTTCTCTAAAATCTCTCAATTTTTCGTGCTTTGTTTTTCGACCTTGAACGCGTTCGCGCCACATCTTGAAGCTGGACCGTTTCATTTCTGCCCGCATTAGGTCGATTACTTCTTGCTCTTTTAATCCAAATTGCAGTAAAATAGCATCAAACGTAGTTCGGTCTTCCCACGCCATTTCTATAATTCGGTCTTTATCGATATCGGTAAGTTCTTTTTTTGCAGTCACGATATGTTTTAATTAAAATTACTATTGATTTAAATTTTCTATGGAACCATTATTCACTGTCGCCAATATCGGCCAT
>JAGNZI010000049.1 GCA_017984495.1 Flavobacterium sp.
ATATCTTCTTCGGCATCAAGAATAGCTCTAAATTTATAAATCATAATGGTTGCAATTTTACGAAAGGCAAAAGTAAGTATAAATTACGATTTACGATTTACGATTTACGAATTGTTGATAAGATTTTTCTGAATGTATTCAATAATTACAATTCATCCTTAAAAAATGACAGTTGGGTTACTTTGAATTTTTTTGTTGGGTGTTTCTATTGAATTTTGTGTCAGAAATAATAACAATTTACTTATGATCCATCTTGTACTTTATTTAATAGCCTTTGTTGTGCAGTCACTTAATTTTAACTAATTTTATTGTAAATCTTACATATGTTACACAAACTCATCAAAGAAATTCCAAGAGCGATAATTTTATCCATTGCTGTTTTTTTAGTTTTATTGGTAGTAAAATTATTAACGGGTATTACTATTCAGTTGAATGAACATTTACTCGTAAATTTCGGTTACACCATGTTGTATGGATTAACGCTGTATTTCGCTAATGCCTATTTATTTATCTATTTAGATGGTGTTTTTGAAGTAGAACGCTTTACAAAACGAAGAATAATTTTAGGCTTTTTAGGGTCGTTTGTGATTTCTGTTTTTGCTATTTTTATCTTGCGAATTGTTGAGGATGTGCTTATTGAAGGATCAAGTTTTGAAGCGTTTTTTCAAAATGAAACCTTAGCAAATTATGTGGTAACAATTCTCATTACATTTTTTGTAACCATAGCATTTCATGCGTTTTATTTTTATAAGGCGTATCAAGAAAACAAGGTGAACCAACAAAAAATAATTGCGGGTACGGCTTCGGCCCAGTTTGAAAGTTTAAAAAACCAAATCGATCCCCATTTTTTGTTCAATAGTTTGAATGTGTTGAGTTCGTTAATTGAAGAAGATCCAATTGCAGCACAAAAATTCACTACGTCCTTATCAAAAGTATATCGCTATGTTTTGGAACAAAAGGACAAAGAATTGGTGTCGGTTGCCGAAGAAATTGCTTTTGCAAAAACCTATATGAATTTACTCTTAATGCGATTTGAAAACAGCATCACATTTGAAATTCCCGATACTATTGAGAACGATGAAGCAAAAGTAGTACCATTATCCTTACAATTATTGCTTGAAAATTGCATCAAACATAATGTAGTAAGTGAAACCAAACCACTTCATATTCAAATTAGTCTTCAAAAGGGTGTGTTAGTTGTATCCAATAATTTACAAAAGAAAGAAGTATTGTCAGGCAGAAAAGGAGTTGGATTAGAAAATATTGTAAATCGTTACGGAATTCTAACCCATCGTAAAGTTGTAGTAGAAGCATCTGAAAGTGAATTTAAAATAAGCCTACCCATATTAACAAAACAAATATCAGTTATGGAAACCAACACACTATTTTCAGAAAATGCTGCCTATGCAAGAGCCAAAAAACGTGTAGAAGAACTAAAAGGATTTTATGGCAATTTAACCGCTTATAGCATAGTGATTCCGGCATTAGCCTTTATTAACTATACTGCATTTTGGGGATTCCAATGGTTCTGGTTTCCCTTGTTAGGATGGGGAATGGGATTGTCTTTTCACGCATTTGGTGTTTTTGGATACGGTAAAACGTGGGAAGAACGAAAAATACAAGAAATAATAAATAAAGGGAAAAATAATACTTGGGAATAGTCAATCAATCACTCTAACAAAATCAAAAAAATAACTATGGAAAATATAACAGCAGAACAAATTCGCTACGAGGAAGCGGTCAAACGCGTAAAAAAAATCAAAGGATTTTATACGCATGCAATAGTCTATTTGGTCATTAATAGTATGTTGGTGATCTTAAATATTCAAAACTTAAATGAAGGTGAAAGTTATTTTCAGTTTAAGAACTTTTTCACAGCTTTCTTTTGGGGAATTGGTTTGTTAGCGCATGCATTGTCAACCTTTTTGCCGTATTTTTTTTTAGGTAAAGATTGGGAAGAACGAAAGATTAAAGAATTTATGGAGAAGGAAAAAGCCAATAAGTGGGAGTAATTGGTCACAGTTGTCAGACAACATAAGAACTTGAAACTTGAAACAAAAAAAACAATGAACATCATTATCATCGAAGACGAAAAACCAGCAGCACGCTTGTTGCAACGCAAAATAGAAAAATTAGGCTTGCAGGTGAATACATTGTTGCATTCTGTGGAGGAATCAATTACTTGGTTTCAAAATAATCCGCATCCCGATTTGATTTTTTTAGACATACAATTGTCGGATGGATTGTCGTTTGAGTTGTTCGAGCAAATAGACATCAAGAGTTCTGTGATTTTCACTACGGCCTATGACGAATATGCGTTGCGTGCTTTCAAACTCAATAGCATTGATTATTTGTTGAAACCTATTGACGAAGACGAACTTTCAACAGCCATTTCAAAATTCAACACTCAATTTCAAAAAAGTGCGTTCCCAAATTTGGATATTGAAGCCATTAAGCGGATGTTGGTCCATCCAGTAGCAAAAGAATACAAGCAACGGTTTTCGATAAAAATCGGACAGCAATTAAAAGTAATTTCCATTGATGACGTAGAGTGTATTTACAGCGAAAATAAAGGCACTTATTTGCATACAATAGATAATCGCGATTATTTAATTGATGCTACTTTAGAAGAATTGGAGGCCGAAATCAATCCCAAAGATTTTTTCCGCGTGAGTCGTAAATTCATAATCCCACTAAAAGCCGTGAAAGAAATTCAAGTGTATTCTAACTCGCGGTTAAAAATCAATTTACCTACCTATAAGGCTGATGAAGTGATCGTTTCAAGAGAAAAAGTGTCTGATTTTAAACTTTGGATCGGTTAATTACTAATTGAAGTAAAAGTGCCAATACACAAAAAAACCAATCAATAGTACTACCAATACATTTAGCATACTGATCATGACTAATGCAAAACGGCTCCATAGTTTTTGGTGCAATAGGCGATAATTAGCCCACAACGATGGTAGTATGAGCAGTACTAAAATATATGGAATATATGAAGTACCGCTCACAAAAATAGAAATCGGACTTGCATAAGGTGCTGAAAAGTAGAAAATAGCTATGTTGGTGCATAAGACGAGCATGTAATAAAAAAGCAGGAGTCCGAAGGGAACAACGAGTATTTTAAGAGCATTGAATTTGTCTTTTTTTCGATTGGCGATGAAATGTATCAAAAAATAAATCGAACACAAAGCAAAAAATAAACCACTGATCATTAAAAAAGCGCGTATTGTATCGTTGTTTTGTGGCGTTTGATACGAAGCTAATTTTTCAAATTCAGCATTTTTTGGAAATAAAGTATCTATTTTCAGTATGTGATTTCCTTTGGCTAATTCTTTTGTAAGGTTAAATTGAACCGTTTGATCGTATTGGTGGTAGAAATATAAATTAACGACGCCATTGGTGCTATCCCATATGGAAGTTAACAAGGTTCCATCGCCTATTTTTTCTCTACAAACATGCATGGTATCGGATAATTTTCGACAAAAATCCAAATCCGTCTCTATTTTTGATGTCAAAAACGATGTGCCTTTTTTATAGCGTTCTAATTTATTTGCAGCTGATTTATGCGTAATTGACGGACAAAAATTTGACAGCACATATTTAGCGTCATTTCCCGATAGTATTTTATAAGGTTCAACAATTATGTATTTTCCCGATCGCTCGATATAAATAAAAACATCTTCTATAAAGTACCGCTGATCATATTTTTCAATGTATTTTTTTACATCTTCGACAGTTTTACAAGAATGTAGAATGTCTTTTAAATAGCGCGTTGGATTTGTAATCTGGATGCGGTTATTGAATTTTGAAGTAATCAATTTGGGATGATAAGATGCCAATCTAGAAAAAACCAAACCGTGCTCATTCATTCCCGATTGTGGTGCATAGCCATTTTCTCCGTCCCATCTAGAGCCTGTAAAAGCTGCTCCATATTGGTTGTTTTGTCCAACTTCAAACCAAATATGGGAAGTGGTTCTCCAAGCATCTTCATTACACCCAACCATTGTTTTTCCATTTTTGGTCACTTTATACATGCTGCACGAATCTCCAACATGAAACGATAAAAGTAATACAAGGCAAAAAATGGTTTTGATTTTTTTCATAGGTAATTAATGGTTGATACTAAAACGAATTAATTTTCAATATGTTACAATGGTACTAATAATTCCTTAGAAATTAGCATTTCAATGGTAAATTAGACTCCCTACTAAATAGTGGTTAAGGTTTTAGTACTGTTTTTCGAATCCCAATCAGGATAAAGAGCAAACTCGAATAACCGATAAAAAAGGGTGCGATATAGTCGATCCAACCCAAAGGCAGCATCAAAGCAATAATGAGCAATTGAAAGCCTAATCCGTATACCGAAAGTAAGGTCATGAACCAATTAGGAAAGGTTTTAACTTTATAAGCTTCAGGGTCTAAAGTATGGATGATTTTGTCGAAAGCACCGTAACAAATGGTGTACAGTCCAAATAAGATAGCAACCGCTTTTTGGGTTTCCCCAGGCAATGCTTTGGGTGTTTTGTATTCAAATATTTTACTGGTCGTATCACCTCCAACCGATTTATTTCTCAAAATTACATAGTAGTAATTGTAAAGTGTTCCTTGAAGTTGCAATCCGATAAAAGCTAGTAAAGCTACCCAAAATGGAGTTTTAGAAACGTAGCAAATCATCATCAGGAATAAAAAATTGAGCACAATATCAAAGATACTATCCAAATAGCGTCCCACATAGGAAGGAGTTTTCTTTAAGCGGGCCAATTCGCCATCGGCAGCATCAATTCCTGATTTTAATACAATAAAAAAGGCAGCAGCAATATAGGATTGGTTCCAAATGCTATACAAAGCTAGCAATCCGGAAAGTCCAAATAGAAGGGTAACATGAATAGGCGTAAAGCGTGTTTCTTTTAATTGGAGCGCGAAAAATCTTCCAAATGACCTTCCGTAGTCTGATAAGTCTAAAAATTTATCAGAGGCATGTAGTTTTGACATCTAAAGTTAATAACAAAGAACTGTGACAATATAGTCGGACTGCAAAAGTAGTATTATTTTTCTGTTACTTTTTTATTTTCTAACAGTAAATAAAATTGCACACTGAATAAGAATGTTGCTAAGACCAAATGTAGGGTCTGACTTCCGAATGGAAAATCAACATATACCATGATAACACCGGATATAATTTCGAAAATTAAAATTCGAACGACCCAATTTACTTTTTCGAATCCCAATTTCAGATTGCTATTTCGAAGCAGTAAAAATAAATTGGCTAAAAAGACAACTATTGAAAAACTACGGTGAACGTAAAATGTAATTTCAGGATGTTGTAACCAAAATGATTTAGGTGCTCCCGATTTTTCAACAGTATCAATGAACTCCCGGACATAAGTACCCAAAACCACTTGAACAATAGTAAGAAGCAACACTACAACAAGTGTTGTGCTAAATGTTTTGTCGTATTTTCTAATACTGTTTTTAGCTGAAACCACATATATAATATACAACTGTAACCCCACAATTAAGAAGGCCGTTAACATGTGGGTGGTAATTTTGACCGGACTCAATACCGAATCCACTACTGTTTTTCCTAACCAAGCTTGAAACCCCATCAGTATGCAAACCAACAGCGAATAGAAAACTATTTTTTTGTTTTCTTTCCAATACCCAAAAGCGAAAATAAACGCAACAAAACAAGCTATTCCGGCCAATGCTCCTAGCAATCTATTGATGTATTCAATCCACGTATGCGCTGGGTTGAAAATAGCATAATCGTGTTTGGTATAGGCTTCCCAATTGGTTTCTGAAAAAGAGGTTGTAGCCGTGAAATCCGATTTAGCTACCAGTAAACCTTCATTTTTTATGATCACTTGACCTTTATCGTAAACTTTATTAGGTGTGAATTCAAGTTCTTTTTGTTCCGTGGGTGGGATGTAATAACCAAAACATTTGGGCCAGTCTGGACAACCCATTCCTGAACCTGTCATTCGAACTAAGGCACCTGCAAGAATGACCAAATAGACTAAAACTAATGCTGTTTTTGCTGTTGTAAGAAAATATTTTTTCATTTGTTATGTCCGCAGATTAGCAGCTATTTTATTTATATTTTTTTTAAACCTAATTTTTTAGCACGAATTAATACATATTCTTTTGCGGCTTCATACTCATTTGGGATGTCACCTTCTAAGATTGCTTCTTTAACCGCTTCTTTTAAAATCCCTATTTCTCTACCTGGTTTCAAACCAAATAATGCCATGATTTCCTCACCAGATATGGGCGGTTGAAATACTCGAACGCGGTCTTTTTCTTCAACTTCAATAATTTTTTCTTTTACGATGTCAAAGTTTTTATGGTATTTCTGGAATTTCTTTGGGTTTTTTGTGGTGATATCGGCTTTACACAAAGTCATTAAACTATCAACATCTTCACCGGCATCAAAAACCAATCGTCTTACAGCACTATCGGTAACTATGTCTTCGGCAATTACAATGGGTCGCGAACTCATCATGACCATTTTTTGCACAAATTTCATTTTGTGATTCAAAGGCATGTGCAAACGTTCAAATATTTTTTTGACCATTTTGCCGCCCAAAAATTCATGTCCGTGGAAGGTCCAGCCTTGTTTTTTATTGAACCTTTTAGTAGGTGCTTTGCCAATATCATGCAATAATGCTGCCCAACGCAACCAAACATCTTCGGTATTGGGACAAATATTATCTACGACTTCTAGTGTATGGTAAAAGTTGTTTTTATGGGTATGCCCTTCCACTTCTTCGACATTGTTTAACGCAGTCAATTCAGGTAAAATTAGGTCTAATAAACCGGTTTGATACAAAAGTAAAAATCCAATCGAAGGTTTTTCAGAAGCTAAAATTTTATGCAATTCATCTACAATTCGCTCGCCTGAAATAATGTTAATTCGGTCTTTATTTTTAGAAATTGCTGCCAAGGATTCAGATTCAATTTCAAAATTCAATTGGGATGCAAAACGAATAGCGCGCATCATGCGTAAGGGATCATCCGAATAGGTAATATCTGGATGTAATGGGGTTTTGATGATTTTGTTTTCCAAATCGGCTACTCCGTTAAACGGGTCGACTAAATCGCCAAAATTTGCTGAATTCAATGAAAAAGCGAGTGCATTTATGGTAAAATCCCGACGTTCTTGATCGTCTTTTAAGGTGCCTTCTTCTACTATAGGATTGCGACTATCGTGGGTGTAAGATTCTTTTCGGGCTCCTACAAATTCTACATCAATATCATCATAGCGCAACATAGCCGTGCCATAATTTTTAAAAACTTGTACTTTTGGATGAAAGGAAATGAGTTCGGAAACTTTTAATGCCAGTTCAATGCCACTTCCAACAGCCACAATATCAATGTCTTTTTTATGGTTTCGATGGAGAAGGATATCGCGCACAAAACCACCAATCACATAGCACTCCAAGTTGAGTTCTTGTGCAGCTTGTGCTATGATTTTGAAAATGTTATGTTCTAACTGTTGTTTGTAATTCATGCTTTAATTTGAAAATTTGAAAATTTTTTAATTTGAAAATTGGGATATTTTCAAATCTTCAAATCTTCAAATTATTATTTTCTAATCACTTTTACCTGACTATCTAAACCTAATTTAATAATCGTAGAAGGATTTTTGCATACTTTATCGTGGTGCAAATTTACTACATAGTCCACACCTTTTATAATTTCGGGACTAATTTCTTTAAAAGTTTTTGGTGTAAACATCCCAGACAGATTTGCAGAAGTAGAAACCAATGGTTTTTTCATGCGTTCCATGAGTTTATAACAAAAAGGTTCGGTAACAATTCGAACGCCTAACGTTTTGTCTTCGGCAATGATGTTTTTTGCTACATTTCGTGGATTGTCTAATATTAGAGTCGTAGGTTTCTCAGATAAATCAAGAATTTGCCATGCCACCTCTGGAACTTCTTTGAAGACATTATACATCATGCGTTCGCCATTCAATAATACGATCATGCTTTTTGTTTCTACGCGTTGTTTAAGGGCGTAGATTTTTTGTATGGCCTCCTCATTGGTAGCATCACAGCCAATACCCCAAACGGTGTCGGTAGGATACAAGATTATGCCCCCGTTTTTGATGATTTCAAATGCGTTGTGTACTTCGGTATTGATGTCCATATTATAAATTTAAATAATTGAAGGCCTTTTCAGCAAATTTATGGTTTAATGTTCTGCATTCCTCCAAGAGTCCGTCATAGCTGGTTCCTTGATTCAAATGCTGAAGCGCTTCATCAAAAGTTGAAATGATGGGTTGGTGTTTGAAATCGTAAAACTTCGAAGAATTTGGGATGGCAATTACTTTTTTCCCCATTAACATGGCCCAATACATGGTATGGTAACTGTCGGTAATGATGTTTTCGGCACTTCCAATAAATTGTATCAACTCTTCTAAATTGGTAGTGTTGGAAGACGTAGCAAAATTTTGATACTTCTTCGTAATGTGTTCCTTTTTGAGGGTGTCTTTGTGAAAAACAACACCTACTTCATTTGTAACGGCATATTGTTGATCAAAAATAGGATGCAAACAACTCACACAAGGCACATAATCCCCAGGCATATTGAAATCTCTTGTTCCAACCAATCCAAATTTATGGATGTCTATATTGTATTTTGAAACGTTACCATAGGTTTTTGGCGATTTTTCGTTGTGACCCACCCCCCAAAGAACAATTTTTTTGCCTTTTTGGGTTAGTTTTTCAAACAGTTGCATTTGCTTATCAAAACCACTGCGATTGAGCAAACCACCCCCGCCAATTATTAGCGAACGATTTGAAATTTCGTTAATAAAATGGGTGCGTACCGCTTTATCTTCACTTTTGTAATCAAAAATGTCGAGACTTTTTCCCTTTAATACCTCAAAGTAATGATGGGGTGCACAGAAGTAATCCCCAATATTTTTTTTATCGATTCGATGAATAGTAACCACATCGTTATTCTGTTGCTCAGCGTTGGCAATTGCTTGGACTACGTTTCGCTTGTTCCAATTTCGTTCTATGGATTTGAAGATGTTCATCAACTGGGTTTTTACACCACAAAACTATAAATTATTTTATATTTGGAGGTAAATCGCCAACATTGTTTTATTTTCGCACTATGAAAAGTTTTTTTAATCCTGAATTTGCCGCTAATAAAGATTTCATCGAAGGATGTATCGCTCAGTATTCCAATTTAGGTACTTACATTTATAAAGGAAGTCGGAACAGTCTCAAAACTTTTGACTTAAACGACAGTACGATTTGCATTAAAGCCTTTAAAAAACCACATATTTTTAATAAAATAATTTATACGTATTTTCGAAAAAGCAAGGCAAAACGATCGTTTGAATACGCGCAATTATTGCTAGCAAAGGAAATTGGAACCCCCAGTCCGATTGCTTATTTTGAAAATTTTGATCAATTAGGGCTAAACGACAGTTATTATGTCAGTGTTTTTTTAAAGTCCGATTTTAGATTTCGCGAGCTCTTAAAATTAGAAGATGAAGTAAAAAAAGAAGCTATTCTTCGGCAATTTGTTGCTTTTACATACAGACTTCACCAATCTCATATCGAATTCATCGACCATTCGGCAGGTAATACCTTAATCAAAGATGTAGGGAATGGCACATATGCTTTTTATTTAGTGGATTTGAATCGGACAAATTTTGATAAAAAATTGACTTTTGAAGAGCGCATGAAAAATTTCTCCAAATTAACTTCAAGTGAAGCCATAATTCGCATCATGAGTGATGAATATGCCAATTTATCGGGAGAAAATAGCGAAAAAGTGTTCCGAGCCATGTGGAGCGCAACACAAGAGTTTCAAGAGCAGTACTATCGAAAAAAAAGATGGAAAAAGAAATTGAAGTTCTGGAAAAAGTAGTATTTTTCACTTTTTAATTTTCTAGATGAAAGTATCGGTTATCGTTTCTACATACAATTCGGAAGAATGGCTTGCAAAA
>JAGNZI010000083.1 GCA_017984495.1 Flavobacterium sp.
CGTTACTTTTGTCATAATACAACCCCATTTGATGGTAAATTACATCTAAAAAAGGGCGGTTTTCACGATTTTCCACAAGTTTGACAAACATTTTTTTCATTTGCTCTTTGTCTCCCTTTTGAAAATCAAAAAGTTGTGCTTTTTTGGCGTATGCTTGAATCAAATAATCTCTATCTGCTTTTCGATTCATATCAATTACCGATTGGTAACTATAAAGCGCACTGTCTTTTTTTCCTAATTCTTCATACAATTGGCCTAAAATGAATCGGTAACGCGCTTTTTCGGTATTAATTTTGGTTAACTCTTGTGCGATTTGGAGTTTCATAACTGCGCTGTCTTTTTCTTCCAAATTCAAAAAAGCTTCGGCTAAAACTGCATTCGCATTCGCTACAAATTGCTCTTTTAATTTAAAATCCTTAAGAAGTTTTGATAAGTTTTTAATTACCAATGCATCGTTACCCAAACGCATATTGGTTTTTTCGCGCCAAATCTTGGCTTCGTAAATTTTATTGCTATGAGGATGTTTGTATAAAATATAATTGAATGCATCCAATGCCGGAACAAAACGCTGGCTGTAATAACGCGCTTTTCCAAGCATTAAGTAGGCTTCGTCTGTTTGAAAATTGCGTTCTTTTCCTCCAATGTTCATGGAGTGTTTTTGAATGGCTTTGGTGGCTTTCGTTTCCGCCAAATCAAAATTAGCATTCTTTGCTGTATCATTAATAGAGCCATCAGACAATTGCATTTTTTCAACCGCTAATCGCTTCCAGAAATTATTTTTGCTTTTCTCATTAATGTCGTCTAATCCTTTCTCAAAACCAACACCTCCATTATATAAAACATTATATTCGGTGGTTAGAGCATGGTAATTTCTTGACACAAATGAATCTTTCTTAGTAGAACAAGCTACTAAAAAAACAACTACAAGTACAGTGAATACAATATAAGATCTGTTGATTTTCAATTGAAACGATTTATAGCTTTAACTTCTATACACTAGATTTAGTATACAGAAGGGTAAAATTACGTTTCTTTTTGAAATACCGAAACTTAAACCGCAAAAAAGGCCTCGAGCTCTTGCAGTGTTTCTGTTGATGTTACGATGTCTTTTACCACTTCACCTTTGTTTAATGCTACGATTCTATCGCACACTTCCACCGTATGTTGCAAGTCGTGACTCGAAACCAAAATCGTCACTTGTGGATTTTCACTTAGTTCTTTGATGATTTTTTTCAAACGATTGACTGTAGTAGGATCTAAATTAGCAAACGGCTCATCTAAAACTACCACTTCCGGATTCCCAATTAGAGTAGCAATAATGCCGACTTTCTTTTGATTTCCTTTGGATAAATCGCGCAAATACTTTTTGTTTTTTAAAATCTCACCATTGAAAAACTCTTCGTGTTTCGCTAATAACGCATCTACATCGGCTTTGTTTTGACCGCGTAAATCGCCTATGAAATAGAAATATTCTTCGGGAGTTAAGTAGCCAATTAAGAAGCTTTCGTCTAAGAAAGAGGCGGTAAAGGATTTCCAATTTTCGCTAGTATGTACCGGAATTTCATTATTGATGATTTCGCCAGTTGTAGGTTGGATTAAATCCAAAAGCAAGCTAAAAAAAGTAGTTTTCCCTGCGCCATTATTGCCTACTAGTCCAAAACTTTGTCCTTTTGGAATGCTTAAATTATCGATTTGTAAAACGGTTGTTCCGTTGTATTTTTTTGAAAGTTGATTGACTTGGATCATGGTATAAAGTTTATGAGGTTAAAGTTTATGGAGTTAGAAAATGTTTATTACTGCTAACCGGAAACTGAATGTTAATTATTTTGTTTGTAGGCTTGAATAGTTTTGTATTTTTCTGCTTTATAGACTTTTTCAATTTGAGAAAAAACCCGGTCGCGTAATGCAAAACCGATTAGTCCAGCACCTGCCACAAGAGCTAAACCTGTATTGGGTCCTTCCATGTATTTGCCTAAAGCATACAATAAAACAGGTAATAAAATTTTTGGTAATGAGATTAACGTGGTTTGTAAGTTGAACGCTTTTTTATCGCCAAAAGCCCCTTTACTTGAAGTTAGATCAATTGGAGTTTTAGTATAAGCACCCGCATACAAAACCAAATGGGAATTGACGCCAATATTGTATACAGCACCCGCCAAAATAGTCAAATAGATCTCCCATCCGAGGTAGATATAAAAGGAAGATATTACGGTAGAAATTACAGTTGCAATCACAATTAACCACCATTTTGAGGTCAAATAGTTCTTGTATGAAATGTTTTGGGTCATCATTAATGGGTAGTATTGACTGTCCCAACTTGGCACAAACTGACCAAAAGTGAACAAAAAGCCACCTGTGACAAAAATCCCTGCAAAAATCTGCATGGCTTGTGGTTGAGATGGGTTGTTAAAAAAGATAAACCCGTAAAACAAAAACAAAATACTCATGCCCACAGTAGTTTTAGAACGTTTGTTTCGCTTGATTAATTTGATATCATTTTTCAAAAATGTGCCTAAAGTCCCAAACTGATTCAGCCAACTTAAATTTTCTGTTTTTGCAATAGCTGATTTAGTGGCTAGTCCTGCATCGAGATACAATTGCTTTTTAAAGAAATCATAGGTGATTTTATATAGGCCTATAAGCAGTAGAAGTGGAACTAAAAATAATCCCGGACTGTGAAATAGTCCTTCAAAAAATGGTGCGGAATAATCTGTAATGTTGAAATAACCGTAATGTTGTAATCCGCCTAAAACAACTACAATTGCTAGTAAAATTCCAAACAAATTGTCTTTGTTGCTAAACAATACATTGATGAAATTGTTAATATACACTATCGAAAACATCGCTAAATGCCAAGAAATAACACTCTCTATTGGATGGTTTTCTAGGTACAACACCACGGAGAAAGGAAGAAAGAAAAAAACGTGCATCCAATTAAAATAAGACAAAGCGGTTTTTCCAAGAGAAAAATGAACAATCGTACTTTTTTTAATGGGTAAAATTAGCATTGGGCGAATGTTCATAACAGGGATTTTTTGCCATAAAAAACGCAGTGTTAAGTCGAAGAGGAAATAGTAAA
>JAGNZI010000084.1 GCA_017984495.1 Flavobacterium sp.
AAAAACTAATAAATGACAAGAGGTAACTTTTTAAGGAATCTAATTGGCTTTTATGGCATTGCTTCCCTTCCGCTGGAAATGGTCAAGCAGTACCAAAAAGTATATGTATTGCAATGTTTCGTTAGGGGATTTCAATATTATGAAGGCCCGAAAATAATTAGTCAAATCAACAGCAGCGGCTTACTCGAAATGGTTCGTGAGCCCCATAATAAATATGACCCTTGTGCCATAGCTTTGCATTTCAATAATCAAAAAATTGGTTTTATACCAATGGAAAGCAACGAAGTGTTGAGTGTTTTACTTGATACCAAATTATTGGAATTACAAGCCGAAATAACGCACATCGAACCTAATGCTTCTGATTGGGAAAGCATTCATATAGCTATTTATGCAATGACTGAAATTAAAGACAATCCAAATCAAGAAAAAATTGGACCTTATACCCTATTGGAAACTCCCAAATACTACACCTTAAAATCAAATCACGACACCTACACAAGAGTGTATCTTGATGACGAAAACGAAATTTTAAATGGGGAACAATTTTACGAAACTTTAGTTAACAATAGCGCTACTGATTCTGTTTACGACTTAATTCATTCTTCCTTTGAAGATAGCCAAGATATGGAAACTGTCGTAAACCAATCTAGAATGGTAATTCAAAAACACACCATTCCAAAAGATATTTCAATTTCGGAAATTGAAGCTACATTAAACGAAGGTGTACTAAAAATAGAAAATATTTTTGATGACGATGGTTATATTATTGCCAATATCAACAAGCTAGCTACAATTCCAGACCGAATACAAAGTTTTGAAAAACTACTTGACAAACAAGGGAATTTATTTTACGAAATTATTTTTAAAGGTTAAAAAAACATCAATAGAATTGGGCTTTAGCCCATTCTACAATATACAGAACAATAGAAATGGCTTTAGCCAAAATAACCAAAACAATAAATTATGTCCTACATCAAGACCTATATTCATTTTGTTTGGAGTACAAAAAACAGATTTCCTTTTTTAGACAGCAAAGAATTAAGACAAAAAGTGTGGCATCATATTAAAGAAAATGCCAAAGAGAAAGGAATCTTCATAGATTTTGTCAATGGATACACAGACCATTGCCATTGTTTGGTTTCCTTGGGAGCCGATCAAACCATTCAAAAAACAATGCAACTCATCAAAGGAGAATCTTCATTTTGGATTAACAAAAACAAATTATGTTTAGATAAATTTGAATGGCAAGATGAATATTTTGCGGTTTCAGTTTCCGAATCTATGATTGATAAAGTTCGAAATTATATAAGGAACCAAGAAGAACATCACAGAAAACAATCATTCCAGGAAGAATATGATGAATTTATGGCTAAATATAAATTTCAAAAAGAATAGAATCTGGCTAAAGCCATTTTCAAAAATCAATTATCATCCCCTCCAGCTAAAGCTGGAGGCAATTCAAAAAGCTGGAGGCAATTCAAAAAAAGGGCAATCTAAAAGATGTGGAAAATTTAAAATAGAAATATATTCAAAAATCAATAGGATTGGGCTTTAGCCCATTCGACAAAATATAAAATAATCGAGATTGGCTTTAGCCGAAATATTTTACAATCATTTTTAATTCCAAAATAATGATAAAACGAACCCTTTTCTTCGGTAATCCTGCTTATTTGAGCACTAAAAACGAGCAAATTGTTATCTCTTATCCCGACAAGGAACAAGAAACCAAAACCGTGGCCATCGAAGATATTGGCGTTATCGTTTTGGAAAACCAACAAATCACGATTACCAATGGTTTACTCGAAAAACTGACCAATAACAACGTGGCATTAATCAATTGTGACCAATACCACTTACCTATCGGTTTGCTAATGCCTCTCAACGGACACACCGAACAAACGGAGCGTTTTAAAAACCAAATTAATGCTTCTGTTCCACTAAAAAAGAATTTATGGCAGCAAACCATTAGTGCCAAAATCTCAAACCAAGCTGGACTGCTCAAAGAAAAGGGAATTCCCTGCCGAAAAATGGAACTTTGGGCAAAAGAAGTCACATCTGGAGATGCTCTCAATCACGAATCGAGAGCTGCCGTTTTCTATTGGCCAAACCTCATAACGGTAGAAAATTTTAGCAGAGGGCAAAAAGGAATTCCGCCCAACAATTTACTGAATTATGGTTATGCTATTTTGAGAGCAATTACAGCTAGAGCTATCGTCAGTTCGGGAATGTTGCCCACGTTGGGGATTTTTCATCGCAACAAATACAATGCCTATTGCCTGGCCGATGATATTATGGAACCCTATCGACCGTATGTGGATTTGATTGTTTCTCACATTATGGAAACCGAAGATTCGTATGAGGAATTGACCATCGAAATTAAAAAACAATTGTTAAGTATTGCCTCTATTGATGTGTTTATAGACGGAAAAAACAGTCCGTTGATGGTGGCAATGAGTAGAACCACACATTCCTTGCACGAATGTTTTGAAGGAACGGCAAGGAAAATTTTATACCCAACTTTTATATAATTCCTATGTCAGTTCGAGCGCAATCGAGAACCACTATTGCATTACAACTTAAGTTTATCAGAAGCCTCTCGACTGCGCTCGATGTGTCAAAAAAAGAATTAACTCAGAAAACAATTGATAAATGAAACTCTTTTGCTATTCGACTTCATGACATTATGACTAATAAAATATGTATGACGAACATTACACCCGTTTAAACCAATATAGAAGTTTGTGGATATTAGTATTTTTTGATCTGCCCACCGAAACACGCAAAGAGCGTAAAATTGCCGGTACATTTCGCAAGAAATTATTAGACGATGGCTTTTCTATGTTTCAATTTTCCATCTATATGCGTTTTTGTGCCAGCAGGGAAAATGCTGAAGTCCACACCAAGAGAATAAAGAACAATCTACCCGAACACGGCAAAATTGGCGTGATGCAAATAACCGACAAACAATTTGGGATGATGGAACTTTTTTATGGAAAAAAACTGGTTGAAACCGACAAACCTTCACAACAATTAGAGTTGTTTTAAT
>JAGNZI010000085.1 GCA_017984495.1 Flavobacterium sp.
GTTTCAAGTTTGCAATTGTATTTGTCCTTAATCTTGCTTTGGTAAAAATAAAAAATCCCACGTGGAATACGCAGGATTTAAAAATATAATTTTATAACTACTATTCTGCAGTTGGTGTTTCTTCTTTAGACAATGCTTCTAACGTAACAAACCCTTTAGGCTGCAATAAATTATACCAGTTTAAGATTTTTTTGATATCCGATGTATATACTCTATCTTCATCAAATTCAGGCAATACTTCTCTAAAATAAGCTTTTAATTTTACATCGTCTTCTTTGTGAGAAAGTGCCGGTCCGTCATTTTCTTTGGTTGCAATTGCTTTTAATACTTCGGCCAAACGTACCTCTTCAGAATAGGTATACACTGCAATCTCAGACAACAAACTAACGTTGGCTCTCATGCCTACAGTAATTTTTTTACCGTCTAATAATGACTCCGCAACAAATCCTGTACGGGTTTGAATTTTTAATTCATATAATCCTGGTTTTCCAGAAACTGCTAATATTTTTTGAATGCTCATGCTTGTTTAATTATGGTTGGCAAATATATTATTTTAAAGTAAAAAGTTAAACGTAAAAAGATAAAAGTTTAGTTAAAAAAGCAATTTGCTTTTAAAAAGTACTAATTACGATTTAACGTCCTTTTTTGTTGACATATTTCATTTTATAATCGGGTCGCGCTTTACCTTCCATGATGTTCTGTAATTTTTTCCCAATTAATTTCTTTTTCAACATCGACAAGTGATCGGTAAACAAGATTCCTTCAATGTGATCATACTCATGTTGAATCACACGCGCAATCAATCCGTTATATACTTCTGTTTTTACATTGAAATCCTCATCACAGTATTCAATTGTAATGGTATCATGACGAAAAACATCTTCACGAACATCGGGTATGCTCAAACAACCCTCATTAAATCCCCAAACATCCCCTTCTTCTTTGATGATTTTTGCATTAATGAACGTTTTTTTAAAGTCTTTCATTTGAGCTGCTTCTTCTTTTGAAACATCATCACTGTCACTAAAAGGCTCTGTGTCTACAATAAACAAACGAATAGGCAAACCTACTTGCGGCGCAGCCAAACCTACACCGTGTGCATGATACATAGTGTCATACATATTTGCTATTGTTTCTTTTAAATTGGGATATTCTGTAGAAATGTCTTCACAAACTTTTCGTAAAACAGGTTCTCCGTACCCGTATATTGGTAAAATCATAATTTAATGTTTTGTTTCGAGTTTCAAGTTTTAACTTCCATCACCCAGCAATAAAATGCAAAAGTACTATTTTTTATAATGTAAATAATCCTGAAGCATAATTGTTGCCGCAATTTCGTCGACTAAGGCTTTATTTTGCCGTTGTTTTTTAGTTAACCCACTATCAATCATCGTTTGAAAAGCCATTTTAGAAGTAAATCGCTCATCGACACGTTCCACAGGTATCGTTGGAAACGTAGTATGAAAAAGCGCCACAAAAGCATTAATAATTTCAGCACTTTGCGAAGGCGTTCCATCCATTTGTTTGGGTTCGCCTACAAGTACTAAGGTAACTTTCTCCTTAGTAAAATAGTCTTTTAAAAAAGAAATTACAGTATCGGAAGCAATGGTTGTGAGTCCGAAAGCAATCATCTGCATTTCATCGGTGACTGCAATTCCCGTTCGCTTGATTCCGTAATCGATGGCTAAAATTCGTGGCATTTCTTTTTTTTACAAAAATAAGGGTTTTATACAAATAAATTTGCTTTCAAACTTTAATCCATTCCTTTTTTGCATTCCTATAAATAATTTATCTTTGTGCCACAAATTAATAGTATCATGACCAATTTACAAGCATCAATAGAACAAGCATGGGAAAACCGTGCTTTGCTACAAGAAGAAACTACGCAAAAAGCCATCAGAGACGTTATTGCATTATTAGATAGCGGAACACTTCGCGTGGCCGAACCTACTTCAAACGGGTGGCAAGTAAACGAATGGGTTAAAAAAGCGGTGGTCATGTACTTTCCCATTCAAAAAATGGAAACCTGGGAAGCCGGAATATTTGAATACCATGATAAAATGGAATTGAAACGCGACTATGCTGCAAAAGGGATTCGTGTAGTTCCGAATGCTGTGGCACGATATGGCGCTTATATTTCAAGTGGTGTCATCTTAATGCCGAGTTATGTAAACATTGGAGCTTATGTAGATGAAGGCACTATGGTTGATACCTGGGCAACTGTGGGAAGTTGTGCTCAAATTGGAAAACATGTCCATTTGAGTGGAGGTGTTGGTATTGGCGGTGTTTTAGAACCTTTACAAGCGGCCCCCGTTATCATTGAAGATGGCGCTTTCATTGGTTCAAGATGTATTGTTGTGGAAGGAGTTCATGTGGGTAAAGAAGCCGTTTTAGGCGCCAATGTTTGTTTAACAGGCTCTACTAAAATAATTGATGTAACAGGAGACACACCGGTTGAATACAAAGGAGTGGTTCCGGCTCGTTCGGTAGTTATACCCGGGAGTTACACAAAGAAATTTCCTGCGGGAGACTATCAAGTGCCTTGTGCCATTATTATCGGACAACGAAAAGCCTCTACCGATTTAAAGACCTCACTCAACGATGCGTTGCGCGACTATAATGTAGCGGTATAATTTAAGGACACATGAAAATACTAGTAGTCCAACAAAAAATGATTGGGGATGTGTTAATCAGTTCTATGATTTGTGAAAATCTTAAGAAAGTTTATCCCCATGCCCAAGTGGATTATTTAGTCAATACATTTACCACACCAGTTCTCGAAAACAATCCGTATATCGATAACCTCATACTATTTGAAGATCAATTTAGATCCAATTATCTGGCATTTTTAAAATTTTTACTTCAAATTAGAAAGAAAAAATACGATATAGTTATTGATCCCTATGCCAAATTGGAAAGCAGTTTAATTACATTATTTTCGGGTGCATCCAAAAGAATAGGCTATCAAAACAAAGGGTTAGGAATTGCGTATAATCATAAAGTTCCCCACCACAACCAACCCAAGTCTTACTTTGGATTGGCTAT
>JAGNZI010000086.1 GCA_017984495.1 Flavobacterium sp.
TTTAAAAAAGCAAACGATTTATATCAAAAAGAAAAGTATTCCGAAGCGGTAACAGCTTTTGAAAGTATTGAAAATCAAGGCAACGCTTCGAGCGATTTGTATTTTAACATTGCCAATTGTTATTACAAATTAGGCAAGGTGGCACCCTCTATTTATTATTACGAAAAAGCATTGCTTTTAAGCCCAGATGACGAAGCCATACTAACGAATTTATCTTTTGCTCAGAAAATGGCAATCGATGACATTAAAATCATACCGGAGGTCGGGTTTAAAAAAATCCTAAAAGAATACACGCAGGTGTTTCATTATGATACCTGGGCATGGATTGCCGTTTGTATTGCTTTTTTGAGTTTGCTTTCGTTTTTAGGCTATTATTTTGGAAATACAGTGTTACTAAAACGTACTTTTTTCAGTTTATTCCTGTTGTTTTTAGTCGGAATTGGGATAACGGTTTTTTCAGCTTTTTTGCAAAAAAAATGGAGTTCAAATTACAATCCTGCGGTAGTTTTTGCTGCATCGACGACATTAAAATCGGAACCCAAAACAACTTCAGAAGATGTAGTTACGTTGCATGAAGGCACAAAAGTTTACGTATTAGCAACCCTTGGCAATTGGTCACAAGTAGCGTTAACCGACAAAACCACAGCTTGGATTGATAAAGAAGCTATTAGGGAAGTGAAGAAGTAGAGTTCAGGCTTAGCTTATCGAAGTTTTTATTCTTCACTCTCAACGCCCGACTTCAAACCGCCATACCAACTTTCAATCGTAGGATAAATCGCCTTAGCACTATTTTGAATGGGGTGATAAAAAATTGAATTCTTTTGCGTCTCTTTAGAAATTAACAAGTTATTAATGTTGATTTTCTCCACAATAAAAAGCACTACACTCAAAGTTAATATCATTTTCAGCACACTAAAAATGACCCCCGCAATTTTATTCATTCCGCCTAAAAAAGCGCCATTGAAAATTTTTGTAAGTACTTTAGCACTCAGGTGAATCCCAATAAGTACCAAAATAAATGTCAGAATAAATGCAGTGATGGTGATGTATTTTGAATGCCACGTTGGAAAAATATCCGAAAAAACCGCACCCATCCAATTCGAAAATTTGAGGGCTACATAGATTCCAACTAGTAATCCTATAAAGGAAGCGACTTCCACAAAAAAGCCGTTTTTAAATCCTTTATACACCGAAAAACCCAATAAAACAGCAAAAACAATATCAATAATAATCATCTTAAAAAAATAGAATAAAGAACAAAGATAAAAGAATTGCTGAAACTGGTTTTCTGTTGTTATCTTTGCATGAAATTTGGTTATCGGTAATAGGTCATTGGAACCCATCACCCATCACTTAAAACCTTGAAAAAATGTCAAGAGACGAACAATTAAAACAGCGCTGGGAAAGTGTTGTCAACATATTATCAGAAAAATTTTCAGGTGGAGAAGACCTTGATTTAGAAGGGATTATCTATTTAATTGGCGTGCAAGAATTGGGGAAAATACACGCTACATTTAAAAAAGATGAAAAAGTAAACCTCATGCACATAGCCATTTGCCGGTTACTAGAGCCTTATGGTTATTATGAATTTGAATATTTTGATAACGAAGGTTGGCCCCATTATAAAGCAAAAGAAGAATTGCCACCATTAAAAGCAGGTGAACAGGCCGTTTTAATGAAAGAAGCAATTGTGAGCTACTTTTTAGAGAAAGAGTTGATAGAGTAATGATTTAAGATTAACGATTTATGATTTTAGAAGTTTTAGCCAACTTGAAACTTGAAACTTGAAACAAAATACATAAATTTGCATTTTACAAAACCAGCGATGACAGAAACGATTAAAGCCCATATTGAAGAAGTAAACGCTTTTCAAACCGACAATAAAGAACAATTAGAAGCCTTCCGCATCAAGTATTTAGGAAGCAAAGGCTTGTTGAAAGACTTTTTTGCTGAATTCAAAAATGTTCCTAACGAACAAAAAGCGGCATTTGGACAAGTGATCAACGAATTGAAAACTTCGGCGGAAACCAAAGTAAAAACCATTCAAGATGCTTTAGAGAATAAAGAAGAAGCGAAGGGTATTTACGGCGATACTACACGTCCGGGTGAAGCTATACCTGTTGGATCGCGTCATCCCATTTCTATTGTAAAAAATCAAATGATTGATATCTTTTCAACAATTGGTTTCAATGTGTCTGAAGGTCCAGAAATCGAAGACGATTGGCACAATTTTACCGCATTAAATTTACCAGAATACCATCCAGCAAGAGACATGCAGGATACGTTTTTCATTCAAACCAATCCGGATGTTTTGTTGCGAACGCATACTTCATCGGTACAAGTGCGTTACATGGAAAACAACAAACCGCCCATTCGCACGATTTCTCCAGGAAGAGTGTTCCGTAACGAGGCCGTTTCTTCGCGTTCGCACTGTATTTTCCATCAAGTGGAAGGTTTGTATATCGACAAAGACGTTTCGTTTGCCGATTTAAAACAAACCTTGTTATATTTTACCAAAGAAATGTTCGGAAAATCGAAAATCCGTTTGCGTCCGTCCTATTTTCCATTTACAGAACCCAGTGCGGAAATCGATATTTATTGGGGGTTAAAAACCGAAACCGATTATCGTATTACCAAAGGAACCGGTTGGTTAGAAATTGGAGGCTGCGGCATGGTCGATCCAAACGTATTGAAAAACTGCGGCATCAATCCAGACGAGCACACCGGTTTTGCTTTCGGAATGGGCGTAGAGCGTATTGCCATGTTGTTGTACCAAATTGGCGACATTCGTATGTTTTATGAAAATGACGTACGTTTCTTAGAGCAATTCAAATCGAGTATATAATTTTTTAACCACAAAGAGCACTAATTTTTTTCACAAAGCTCACAAAGTTTTGAGTTCCTTGTGCATTCTTTGTGTACCTTGTGGTTACATTTAATTTAAAAATGAAAAAAGACATTATCATCCCAAAAGTAGAAGGGGTTCACGTGGTAGCATTTCAAGAATGGAACGACGATTTCATGGAAAATTCTTGGTA
>JAGNZI010000013.1 GCA_017984495.1 Flavobacterium sp.
TGGCTGGTATCTTAAGCGGATTAGTAGGAATAGGAGGTGGCATAATTATGGTGCCATTGTTAGTGCTTTGGTTGGGATTTTCACAACATCAAGCGCAAGGAACTAGTTTGGCTGTATTGATGGTTCCGGTAACGGCTGCGGGTGTTTATAATTATTATAAGCAAGGTTTTGTAGATTGGCGGTATGCGGCAATTATTGCGGTATTTTTTGTGATTGGTGGTTTTTTTGGAAGTAAATTAGCGGTTACTATTGACCAAAAAATGCTTAAAAAAGTATTCGGAGTTGTCTTGTTAGTTATAGCCGGTAAAATGTTATTGAGTAAATAAATAAAGCACCAATTTAAGTTGGTGCTTTATTTATTTGAATGCTTACATTTTCTTCATTTGATCTTTCATCATTTTAATCTGATCCTTAAGCATGTTTTGCTTGTCTAATTTTTTGGCTTCATTGAGTAAATTTGTAGCTTCAATTTTTCTTCTGCGGGTCATTGCAATTCCGGCAAGTTGTAATTTAGCCAATGCTAAATCTTGGTCCATCGACAATCCTAATGCAATGGCTTTTTTGAAATAGCGTTCTGCTTCATTTAAATTGGTTTGAGAAACCATTAGACCGTGTAAATAATTATAATAACCTTGTTGTTTTTTTACCAAAGCTCCTTCTGGGTTTTTTATGTGAGCCAGCCATTTTTGTGCGCCTGGGAAATCTTGTTTTCTTAGCTTTAAAAACGCCAACAAAATGAATTCATTTTTAAAGTATAAGAAAATAAAAATCGTAGAGAGTAATAATAAGAAGATGCCATTTCCAATTTCGTTTTCGGTAAACTGATAAATTCCGAAACCAATAATTAATGCAGCTAATACTAATTTGATATTTTTGTGATACATACTATTATTTTTAATTGGTTACAAAGGTAATAAAATCTATTAAAAATATTTTTAAAAAAGTACTTGCGAATGAAAAAAGTCTTTGTATATTTGCACTCGGTTTTCAGGACAGGGATTCTGATCCGTTTTAAAAAAGATTTTTATTTATAGAATTTAAAAGATACTACAATGAGTAAGAGAACGTTTCAACCATCAAAAAGAAAAAGAAGAAATAAGCACGGTTTCATGGATAGAATGGCTTCTGCTAATGGAAGAAAAGTGCTTGCTCGTAGAAGAGCTAAAGGAAGACATAAATTGACTGTTTCTTGCGAACCAAGACACAAAAAATAATGTTTTAGTTTTAAAGCAATATAAAGCCGTTACTTTTATTAGTAGCGGCTTTTTTTTAAAGTGTTTATAAAAATTGAATAAGTTTTTACAACACATTTTCAATATAAATTTCAATCCTTTTATTTTTACATAATTTACTACACAAAACAACAACACAATGCCAAAAGACAATTCAATCAAATCGGTTTTAATTATTGGATCAGGGCCTATCGTAATCGGACAGGCGTGTGAATTTGATTACGCGGGTTCGCAATCAGCTCGCTCGTTAAGAGAGGAAGGAATTGAAGTAATCTTAATCAATTCCAATCCGGCAACCATCATGACCGACCCTTCCATGGCCGATCATGTCTATCTAAAACCATTAACTACAAAATCCATTATTGAAATTTTAAAAGCACATCCACAAATCGATGCTGTTTTACCTACAATGGGTGGGCAAACGGCATTGAATTTATGTATAGAAGCAGATGAAAAAGGAATATGGAAAGATTTTGATGTAAAATTAATTGGCGTTGATATTAACGCCATCAACATCACAGAAGATAGAGAACAGTTCAAGAACCTGCTGAATAAAATTGGCGTGCCTCAAGCGCCTGCAAAAACGGCTAATTCATTCCTTCAAGGAAAAGAAATTGAACAAGAATTTGGTTTTCCATTGGTGATCCGTCCTTCATTTACGTTAGGGGGTACGGGAGCAGCTATTGTTTATAAAAAAGAAGATTTTGATGGAGCTTTAACCTATGGTTTAGAAGCTTCACCCATCCATGAAGTACTGATCGATAAAGCTTTAATGGGTTGGAAAGAATACGAATTAGAATTGTTACGCGATAGCAACGACAATGTGGTGATTATTTGTACGATTGAAAATATGGACCCGATGGGAATTCATACTGGAGATTCGATTACTGTGGCACCAGCCATGACCTTATCCGATACTACGTTTCAAAAAATGCGTGATATGGCGATATTGATGATGCGTTCTATTGGTAATTTTGCTGGAGGTTGTAACGTTCAATTTGCCGTTTCGCCAGATGATAAAGAAGATATAGTAGCCATTGAAATTAATCCTAGGGTATCGCGTTCTTCGGCATTAGCCTCAAAAGCAACAGGGTATCCAATTGCTAAAATTGCTACGAAATTAGCTTTGGGATATAACTTAGATGAATTACAAAATCAAATTACAAAATCGACTTCGGCTTTGTTTGAGCCAACTTTAGATTATGTAATTGTAAAAATACCCCGTTGGAACTTTGATAAATTTGAAGGAGCAGATCGCACGTTAGGACTTCAAATGAAATCGGTTGGGGAAGTGATGGGAATTGGTCGTTCGTTCCAAGAAGCCCTGCACAAAGCCACACAATCGTTAGAAATTAAACGTAACGGTTTAGGCGCTGATGGTAAAGGCTATAAAAACTACGAACAAATCATCGAGAAATTAACGTTTGCGAGTTGGGATCGCGTTTTTGTAATCTATGATGCGATTGCCATGGGTATTCCATTGAGTCGAATCCATGAAATCACAAAAATCGACATGTGGTTTTTAAAGCAATATGAAGAATTGTTTCATTTGGAGCGCGAAATTTCCAGCTTTAGAGTAGATACGCTTCCTAGAGAATTACTTTTAGAAGCCAAACAAAAAGGATATGGTGACCGACAAATTGCGCACATGATGGGTTGTTTAGAGAGTCAGGTTTACAAGCTTCGTGAAGTACAAAATATCAAGCGTGTCTATAAATTAGTAGATACGTGTGCGGCAGAATTTAAAGCGGTAACACCTTATTTCTACTCCACTTTTGAGGCGGAAATTGAAAAAGTAGACGGTACAAAGTATGTCCACAATGAAAGTATAGTAACGGATAAGAAAAAAGTAGTGGTTCTGGGATCAGGTCCTAATAGAATCGGACAGGGAATTGAATTTGATTATTCTTGTGTGCATGGGGTATTAGCGGCCAAAGAGTGTGGCTATGAAACCATCATGATCAATTGTAATCCTGAAACGGTTTCTACCGATTTTGATACAGCAGATAAATTGTATTTTGAGCCTGTTTTTTGGGAGCACATCTACGATATCATCCAACACGAGAAACCAGAAGGTGTTATCGTTCAGTTGGGCGGACAAACGGCTTTGAAATTGGCAGAAAAATTAGCCAAATACGGGATTAAAATATTAGGAACCTCTTTTGATGCGCTAGATTTGGCAGAAGATAGAGGACGTTTCTCTGATTTATTGACCGAATTGAATATTCCATTTCCAAAATTTGGAATTGCAGAAAGTGCTGAAGAAGCCACTAATCTTGCCGATAGTTTGGATTTTCCACTTTTGGTGCGACCTTCATATGTGTTAGGTGGTCAAGGGATGAAAATTGTGATCAACAAACAAGAGTTGGAAAAACATGTAATTGATTTATTAAAATCGATTCCGGGAAATAAATTATTATTGGATCATTATTTGGATGGGGCTATTGAAGCTGAAGCGGATGCTATTTGCGATGCTGATGGTAATGTATACATCATTGGAATAATGGAGCATATTGAACCTTGTGGCGTGCACTCGGGTGATAGTAATGCCACCTTGCCACCTTTTAATTTGGGTGAGTTTGTGTTGCAACAAATAAAAGATCATACCCAAAAAATTGCTCGTGCGCTACAAACGGTAGGTTTGATTAACATACAGTTTGCTATAAAAAATGACATTGTTTACATTATTGAAGCTAACCCGCGTGCATCTCGTACCGTTCCTTTTATTGCTAAAGCTTATGGGGAACCTTATGTAAACTATGCCACAAAAGTAATGCTGGGTCACAATAAAGTAACTGATTTTACATTTAATCCGCAGTTGAAAGGATATGCCATTAAGCAACCGGTTTTTTCATTCAGTAAGTTTCCAAATGTAAATAAGGCATTGGGTCCAGAAATGAAATCAACGGGAGAAAGCATCTTGTTCATAGACGATTTAAAAGACGATCAATTCTATGATTTGTATGCCCGAAGAAAAATGTATTTGACGAAATAAATAAAAAAAATCCCAATTGAAAAATTGGGATTTTTTTATAAAGATTGTTATTGTCGAATTAAGGTATATTTATCTCCATTGGATTTAAACAATATTAACTCGGAACGGTTTCTGCTAAAGGTCCATTCGCCACTTAAAATAAGCGACCAATCAAAATCAGCTGTCCATACACAATCATTAGTGAATGTAATCCGATTGTCCTCTGTTGAATAAACGCCATTACAAATAGCTGGAAATTTTTCAATTGCGCTCTCTCCAATGAAGGTGCCATCAATAAACCTAAGTTCAACAGTTGATGTTTCACCATTTCTTTCAAATACGCCAAGGTAATTTCCAGAAATGTGGTCTGCAACAAATTCTGTATTTGTTGTACAGTTAGTTAATGAAAAGGCTAATGCCATTAGAATAATTAGTCTTGTTTTCATAATTTTTTAGGTTTTGAATGGGACTTGTTTTTCTTATATATTGGAACGAAATAACTCAAAGTGTAATTAAAACCGGTACCAAATTTACCATCATAGGTGCGGTTAAATCCTGGAATGTATAAGTTGTCAAAGTTGCTGGGTTTGTTATTAGAAACCAAATAGTTTAAACGCAACGAAAAGCCTAAATACAGATTGTTGAACAATTCCGCTTTTACACCTCCGATAATTTCAACCCAACTCGCAGTTAATCCATTATATTTTACGCCAGAAATCACGGTATTTTCACCATAATAGTTGGTGGGTTCATAAATTTTGTAGCTGTTTAATGTTTGGCTAAAACTACTTACACCATAGCGCATCCCCACATAAATCATATTTTCCATATCGAGCCAATTTTCAAATGAGTTGAAATCAAAACCAGCTTTAAAATAGGTGCCTTTTGTGGTAAAGTTTAATCGATCGTCATCAACTGTTTTATCTTCGTTTCCTAATTCACCTGCTAGATAGAAACGTTGTGTCAAACGATAATCACCAATGATTTCTAATCCTTTGTAATCTTTTTCATAGAAACTTTTAGACAATCGGTGCAAGTCAACTCCCACACGCAAACCATAACGCTCTGGATAACTTACGGATGTAGTATCTTTTTCTTGTGCGCTTCCTGTCGTCGTAAACGCTAGTAAAGCTATACTAAAAATAAATTTTAACATGGACTTCATTTTCGTTTTCGATATTAGTTTGTTGCACTTGAATGTTTTGAATCCAATTGTTTCCATCAGCTGTAAGAGCTATCGGATTGGTTTCGTTTAAATAAAAAAGTGTTTTAAAGCCGCAAGCTCTTGAAACATATTGATCTACTCGTTCATAGGTAAACGTAAGGACATCAATATTATCATTACCTGTGTTGGTATCACTTCCATTTTCTATGAATCGTAATATTGTTGTGTTTGCCGTAGTTTTCAAAGGTACTTGAATCTTTGATACACCATTAAAAGCAATTCCAGAAGTAGTATTGGGGTCAATAACACCTAGTGCGGTTATATTTTTCAATACAGTTGGTCGGGCTGCGTTATAAAATTCAATAACGATTCGAGGGGTTACCGGTGTTCCTTCCGCACAAATGTCATCTTTTTCACAATTGGAAAACGAACAGGCTATCCCTATCGATAAAACGAATCTAATTAGCGTTTGCTTCATATTGTTTCATTTTTTGAGCGTAATTCTAGAAGGACCACATTTTCCACATGATGGGTCTGTGGGAACATATCTACGGGGCGCACTCGTACAACCTTGTATTTTTCATCCATAAGGGCCAAGTCACGGGCTTGTGTAGCCGAATTACAGCTTACATAAACAACACGATTTGGTGCAATTTTTAATATTTGTTCTACGACGTCTTTATGCATGCCATCTCGAGGTGGGTCGGTAATGATGACATCGGGATGTCCGTGTGTAGCAATAAAGTCGTCATTAAATACGTTTTTCATGTCTCCAACAAAAAACGAACAATTGGTAATTGTATTGCGTTCAGCGTTGGCTTTTGCATCTAATATAGCTTCTGGTACCGCCTCTACACCAATAACTTTTTTAGCTTGTTTCGAAACGAATTGTGCAATTGTACCTGTACCTGTGTACAAATCGTACACAATTTCTTTACCAGTCAATCTGGCAAATTCTCTAGTGATTTTATACAATTCAAAGGCTTGTTCAGAATTCGTTTGGTAAAACGATTTGGCATTGATGCTAAAATGCAAGCCTTCCATTTCTTCTAAAATATAATTGCGTCCTTTGAATAGAATAATGTCTTGATCGTATAAGGTATCGTTCAATTTCTGATTGATGACATATTGTAATGAAGTAATTTGAGGGAAACGATCCGATAAAAAGTTCATCAGCAATTGTATACTTTTTTCATCTTTTTCAAAAAATTGAATGAGTACCATTAATTCTCCGGTTGAAGCCGTGCGAATCATCAACGTTCGCAACAATCCTTCAACTGCTCTAGCATTGAAAAATGTGAGGTTGTTTTCATTGGCAAATCGTTTGATTTCATTCCGAATTTCATTCGAAGGATCTTCTTGTAAATGACAATTTGAAATGTCTAAAATTTTATCCCACATTCTAGGAATATGAAATCCTAGCGCATTTTTATTTTCAAATTCGGTTCCCGATTGGATTTCGGCATCGGTCATCCAACGGGCATTGGAGAAACCAAATTCCATTTTATTGCGATAAAACAATTGTTTTGCAGAACCTAGGATGGGTTCAAAGTCGGGTAGGTCTATTTTACCAATTCGTTTTAAGTTGTTGTAAACTTCTTGATTTTTGTAAAATAGTTGTTGGCTGTACTTCATGTTTTGCCATTTACAACCCCCACAAACACCAAAATGATCACAAACAGGTTCGATACGGTGTTCCGAAAATTCATTAATTTTGATGGCTTTACCTTCGTAGTATGCTTTTCTTTTTTTCATGGTTTGCACATCGACTACATCGCCGGGTACAACATTTGGAAGAAATATTACTTTACCATCGGGTGCTTTTGCCACCGATACACCTTTTGCACCTGCATCAAGGATTTTTACGTTTTCGAATACGATTTTATCTGTTCTCTTTTTTCCCATGAAGCAAAAATAAGAATTGTTGGGTGGATTTGATAGTATTTTTTACATTTATAGCAAATTTCAATAAAGTTATGAAAACGCATCTGGCATTATTACGGGGCATCAATGTTTCCGGACACAACATGATTAAAATGGATCTATTGAAAACCGTGTTAGAAAATGCAGGGTTTCATAACGTTCGCACCTATATTCAAACCGGAAATGTTTTTGTGGATTCGGAAGAGGAACATGGTGCTAGTGTGGGTTTTAAGATCAAACACGAAATTTTTAAAGAATTGGGATTGGAAGTTCCAGTTGTCGTGGTCAGTAAAAACGATTTGGAAACCTGTTGTAAAAACAATTCATTTTTAACTGAAAAGAATTGTGATTTAAAAAAACTATATGTGGCATTTGTATCTAAAGAATTACAAGAAAGTGCCATCAACGATTTAAAAATGAGTCAATTCAAACCTGACGAAGCTCAAATTGACAGCAGTCGGATTTATATAAAATATGCTATTGGTCCCGGAAAAACCAGATTGGACCAAAAGTATATTGAAAAGAAACTAAATGTTGTAGCAACCATTAGAAATTGGAATACGGTTACTACGTTGTTGGAAATGTTTGAGTTGGGAGTTGGGAGTTCGACTTAGTGAGAGTGGCGTTTTTTATTCCAACCTCCAGCATCTATCTTACAACAAAAAATAGTACTTTTGTGTAATGGGTTGATTTCTCGCCAAAAGAAGGAATAGTTAGGGTGCAATTTATTCAAAATGAATTATGTTCGAGTTAGAAAAAACAAATTCAGCGGAAGCCATAGCCTTAGAAGAAAAATATGGTGCGCATAATTATCATCCACTACCAGTTGTTTTAAGTAGGGGCGAGGGGGTTTATGTATGGGATGTAGCAGGTAAAAAATATTTTGATTTTCTTTCGGCTTATTCAGCCGTAAATCAAGGGCATTGTCATCCTAAAATAGTTAACGCTATGGTACAACAAGCCCAAACGTTAATGCTTACTTCGCGCGCGTTTTACAACGATAAATTAGGGGTTTATGAAGCCTATGTAACCAATTACTTTGGATTTGACAAAGTACTTCCAATGAATACAGGAGCTGAAGCGGTAGAAACTGCTTTGAAATTGTGTAGAAAATGGGCCTATGAGAAAAAAGGAATCCATGAAAATGACGCACAAATTATTGTTTGTGATGGCAATTTTCACGGTCGAACTACCACTATTATTTCGTTTTCAAACGATGAAAATGCACGTAAAAACTTTGGTCCCTATACTGCTGGATTCATCAGTATTCCCTACGATGATATTGCGGCTTTAGAAAAAGCGATCACTTCATCTAGTAATATTGCGGGTTTTCTGGTTGAACCAATACAAGGTGAGGCAGGTGTTTATACCCCATCTGAGGATTTTATCAAACGTGCAAAAGCGATTTGTGAAGCCAATAACGTATTGTTTATAGCCGATGAGGTACAGACAGGAATAGCAAGAACAGGTTCGTTACTTGCGGTTTGTGGTAATTGTACTTGTGCCTCCAAATGTGAAAAACAAGCGACTTATGTACAACCCGATATATTGATCTTAGGGAAGGCCTTGTCGGGTGGAGCGTATCCCGTTTCTGCAGTATTGGCCAATGATCATATCATGAAAGTGATTCAACCCGGTCAGCACGGTTCTACATTTGGAGGCAATCCAGTTGCAGCAGCAGTAGCAATGGCAGCTTTAGAGGTGGTTTCGGATGAAAAATTGGCTCAGAATGCAAGAAAATTAGGTAAGATTTTTCGTGATGAATTGAGTGCCTTTATTGCTACTTCTCAAGTAGCAACATTAGTTAGAGGGAAAGGTTTACTCAATGCAGTAGTCATAAACGATACGGAAGAAAGCGAAACGGCTTGGAATATTTGTGTACGCTTGGCTGAAAAAGGTCTTTTGGCAAAACCTACTCACGGAAATATTATTCGTTTTGCACCTCCTTTAGTGATTACAGAAGCACAATTAAGAACCTGTGTTGCGCTCATAATTGATACGTTAAAAGAATTTGAAAACTAAGAATAGTATGTATAAAAAAATCCTGCAAGTGCAGGATTTTTTGTTTATAATCGAGCTAAAGCCGATTCGTATTTGTCGTTAACTACTTTCCAATCAATAACATTAAAAATAGCGGTTAAATAGTCATTTCTTTTGTTTTGGTAGCTCAAATAATAAGCATGTTCCCAAACATCAATGGCTAATATTGGAGTACCTCTAACTTCTGCATTCGGCATCAACGGGTTGTCTTGATTTGAAGTGCTGGTTACGGCCAATTTGCCATCGCTTTTTACCACAAGCCAAACCCATCCGCTACCAAACAGACTGTTTCCAGCATCGGTTAGTTGCGTTTGTAACGCATCAAACGAACCCAATTCGGCAGAGATAGCTTCTGCTAATGCACCACTAGGTGTGCCTCCTGCTTTTGGTCCGATTATTTCAAAAAATAAATTGTGGTTGTAATAACCCCCAGCATTATTTCTAAGGGATTTGTTGTTTACATTTAAATTGCGAAGGATATCTTCAATAGATTGAGAGGCCAGATTTGTGGTATCTACTTCTTTGTTTAATTTGTTGGCATAATTCAAATGATGTTTTGCGTAATGCAATTGCATGGTGCGGCCATCAATATGAGGTTGTAAATCGTCGTAGGCATATTTTAAGCCTTTCATTTTAAAAGTTCCTCCTTCGTTTACTTTTACTTCTGCCGGATTGCCAAAGGCTGTTTGTGTCGTTTCAACTTCTGGATCCGGAATTTGAACTTCTTCTAAATCATTTCCTCCTCTGCAACTTAGCAACAGTATGAATAGAAATGATGTGGATACTAATGCTTTTTTCATGTTATAGATTGCGTTCTTTTAATAAGGTATTGATGATTTCAATGTATTTTTCTTTGGCCTCATCGGCAGTTAAATGCTTGACTTGCATCCAGGCATTCAATTTAAATGCATTGATTAAATCTTGTGGATTTTGATAATGAATTTGATGCGCACTTTCTGAACTGGCTTGTTTGTATAAGCCATACAAAATGAGTTGCATATCTTGTGGCACTGATTCCTGAGGAATGAGTTGTGCGTTTGAAAATGCTTCGTCAAATAATGTATTTAAGTCCTTAGTGCTCATTTATTATGCTTTGTTGCAAATTACGGTTTTGTTACCAATGGCCTTATCGCCAATTTTCACATTCACTTCGGTTCCTAAGGGTAAATACAAATCCACTCGAGATCCAAATTTAATAAATCCAGCATCTTTTCCTTGCACTACTCGCATTCCTTCTTGAGCGTAGTTAACAATTCGACGTGCTAGGGCACCGGCAATTTGTCGGTAAAGTACTTCACCAAAAACACGATTGTTAATGACCACTGTAGTTCTTTCGTTTTCTTCACTTGCTTTTGGATGCCAAGCTACCAAATATTTGCCTGGGTGGTATTTACTGTATTTAACAACCCCATTTAAGGCATATCGTGTGACATGAACGTTTATAGGTGACATAAAGATAGACACCATTAGACGTTTGTCTTTAAAATATTCGGGTTCGTAAACCTCTTCGATAACTACTACTTTTCCGTCAACAGGTGCTAAAATATGATGGTCGCTATTGTCGGCCACACGAGTTGGATTTCTGAAAAATTGCAAGATCAATAATAAAAAAACGAGTACGCCAATCTGAATGGATTTTAGTAACCAAAAAGTATCTTTTACTAGGGCATCTGCCAAAAAAATAAGCCCTACCGAAAGGAGTAGCGTAATGAAAATGATTTTTGAACCTTCTTTATGAAACATAATATAAAATTAAATAAAATAAATTAATAAATGGAACGACAAATATAATACTATCTAACCGATCTAGAATACCGCCATGTCCAGGCATGATATTTCCGCTGTCTTTCACTCCAGCTACTCGTTTAAATTTGGATTGGATTAAATCACCCAAGGTGCTAAAAATACTCACAATGATAGCAATTACCAACCAAATATATAAAATAGTAGATTCGATGTAAAATTTAGACAATAGGACACTGGCAATACAGGTAAAAACCACACCACCCATAAAACCTTCTATTGTTTTCTTTGGTGAAACACTAGGGAATAGTTTGTTTTTACCAAAGTTTTTTCCCACTAAATAAGCAAAGGTGTCGTTGGTCCAAATCAAGATGATAATGGAGATCAATATCTTTGGATTGTACCCTTTTTTCCCTAAAGCAACATAATTGGTTAGGATGAAGGGAATGGTGATATATCCAACTAATAACAAATAGCGTGTGCTACTCGTGAAAGTCGTTTTTTGAAGCGAAAACAAATAGAATAGTAATTTGATAGAAATTAGAATAGCTCCTACAATAATAAAAGTTTTTAACTGAATATCATTGCTTTTATCCCATAAAAAATAATAAGCCAATCCGGCCAAGGGAATTGAAACATAATAATTCAATTGGGCCATTTTGCAAAATTCATACACTCCGATGAGTAGGAAAAGACCAAACAATACGGCTAAACTCTCTTTAGAATAGGAAATGCAGCCCAACAATAATACAACATAAACGGCTCCAGATAATGCTCTTTTCAGCGTTTCATTCATGTTATAAATCTTCTAATAGAAGTAGGTATAGATTTTTATGGCAACTACCATAGTGCAAAAAGTCTTGCTCTTTTACTTCTTCAAAATATTTTATAGTAGTAATGTTAGTAGGGTAATCTTTTTCATGTTTGTTTTTGATCACTCGTAAACCGTCACCTTTTGAAACTACTAATTGACTAGTTGTTGCAAAAACAATCATGTTTGTAGGTAATTCATTCGGTTTAAAATGTTTTAATTGTAACGAAGAGAATAAGATCGATCCTTCATCGGCAATTAAGTTTTCACAAAACGAAAAGAAAAATTTAGGGTTTTTAGGGTTTGTATAATGTAATTTATTATCATCTAATAAATAAAATAAACGAGAATCAAAACATTGTGCTTCAGATTCAAACCAATCGTTTTCGGCTAAAATATTTTCAAAATTTTCTGATATTTCTGATAAATTCTCACAATAAATAAATTTACCTCCATTTGCTTTAAAATTGAAAGTAAACTGTTCGTCTATCGGTAAATTAGCATCGGGAGAATACGGACTTTTATCGTCGGATTTTTCCTTAGGGTCTGTTTCTTCACCAGAAGTTCCAAAAAATTTTCTAAAAAGACTCATTTATCGTCGTCAGGTATTTTAATCAGTAAAAACCAAAGATAAAAAAAAACTTAATTCAATAGTATAGGAATTAAGTTTTTTATTAATATTAATTTGTTGATAAGTCTTCGGTTGGCTTTGGATCTTCAACGATAATTTCTTTGTCAAAAGGCCTTTTTCCAAATATGGTTTCTAAATCATCCTTAAATATCACTTCTTTCTCAATGAGAATATCTGCCAGCGCCACCAATTTATCTTTATGATGCGTTAGTAGGTCGATTGCTCGTTGATATTGCTCTTCAATTAACTTTGAAATTTCGCTATCAATAACTCTCGCAGTATCTTCCGAATAGGGTTTTGAGAAATTATAATCAGATTGTCCCGATGAATCATAATAGGTAATATTACCCAATTTATCATTCAATCCATATATAGTTACCATGGCTCTTGCCTGGCGTGTTACTTTTTCCAAATCGCTCAAAGCTCCGGTTGAAATTTTGTCAAAAATGACGCGTTCTGCCGCTCTTCCTCCCATAGTAGCACACATTTCATCCAGCATTTGATCTGGACGAACAATTAAGCGTTCTTCAGGTAAATACCATGCGGCACCTAAACTTTGTCCTCGAGGGACTATGGTTACTTTTACAAGAGGTGCTGCATGTTCTAGCATCCAACTCACAGTAGCATGTCCCGCTTCGTGAATCGCTATGGCACGTTTTTCATCGGGAGTAACGATTTTATTTTTCTTTTCTAATCCCCCAACAATACGATCAACAGCATCTAGGAAATCTTGTTTGTCTACTGCTTTTTTGTCGTTACGTGCGGCAATTAATGCGGCTTCGTTACAAACATTAGCAATATCAGCACCTGAAAAACCAGGAGTTTGTTTGGCTAAAAATTCGGTATCCAATTCCTCTGATTTTTTCAAAGGCTTTAAATGGACTTCAAATATTTCTTTACGCTCTCTAATGTCTGGTAAATCGACATAAATTTGACGGTCAAAACGTCCGGCACGCAAAAGAGCTTTGTCTAACACATCGGCACGATTGGTAGCGGCCAGTACAATTACATTGGAATTGGTTCCAAAACCATCCATCTCTGTTAGTAATTGATTGAGCGTATTTTCTCTTTCGTCATTGGCACCTGTCATGTTGTTTTTGCCACGTGCTCTACCTACCGCATCAATTTCATCAATGAAGATGATTGCAGGTGATTTTTCTTTAGCTTGTTTGAAAAGATCTCGTACACGAGAGGCTCCAACTCCCACAAACATTTCCACAAAATCAGAACCCGATAATGAGAAGAAAGGGACATTGGCTTCACCAGCAACAGCTTTGGCTAATAATGTTTTTCCGGTTCCTGGAGGTCCTACAAGTAAAGCACCTTTAGGAATTTTTCCACCGATTGAGGTATATTTTTCAGGATTTTTTAAGAATTCTACAATTTCTTGAATCTCTTCTTTTGCGCCTTCTAATCCAGCAACATTTTCAAAAGTAATTCGGGTGTCATTTTTCTCATCAAATAATTTTGCTTTGGATTTACCAATGCTAAAAATTTGGCCACCACCACCACCAGAACCACCAGACATTCTTCGCATCATAAAAATCCACAAAGCACCTAATAGTACAACCGGTAACAATAAGGAGATGATATCACCCCACATGCTTTCAGGTTCTTTTTCGTATTCTCCTATTTTTCCAGCTGCTTTTGCTTGGGTAAGATTGTCTTGGAAGGCCTTTGCATCTCCTATTTCTGTGACATAATGAGGTCCTTTTACATTTAATTTTCCAGTAACATCATTTTTGACATCGGCATGAATTTTATTAGATAAAGCCGATTTTTTTAGATAAATGGTGGCATTTGTATTGTTAAACGTAACTTTTTCTACCTGTCCTGTTTCGATGAAGTCATTAAATTTAGACAAACTGGTCTTTCCAGGATTGCTAAGGTTTAGCCCTTCAGTAACCAAGCTAATTGTAAAAAAAATCACGAGGACAAGTACTATACTCATCCAAGGACTAAATTTAAAGCCAGAATTATTGTTAGTGTTTTGTGCCATAAGATGTATTAGTATTTTGTTGCAATGGTCGTGATTTTTGCATCACCCCATAAACTTTCAATTCGGTAATATTCACGAATGTGCTTTTGAAAAACATGGACTACAATGTTTACGTAATCCATTAAAACCCATTCTCCATTTTCTGCACCTTCTACATGCCAAGGTTTGTCTTTTAATTCTTTAGAAACTACCTTTTGAATTGATCCTACAATGGCATTTACTTGCGTATTTGAGTTTCCATTACAAATGACAAAATAGTCACAAACAGTATTGTCAATTTCTCTTAAATCAAGAATGTCTATATTTTCTCCTTTTACGTCTTCTATCCCTTTGATGATGTTTGCTAATAGATCATCATTATTAATCTGCTTCTTCGCCATTTATTATTTTTGAATTTATGCAAAGGTATCAAATTTTGTCATTAATTTTGAACCTTAACATAAGATTAAAACTTATTCTACGAAATGAAGATAATCAAACTCAGTGCCATAGATTCCACCAATCGTTTTTTGAAACAATTAGCTCAGGAAACGAACCCGGAAAATTATACGATTGTGGTTGCTGATCGGCAGACAGAAGGTAAGGGACAACGCGGAGCATCTTGGGTTTCAGAAAGTGATAAAGGCTTAGCTTTTAGTTGTTTATATTACCCTCCAAAAGGAGTTTTAGCAGATGTTTTTGTACTCAATTGCATAGCCGCTTTAAGTGTTGTAACTGCTTTGCAAACGGTCAGTTCAATCGATTTTCAAATAAAATGGCCAAACGACATTTTGGCAGAGCAAAAAAAAATTGGCGGTATTTTGATTGAAAACAGCATAAAAAGTTCCACCGACATTCAATCCATCATTGGGATTGGAATAAATGTTAATCAAACACAATTCGATCAATTGCCACAGGCTACTTCATTAGCGTTATTAAGTAATACAACTTTTGATAAAGATGTATTGCTGCATAAAATTACCACAGAATTAAAGCATAATTTAGAAAAATTGCCGCAAGTTGGTGTCGATTATTTTTGGGAAAGGTATCATGAAAAACTGTTTAAGCGCGGAATAGTTTCGGCATTTGAAGATGTTCAAGGCAATCGATTTGTTGGTAAAATTGTTTCGGTAACCAAAGAAGGAAAATTACAGGTTACCTTAGATCAAGAGCAGCAAGCTTTTTTTGATATAAAAGAAATAAAAATGTTGTATTAATAAAGGAGTAAAAAAATACGTGAATCCTTTGTTAAACTTTTTTATTAACTATTCCTTTTAAGTACATTTGTGGCAATTTAAATAGTATTCCAAAAATCTCATGGAAAAAAAAATAGCCTCCTTTTTGTTTTCGACCCGTTTAATGGCAGTATTGTTTCTTCTTTTTGCAGCCGCAATGGCAGCAGGGACCTTTATTGAAGATGCCTATAATACAGATACAGCCAGAGTGATTATTTATAATTCTTGGTGGTTTGAGGCCATAATGGTGTTTTTTGTCATCAACTTCATCGGAAACATCAAGCGTTATCAATTGCATAAAAAAGAAAATTGGGCTACGCTACTATTGCACCTGTCTTTCATTCTAATTATTGTAGGTGCATTTGTAACACGCTACATTAGTTATGAAGGGATGATGCCCATAAGAGAAGGCGAAAAAGCCAATATAATTTATTCTGACAAACCCTATTTAACGGTTTTTGTAGATGGTGAATACAAAGGTGAAACCAAACGTAAAACGTTTGAAAAGGACTTGATTTTTGCTCCAGAAGTTAAGGATGATGCTTTTTTGAATCAATTCGCTAGCAATGATTTTTCATTAGGTGGTGAATTCAATGCAATACCTTTTGAGGTGGTGCATCAATCGTTTATTTTGAATGGAAAAGAAACGGTTAAGCCTTCCGAAAAGGGAAAATTAATGCTTAAAATGGTCGAATCGAGTGGAGGAACGCGCCACGAACATTATTTAAAAGCAGGAGAAGTGCAAAACATTCACAATGTTTTGTTTGCTTTTAACAAGTTTACTGAAGGTGCCATCAATATTACCATGGTAGGTGATGCCTATACGATTCAATCGCCTTTTGATGGAAACTTCATGCGGATGGCGGATAAATTTCAAGGTCAAGTATCTAAAAATACCGCACAAACATTAATGTTGCGTTCACTATATAATATGGGAGGTGCGCAGTTTGTTTTTCCAGAGCCTGCAATGAAAGGCGAATTGGTTTTGGAGTCAAATAACGATTTCAAAGACAAAAAAACCGATGATGCACTAGTGGTGACAATCAAAAGCCAAGGCAAAGAAGAAACCGTTACACTGGTGGGTTCAAAAGGAAAACAAGGCATTCCACAAAGCGTAAAAATTGGAAAGTTAGAGTTTACTTTATTCTTTGGAAGTAAAATATACACGACGCCTTTTGCAATTACATTAGATGATTTTGTAGCGGATAAATACCCTGGAACCGATAAAAGTTATTCGGCCTTTAAAAGTAAAATTACTTTGGTAGACAGCGATAACAAGATCAATCGCAAAGACAGTATATTTATGAATCATGTGCTCGATTATGAAGGGTATCGCTTTTTTCAAGCCGGTTTTGATCCCGATGAAAAAGGAACGCAATTGTCGGTGAGTCACGATTATTGGGGGACTTGGATAACCTATATTGGTTATTTTTTACTGTATTTAGGCTTGATGGCTATATTATTCAACAGCCACACCCGATTTGCCAGTTTGAAAGAAAAGTTAGAAAAAGTGAAAACCAAGAAAAAAGCATTTTTAGGGGTCTTATTGTTGTTGTTTGCGCCAGCGTTTTCTCAAAACAATACGCCGCCAAGCAAAGAAGAAGCATTGAAGTTGCTCAAAGAACATTTGGTTACAGAAGAACATGCAGCCGAGTTTGGAAAATTAGTCATACAGGATGCGGGGCGTATGAAGCCGCTCAATACCTTTTCATCGGAATTGCTTCGAAAAGTATCTAAAAGTGATACTTATGAAGGTATAAATTCGGACCAAGCCTTGATTTCAATGACGCAATTTCCAGAATATTGGTATAATTTACCGATCATTTATTTGAAACGCGGCAATGATAGCATCCGTAAAATAATTGGTATTGAAAAAGACGCAAAATATGCGCCACTAGTTTCCTTTTTTGATGAAAAAGGAGGGTATAAATTGGCCAACTATCTGGATGCTGCCTACAAAGAAGCTGTGCCCAATCAATTTCAAAAGGATTTTATAGATGCGGATAAAAAAGTAAACTTGTTTTATTCGGCCCTAAGTGGACAAATATTAAAGGTGTTTCCGGTTCCAGGTGATGCCTCTAATAAGTGGTTGTCTTATCTCGAAATTAGTCACCCAACCGGTACGGCCTTAGATTCCATCAAAAACATCGTTCCATTTTATTTGAATGCAGTAGATCGAGCTACGGTAAGTGGTGATTATAAATTGCCCAATAGCTTACTCAAAGGATTAAAAGCCTATCAAAAGAAATACGGAAAGGCTGTAATGCTCTCCGATCGTAAAATAAGTTCAGAAATACTTTACAACAAATACGATATTTTCAAACGATTGTTTTATTTGTACATGTTGGCGGGCGTCTTAATGCTTGCTTTCTGTATTGTTCAAATATTTAAGGATACCCGTTTTATTCGAACCACGATTACCGTTTTTCATGGATTGATTGGTTTGTTTTTTGTATTGCATACCTTGGGATTGGCAGTTCGATGGTATATATCCGGACATGCGCCATGGAGTGATGCCTATGAAAGTATGATTTATGTGGCTTGGGCTACTATGTTTTTTGGACTGGCGTTTGGAAGAAAATCAAAATTAACGGTTGCCTCTACTGCTTTTGTAGTTTCCATTATTCTCATGGTGGCGCATTGGCAATGGATGGATCCGTCAATCGGTAACTTACAACCTGTTTTGAATTCCTACTGGTTGATGATTCACGTGGCTGTTATTGTGGCGAGTTACGGACCGTTTACCTTAGCTATGGTGCTTGGATTAGTTGCTTTGTTTTTAATGATATTTACCACTGCTAAAAACAAAGAGAAAATCAAATTAAGTATCGACGAAATCACCTATATTAACGAAATGGCCTTGACAGTAGGATTGGTTATGTTAACCATAGGAAATTTCCTTGGAGGACAATGGGCCAATGAGAGTTGGGGACGTTACTGGGGTTGGGATCCCAAAGAAACCTGGGCTTTGATTAGTATAATGGTTTACGCATTTGTAATTCATGCGCGTTTTGTTCCAGCTTTGCGCGGACGTTGGATTTATAATGTAATGAGCGTTTTAGCGTTTGCATCCATATTGATGACTTATTTTGGAGTGAATTTTCACTTGAGCGGATTGCACAGTTATGCATCTGGAGAAAAACAAAATGTAACGTACTATTTTATCATTCTCGCAGTTGTATTGGTCATTACAGCAATTGCATATTTTCCGTATAAAAAGCATTTAAAAAAATAATTCTATGAAGAAATCATTCGTACTTTTTATGGTCCTAACTTCTTTATGGAGTTGTCAAAATCAGGCACAGCAAACAATAGCAAATCCAACCGTAACTCCTATGAAAAAAGAAACTATCTATCAATTTAATGTGCAAGATTTATCGGGTAATGCATTCGATTTTGCTGCGCTAAAAGGAAAGAAAATCATGATTGTAAACACGGCTTCTGAGTGTGGTTTAACGCCACAATACGAGCAATTGCAAGCAGTTTATGAAAAATATAAAGATCAAAACCTTGTAATTGTAGGGTTTCCAGCCAACAATTTTGGTTCGCAAGAACCAGGAAGTAATGCGCAAATAGCTACCTTTTGCCAAAAAAATTATGGGGTTACCTTTCCAATGATGGCTAAAATTTCGGTTGAAGGAAGCGATCAACATCCCGTATATCAATTTTTAACACAAAAAGCTAAAAACGGATTAGAAGATAGCGATGTGCAATGGAATTTTCAAAAATATCTAATCAATGAAAGTGGTGAATTAGTCAAGGTTGTGTCGCCTAGAACCTTACCAACCGATGCCGAAATCATCAATTGGATTGAAGGGAAATAAACATAAAAACGATCAATTTTTAAACTCCAAATTCCAATTTATCACCTTATTGGAATTTGGAATTTTTTTATTGTAATTTTCCTAAAGCATCTTCTGTACAATGACCGAATGCAACCAGCGGTCAAATTTGAAGCCTGATTCTTTGATAAAGCCTACTTCTTCAAATCCAAATTTTTTATGAAAGTCAATACTATTTGTATTTTCAGCGTCAATGACTCCAATAAGCGTATGTATTTTTTGTTGAGTAGCTCGTGCGATCAATTCGGTCAATAGTAATTTTCCAATGCCTTTTCCAATATGTGCCTTGTGTGCATAAACTGAATGTTCAGCCGTAAATTTATAGGCTTCTCTGAATCGAAATTCACTATAATATCCAAATCCAACGATGGTTGCGTTTTGCTCTGCTACCACTACTGGAAAACCTTTTTGAAGTTTTTCTTCAAAAATTGCTTCTTGCGAAGCTAAGCTGCGCACATTGTAATCGTATAAGGCTGTTGAATTTAGAATGGCATCGTTGATGATGTCTAAAACAGCACTACAATCTTTTTTTTGATAAGCTCTAATTATTATCTCCATTTCGTAAAGAAATTATGGGGTAAAAGTACTAAAAACCTTTTCAACTTCGTAACTTTGTCTTTCAGTTATTTTATTAAAATGAAGTACCCAAAAATTCCTTTGGCGCAAAGCATTCTTGAAATTTGCCAATACAAAGGAGTGAAACATATCGTAATTTCTCCGGGCTCTAGAAATGCACCATTGACTATTGGGTTTACAAATAATCCCTATTTTACTTGTTACAGTATAGCCGATGAGCGATCAGCTGCATTTTTTGCACTTGGAATTGCGCAACAGTTGCAGGAACCCGTTGTAGTTGTTTGTACTTCTGGTTCGGCCGTTTTGAATTATTATCCTGCATTTGCCGAAGCCTTTTACAGTCAAATTCCTTTGGTGGTCTTATCGGCAGATCGACCCCAACATAAAATAGATATTGGTGACGGACAAACCATTCGGCAAGAAAATGTATTTGCAAACCACAGTTTGTTTAATGCCAATTTAAACGAATGGGCTTCGGAAGCCAATGATGCATTGATTCAAGAAGCGCTATTCGTAGCGGTTCAGCAAAAAGGCCCTGTGCATATTAATGTGCCATTTGAAGAACCACTTTATGAAACAGTAAATGCGCCAATCTATGCAGCCAAACGGATTGATTTACCCATTGAAGGTGATTCATTTGTGTTAGAAGATTCATTTGTGGATTGTTGGAATACAGCAACGAAAAAGTTGGTACTGGTGGGCGAGTTACTGCCCAATGCTTTGCAACAAGAATGGATAGCGGTTTTGGCTAATGATCCTAGTGTAGTGGTGTTGACCGAAAAAACATCCAATTTGCACCATGATTCCTTTATTGATCAAATTGACACCTTAATTACGCCATTTAAAGAGGACGAATTCAAAGCTTTTCAACCCGATATATTACTCACTTTTGGCGGTATGGTTGTATCCAAACGCATTAAATCTTTTTTGCGAAACTACAAACCATCGCATCATTGGCATGTGGATACTATTCGTGCCTATGATACCTACGGTGCACTATCCCAGCATTTTAAAACAGATAGCACTACTTTTTTGAGGGGTCTTTTATCTCATAAAACCATTGATAGCAATTATAAAACGATGATTGCAGCCATTTGGAAAGATCGGTTAATGCAACACAATCGTTATACGCAAACGGTTCCTTTTTCTGATTTCAAAGTATTTGATTTTATTTGTAAGAGGCTGCCCAAGAACAGTCAATTGCAAGTTAGTAATAGTTCGGCGATTCGGTATATTCAACTTTTTCCAATGGATCCAACCATAACGGTATATTGTAATAGAGGCACTAGCGGTATCGATGGAAGTACGTCTACAGCGATTGGAGCTTCGGTTGTTAATGGGGTACCAACCTTTTTAGTTACAGGTGATATTGGTTTTTTATACGACAGTAATGCATTGTGGAATAATTATTTGCAGCCTAACTTTAAAATCATATTGATAAACAATGGAGGAGGAGGGATCTTTAGAATATTACCAGGCCATGAAGAAACCCCAACATTCAATACCTTTTTTGAAACTTCGCACCAACTAAATGCTGTGCATTTAGCAACAATGTTCGGATTGGCTTATTTTGAAGCTAATGATGAAAATTCTTTAGCACAACAATACACTACTTTTTTATCCCAAAACGAAAAGCCAAGCATCCTCGAAATTTTTACACCTGAAAAATTGAATGATCAAGTGCTATTAGATTTTTTTAGGAAGTTAGTTTAACCTGTAATTATTGTATTCGAACATACTTAGATTTACAGGTCTCAATGAAAGGGTAGTTGATGATCAATTCATCTGCAGTAATTTCATAGGTCAACTGCAATTGATTGCAATTTGATGTTGTAATACTTCTCGTATTTCTAGAATAAGTACCAGTTGTTTGAGGGGAAAAAGTGATGGACAGGTTGCATAAATTTCCCAAACAACGTACTGTACCATTTGTTTCAAATGTTACCGTTTTAGAACTAACCACCGGTTGAAAAGTACCACTACCATCGCCAGGATCTGTAAGTACTTCAATGAGTCGCCAAGTACCCACTTCGCTTTGATCCACAGCAACTTCTTCAGATGTAGAAGAACAAGAAGATATGAGTATGAAACTAAAAAATAGTAAAATTATATTTTTCATAAGGTTTGGAATTCAGTATTAGTGGAACAAATTTAAAAAAAAACGAGAGGATTATAAATAAAAAAAGCACTGTAAATCAGTGCTTTTATATTGATAAATAGCGGTTTTGTTACATTCCTCCACCACTCATTTGTTGTTTGAATTCTTCCATGGTTACTTTTGTGTAGCCTTCGCCTGTAATTACAAAACAATCTTTAGGTAATTCTTTAGCAAATGATGTAGCTGTCATGGTCATTTCACCTTGTGGGGTGTTGGTGATAATTTCTAAGGGATAACCCGCTAGTTTTATTTTCGTTTCTTTAATAGGTGTTTGCGGTGCAATGCCTTCAGTAATATAAAAAGCATTCGAAGTTCCATCGGCCATTTTTACATTTGCTTTGTAGCATTTGAAACCAACAATCTCTTTTACATCCTTTTTATCATACGTGACATCAGTTGCATTTTCCAAATTTCCAATACCGTTATTGTTATTTAATGCTTCTTCACCAGCTTCCGTAATTTCATATTTCATGCCCATTACTTCAACAGCCATTTTAGTGTCTTTAACGTTTCCAAAAGGAGTGATGGTTTTCATTAACATCATACCGCTCATCATGTTCATTTCAGTAGCTTGAGTTTTTTCGTCAAAATGAATGGTTAAAGTGCTTTCTCCCATCATTGCAGCGGCTTCTTCGTTTCCTGTTAAGGCTAATTTATAGGTAACGGATCCTTTTTTTAAAGCTTGTGCATTCATCATCAATCCTGCAAGAAGTAAGAAAGCGAATGCGATTTTTGTAAGGTTTTTCATTTGAATTAGTTTTAAGGTTTAAAGGTAATCATTAATTATTTTGCATCTCATACAACTATTGGATTTTTTTAAGCAATACTTTTTCTTGAGTAAATTGATAGGCTGCATCTAAAAAAGCAATCATTTTTTTCCAATTTGCATTCGGTTCATAGGAATTCTTATATTTTTTTGTAGAAATAATAGTCAGTTTATCTTCTTTGATTTCTGCTTTACTATGAAAACTTCCTGTCTCGTTTTCTACGGCAACATTTAATTTATCCAAACCACTTAAAGCATACCCCTGAGGTATATTAAGTTCAATGATGTATTCAAAAGTTCGGGGAAATTGAGAATAAATATTATTGGTTCTGTCGTGTTCTTTATCTTCAATATCCACTTGAGAACTGATGAATTTTCCAATATCTAAAATATAGTTATTTCCCGCTTTTTTAATAAAATCCGAAGTGATATTGAAATTTTCAGTGAATACTAGGGGATCGTTGATGCCAAATCGACCACTTTTGTTAATGATTAATTCATGTTTATCTACTTTAACATCACATTCGTCTTCAATCTCTTTTTTGAATTTTTCTACTTGATTTTGTTTGTATTTTTCAATTAATGCGGCATATTCTTTTTTATATTTTTCTTTATCTTTTTTATTGCGTACCAATTCTAAAACGGAACTCGTGCCATATTTTTCATAATCTTCATTTACATAGTCATAAAAGAAAATCTTATTGTCTTGCTCAAATTCTTTATTATGACCATACAGCGAAGTTACTTTGTGCGCATTAGCTGTTGTAAAATCTGTTGCTAGAGTTATGGAAGTGATTACTTTTGAAATATTGTCCTTGTAGGTAAGGCTAGGGAGTGTAATTTCTTCAATATCACTAACTTTTTTATTTTTGGAAACTTTTAAGGCATAGGCTTGGGTTCCTTCTAGTGAACTATCAAATTGATTAGGTACTGCGTAGGGTTCGAAAATCCCAAAATAAAGTGGATTTTGAGTGTTTACTTTAAGAAGAATGCGAATGTTTTGTTGAATTAAGACATCCTTAATTGGGCCGTTTTCTTTTCCTGTTGCTACAATAATATCAAATTCGATGTTATTTTTCTTTAAAAAATTCATAAAGTAATTGATGAATTGCTCTTCTTTATTGAAGAAAATAGGATCGTAGCCATACAGTCCAAATGGATACATAATTTTCGCATCATTTATGATAAAGGCTTCAATATAGCGTGTGTAAAACTGATGTCGCATAAAATAATAAACGGACTCCACTTTTTCTGAATCGGAATTGAAAGTTTTTCCTTTTAAAAAAGCATTGACTTCACCTAAATCACCAGATGGAAAAAATTTCGAATCATAATAATTAAAAATATCTTCTTTGGATACCGTTTTTTTTATGATGTTTTCTTTTTCTGGCAAAAAGGCTTCAGCGCGTTGTTCAAATTTTCCGGAACGTGCAAAATAGACCTGAAATTTATAACATGGCAATTCTACTAACGGTAAAAACCAACGGGGGAAATCATTTTTAGGGATATCGGTAGCCACTATTTCATATTTACGCTCGCTGTTCTTGTCTAGAGGTATTTGTTTGAGTTCTGGGCCATTGTTATAGGTGTTAAAATTGACAAAAAAATCATTTTCGGTTTGAAAAGTTAGTTTGTAATTCAAAATAGGATAGTTTTCACCTAAAGTACGTTCTACGGGATCAAATCCAAACTCGAGCGTTGAGCTAAAAGTTTCGGTACTGTAACTATAGAAATCTATAATATCGCCAATTTCTAAATTTGGAACAGCCACTCGTTTTTCTTTGTCAACTGTTACCGCTTCTTTTTCAGTATCAATCATATTTTCTGTGCCGTTCGGTTTGATCACTTTAATTCCAATGATAGTTTTGATGACCGCGCCATATCTTGGATTAGATTTTTCAGAATAATTAAATTCGGAAAAATCAGTAACGGCTGCTTGATCATTTAATTTGACTCTTTTTCGGTAGGCAGATCGAAACGTAACATTTTTACCAAATTTATGGAAATCATAATCTTCAAATTTATAAATTACGACAGCCGATTCGTTTTTGTATTTTTCGGGTAGGGTAGTTGCCGATTTATAGGTATCGTTTTTGCCCCAAAAAAATTCTTTTATTTCGTCTTTGTTTTGCGATTGGGTAAGGCAAGTAGTTAATAGAGTTAGTATCAGAAGTTGAATTTTCATCTTTAATATTTATTTGGTTAGCACAACTTGTTCGTTGTAATTTTTTTGGATTTCTGCAAAATGTTTTTTCCACTCTTCAAATTTTGAAGCGCGAATTCTGCCATTATTAAATAGGAATTTTTTAGTATATTTTATTTGATTTCCTTTAACTTCATATCGCATTGAAATGGTGTAATCTTCAGTAGCAATAGCAATATTTTCTGGAACTTTTGAAATGGTGTATCCCTCCGGAATTTGAAGCGTTATAGTAATGTCGTCAAGTGATTTGTAATTGAGTAGAAAATCTGTTTTTCGGTCTTTAAAATCAAATGAATTAAATTCTTTATCGTAATTCAAATCGATGTAAATTTCATTGTCAAAGGAAGAGATATGATTGGCAATAGTTACGTCATAATTGAGAACTACTTTTTGATCTCTGTTGAACAAATCGGAGGTTTTGATATTGCTTACCACACAATTTTTATCTCTTGAATTTAAATACCATTTTAGCGCATCCTCTTTTTTATCGTTTTTAATAGAATTATAATTGTATAAAAATGAAGTCATGCTTTCTCCCATAAATTCCATCTGAACCGTTCCTTTTAACGTTTCATTTGCAAGGGTGTAATTGATGGTGCTTTTTTCTGTGTTAGCTGCGGCGCTTTCAACAGGTATTTTATCAACGATGAAATGGGTTCCATCTTCAATCAAGACTTCTTTTCCTTGAATACGTTCTGCATATTCTCCAAGCGAATTGTATTTTTCGGTACCGTCAAGAAAATAGCGTTTGCCGTTTTTAAATACGGCACAAATCATATGGTTATCAACGGATAAGGAGGGTGTAGTGTAATCATAAGCTATGTGATTGGTTCCAATCCAGCACAATCTGGCATCAAATCCCGCCGATTTTAGCATTTGCTTCGTTAAATTTGCCATTCCTTTACAATCGCCGTATCGTTTTTGAAAAACATTTTGAGAATCATCGGGTTTAAATCCTGCAATTCCATCTTCAAAAGCAATATATCGGATGTTATCTTGAACCCAATAATAAATGTTTTTGATTTTTTCTTCCTCTGTTTTTGCGCCTGAAGTTAGTTCCTTTACTTTAGCGGCATACACAGTTGGATCGTCATTCATAGTATCAATTAATGATTTGTACCATTTGTATAAATCGGCTGTAGTACTAAATAGTGCTTTTTTCTCGCCCTTAACAGTAAACGATTTTGCAATGAATAACAAATGGGGATATAAAAAACTAGGTCCGGGACTATAGCTTTCGGAATAATTTCCAGTTGAATTTTCAATAGTGTAGGTGTAAAGTGTGCTTTCTTCTTTTTTTGTACTCGATTTTTGAATTGAAAATCCGTTAAAATTGAACTCTTTGATTTCTAACTCTAGCCAATTTGGAACTTCAACAATGATCGTTTTTTTGATGATTGGATATTCATCTGTAAAATAAATACTAGTAAAATATTTACTGTCTTTTATATTCTTTTCCATTTGGTACTTGTAGGAGTATCCTTGTACAGGAAAATCTACTTGCATATACTTTACGCGGGCATCATTATAAAACAGATCGTCACTCTTATAAAATTCGTCCTTAACTGTAAAATAGGCTGTTTTATCCGATTTGTATTTTAATGAAAAACGTTCAATTTCAGATTGGCTATCATAAAATTCATATTTTTGAATATCTGCTCTATGATTGATATTCATCAACTCTTCGTTAATGCTATAATTTACGGTTACAAGTTCATTGGTTTTGTTCAGTGAGAAATTCACTTTTTCCAAACTATTGAGTACTACAATATCGAACTTATCGTACTTTTCACGGAGTGTTTTAGCTGTTGATATTTCTTCTGGAGTTGGATCTGCATTTTTTTGTGCTACTATTAAACTACAGTAAAATAGCATAACAACTAGGCCGTATTTTTGCATTGATGCATTCGTTAAAAAGTATGTTATCCTAATCAAATGATTAGGGATAGGAACATAGCTTGAATTAATATTATGCAATAATATAAAAAATAATTTGATCCGTAAAAATAAAAAAAACTGCCTTTTTAAAAAAAGCAGTTTGTATTAAAGTATCCAAAAAGAAAAAATTAATTTTTCTTAATGAAGCGCTCTGAATATTTTTTCCCATCGGTTGTAACTACTGAAAGCATATATACACCTTCTGTTAAATTTGCGATGTTAACCGTATTATTTGATAAAGTAATATCGTTCATAACTTTTCCTAATGGTGTTATGATGCTAACCGATTTAATGGAAGATGCATCAATATTTAATAGCGTTAGTTGGTCACTGGCTGGATTAGGATAAATAACTAATTTAGCGGCTGTGAAACCCTCTTGATGCAATGGACTAGAACCTTCAACAATATGTAACCTTTGGTTGATGTTTGGGTTGTTTATTACATCTACTGTTCCAGAGGGCCAACGAATTACCGCACGAGTAATGGCTGTTGCAGTTCCAATACCAAAATGGGCATTAAGTGAACTCATATGTTCAAAACCTTCACCGCTTCGGATGTCTCTAATTTGTTTACCCCAGGCACCATAAATTTCGATTCGAGCACCAATACCATTACGATTACTTAGTCCACCTTGTAATGAGAATTTTATCCAATTATTTCCGTTGGGAACCGCATAACGAATGGTTGTTCCATTTTGGATATCTAAAAAGCCATCATTATTTAAATCACCAACTGCACCAACGCTTATTCCAGTGTAGCTTACCGATGAAAAAGTACTATTTCCTCTGTTGTACATGATTTTACCTCCACCACCTAAAACATCGACAAATCCATTGTTGTCAAAGTCATATGCAATGTTGTCAATATTGGTAGAAAGGTTGGTGTCCCATCCTGAGCCTACTGTAATATCGGTATACGCTTCTTCTGTAGTATTGGTAGTGTCTAAATTATTTCTAAAATATTTATGCAAACCTGCACTCGCAGTAATGATGATGTCCATATCTCCATCATTATCAAAATCAGCAATTGCAGAAGACCAGGTTTGAATAGGGGTAACGTTTATGCCTGCAATAGCAGAAATATTGGTATAGGTGTTATTGCCATCGTAGCGATACAATTCACAAGGAGGTCCAGAACACTTGGAAACAAAAACATCGCTATCCCCATCGTTGTCAAAATCGGTAAATAAAGTGGCGTAATTACCTGTAGTTGTAGCAATGTTCATTGCGCCAGGTGTAACAGTCGATTGATAGTACGTTAAATTTCCATTACCGTTATTCAAATAATAACAACTGGGTGCAATATCATGGCAAACAAAAATATCCAAATTTCCATCATTATTTAAGTCAGCGAAATTAGTACGTTGTGAAAAAATATATTGGCCAGGAACGGTCGCTGAGTAATTGGTTCCGGTGTTATTTGAAGTAATTATGGAAGCACCATTTCCATTACCGAGTACTAAATCATTAAAACCATCTTCATTATAATCCCCTGCTGCCAGACTCCAGTTGGGCAGAAGTACTGCAGAAGTTGATCCTGTAAATGAAAAATTATGATCGGTCATTGTAAAACTTCCTGGCGTTGTACCTTGGTAATGAACGCGCATCGAATTTGCATTGATGCCAACAATATCGTCTTTGTAATCGCCATTCATATCGACTACGCAAATATTGTATGAACTATTAATGTTTGCAATGTTTTGTGTGGTATACGTTACAGGAATAATTACCGGAACTTGGGTAAGTGTAAAGTCAAAACCCGAAGTACTCCATCGATTGTCCCAAACAATATAATACGTTGTGCCGGCAGTAACATCAAACGATTTCACGGATAAGTTAGAATTTGAATTTCCGCTGTTACAAGCAATTACACCCGAGTTATCATCGCTAGTAATACAAGTTAGTCCAGTTGTGCAACTTCCTGTGTACACACTGAAATTGGTGTCTTTACATATATTGACAGCTAAATCTGATGAAACCGTAACGGTGGCGTTAATCGTAGGTGTATAGGAATACCATTTGGATAGATTAGCGGAAGAACAGGCCGTACTAATGTTGTTTTGATTAAGGGTAGTTACCACAGTAGTTCCTGGAACAATTGCTGTTGCTGTTGCGCAAGGATTGTATCCTACAGGTAATTCTGTGAGTTGAAAATTAAAGGCAGCGGCACTCCAACGGTTGTCCCAAACAATGTAGTAGGTGGTTCCGGCTGTTGCGTTGAAGGAGGCTTTAGAAAGATAAGAATTTCCCGTGGCTTCACAATTAATAACGCCGGAATCATCATCAGAGGTTACACATGTTTGTGCGACGCAAGTGCCAGTATAAATTCGTAAGCGAGTGTCCTTACAACTGTTTTCAATTAAATCAGAACTTACCGTCACCGTGTAATTGCTCGTTG
>JAGNZI010000050.1 GCA_017984495.1 Flavobacterium sp.
TTACCATCTCTTTTTGATCTTGCATCTGCTGCAACAACCCAATAAAAAGGTTTCCCTTTTTTTCCGTGTCTTTGTAATCTAATTTTTACTGACATAATCTTGTGATTAATTTAAGGTACTCGACCTTGGTTATTTAAGGGTGCAAATATATAAAACTTTGTGATACAAATATACTAAGTGGTTAAAAATATTTTTTCTGCTATTTTGTTTTTGTTGGGATAAAAAACTTATTTTTGTTTCCTACATAATAATTTAGAACATTTATAATGAAAAAAATATTTTCTATACTAGCTGTTGTGGCTTTATTTAGTTCATGTGAACAAGATATTCAAACCAATACCCCTGGTTTTCAAGCCCAATTGAATGATGTACAATGGCGAGCTAATGAAGCAAGAGTAGCTGTAGATGCAAATGGAGGAATGACCATTACTGCTTATACTTCTTATGAAACAGTAGAATTGAAAACAGCTGCAACGGCACCTGGAACGTATTTATTGGGCACACAAAATGCCGGTAATTTTGCCACTTATACCTCAGCAGGAAATGCGTTAAGTAGTTTTGTAGGGATATTTGATACTCGTGTTGTAGCTGGACCAGCTTATAAATTATCTAGTGTACTAACTGCAGGAACAGGATATACAAGTGCTGCAGCCGCACATACAAGTGGAGGATCAGGTTCTGGACTCCGATTGGCATTAACTACCTTGTCTGGTGCAGTTACCAAGGCTACCGTAGTTTCGAGAGGACTGGGATATGTTGCTGGAGATGTGATTACCATTCTTGGAGGTAATAATAATGCTACTGTACGCATCGAAAATGTACAGCAAAGTAATGGAGAAATTACGATTATAGATGCTTCTGGGGGATTATTTACAGGGACTTTCAAATTGAATGCTACGAATACAGAAGGTGAAATAGTTACGTTTTCTGAAGGAAATTTTTACAAAGTGCCCTTAGCACAATAAATTCAGTAACATCTAAATATATAAAAAACCATTTGAAGGCCTTCAAATGGTTTTTTTGTTGATAACTAAAATTGCACAAATTGGGCAATAACTGTATTTTTGAAAACAGTAATTGGTAATTCATTACCGTCATTACCCATCATTAATCATTCGTTACATGTATTTAATTTTCGACACCGAAACCACCGGATTGCCTAGAAGTTGGTCTGCACCTATTACAGATACAGACAATTGGCCTCGTTGTATACAAATTGCATGGCAACTGCATGATGATATGGGGAATTTGATCGAGCACCAAGATTTTTTGGTCAAGCCCGAAGGTTTTAATATCCCATATGATGCCGAAAGAATTCATGGTATTTCAACCGAATTAGCCATCGAACAAGGCATTCTTTTATCGGAAGTATTGGAAAAATTTAACATTGCGCTTTCCAAAACAAAATTTATCGTTGGGCAAAATGTAGGATTTGATGTAAATATTATGGGGTGCGAATTCCATCGTACAGGCATCGGTACGGATTTATCGAAAATGCCGGTTTTAGATACCTGTACCGAGGTAACAGCAAGTTTGTTAAAATTGCCCGGGGGTAGAGGTGGAAAGTTTAAATTACCAACGCTTACCGAATTACATCAATATCTTTTCAATCAACCTTTCGCAGAAGCGCATAATGCAACTGCCGACGTTGAAGCCACTACACGTTGTTTTTTGGAGCTGATCAAAAGAGAAGTTTTTACCAAAGAAGAACTCGACGTTGCTCCTGAATATTTTAGAAGTTTTCGCGAAAAAAATTTAGGGGAAATCCAATTGATTGGATTGCGTCACATCAATTTAAAACAAGCTTCAGAAGCCATTCGTTCCCGATTAAAAAAAGAGGAACAACAAGAGATTCAAACCACCATTTCGGCTTCGGTAAAATCGGATTTAAACGAAGCAGCATTTGCTCATTTACACAATCATACGCAGTTTTCAGTGTTGCAATCAACTATAGCAGTGAACGATTTGGTTAGCGCTACTGCTAAAAACAATATGCAAGCGGTTGCCATTACAGATACGGGTAACATGATGGGCGCCTTTCATTTTGTAAGTGCTGTAATGAACCATAATAAAGCCGCTAAAGCAAAAATTGAAGCGGCAATTGCAGCAGGTGAAAATCCTGTAGCGAGCGAAATTAAACCGATAGTAGGTTGCGAATTCAATATCTGTGACGATCATAAAGATAAAACCAAGAAAGACAACGGGTATCAAGTTGTACTACTGGCTAAAAATAAAAAAGGCTATCATAATTTAGCTAAAATGTCTTCCATTGCTTACACAGATGGGTTTTACTATGTGCCGCGTATCGATCGAAAAATTATAGAAAAGTACAAAGAAGACATCATTGTTTTGTCGGGTAATTTATATGGTGAAATTCCGAGTAAGATTTTAAATGTAGGTGAAAGTCAAGCCGAAGAAGCACTTATTTGGTGGAAAGAACAATTTGGTGCTGATTTCTATTTGGAAGTCATGCGCCACAAACAAGAAGACGAAAACCGGGTCAATCAATCGTTAATTGCTTTTGCAAAAAAGCACCAAGTGAAATTGATCGCTACCAATAATACCTATTACGTTAACAAAGAAGATGCCAATGCGCATGATATTTTGTTGTGTGTAAAAGAGGGAGAAAAACAAGCAACACCTATAGGTCGTGGTCGCGGGTATCGTTATGGGTTGCCCAATCAAGAATATTACTACAAATCGGGCGACGAAATGAAGCAGCTTTTTGCTGATTTACCCGAAGCGATTATTAACATTCAAGAAATCATCGATAAAGTTGAAGCCTATTCACTCTATAGAGATGTATTACTTCCAAAGTTTAAAATTCCAGATGAATTTGAAGTTCCAGCGGATGCCGAAGATGGTGGCGTTAGAGGTGAAAACGACTATTTACGATACTTAACCTACAAAGGGGCCGAAAAAAGATATCCTGAGCTTACCGATGCAATTAAAGAACGGTTGGATTTTGAATTGCTTACCATTTCCAATTCGGGCTATCCAGGGTATTTCTTAATTGTACAAGATTTTATTGCTGAAGCCCGTAAAATGGATGTTTCTGTGGGCCCTGGTAGGGGTTCTGCTGCGGGCTCTGCCGTGGCCTATTGTTTAGGAATTACAAATATTGACCCCATTAAATATGATTTGCTTTTTGAGCGTTTCTTAAATCCAGATCGTGTTTCCATGCCCGATATCGATATCGATTTTGATGATGAAGGCCGTGGACGTGTTATGGATTATGTAATCAATAAATACGGATCCAATCAAGTAGCACAAATTATTACCTATGGTAAAATGGCTACGAAGTCGGCAATTCGAGACACAGCTCGTGTTTTGGATTTACCCTTGTTTGAAGCCGATCGAATTGCAAAATTGATTCCAGGGATGATGCCATCCAAATGGAATTTGGCACGATTCTTAGCCGAAGACGAGAGTGAAGTTAAAAAAGCATTACGTTCGGAAGAATTTGATAAAGTCAAAGAACTGATCGAAATTGCTCATTCTGAAGATTTAGCGGGGGAAACCATACAACAAGCTAAAGTTTTGGAAGGTTCCATGAGAAATACTGGAATCCATGCCTGTGGTGTAATCATTACCCCCAGCGACATTACAAATTTTGTTCCTGTTACCACGGCAAAAGATTCGGATTTGTATGTTACCCAATTTGACAACTCGGTTGCCGAAAGTGCCGGATTGTTAAAAATGGACTTCTTAGGATTAAAAACCTTGACCTTAATTAAAGATACGGTAAAATTGGTAAAATATCGATTGGATATTGACTTAGATCCTGATAATTTTCCAATTGACGATACAAAAACCTATGAGCTGTTCCAAAGAGGTGAGACGGTTGGGGTTTTCCAATACGAGTCACCCGGAATGCAAAAGTACATGAAGGACTTAAAGCCAACTGTATTTGCCGATTTGATCGCCATGAATGCTCTATATCGTCCGGGACCTTTAGAATATATACCTTCATTCGTTCGAAGAAAAAATGGCGAAGAAGAAATAAAATACGATTTAGAAGCTTGTGAAGAATACTTGGCAGAAACCTACGGAATTACGGTTTATCAAGAGCAGGTAATGCTTTTGTCGCAAAAATTAGCCGGATTTTCAAAAGGGGATGCCGACGTTTTGCGAAAAGCCATGGGGAAAAAGCAAATTGAGGTGTTGAACAAAATGAAGCCGCAATTCATCAATCAAGCGGCTGAAAAAGGACACGATCCGGTTATTTTAGAGAAAATTTGGAAAGACTGGGAAGCTTTTGCTAGTTATGCCTTTAATAAATCGCACTCTACTTGTTATGCTTGGATTGCCTACCAAACTGCCTATTTGAAAGCACACTATCCCGCAGAATATATGGCTGCGGTACTTTCCAATAACATGAACGACATCAAACAAGTTTCGTTCTTTATGGAAGAATGTAAACGTATGGGATTGGCCGTTTTAGGACCCGATGTCAATGAATCCTTTTATAAATTTACGGTGAATGAAAACTATGCCGTTCGTTTTGGAATGGGAGCTGTAAAAGGGGTTGGAGCAGGAGCGGTTCAAACGATAGTTGAACGAAGAAAAGACGGAAATTATAGATCTATTTTTGATTTGGCCAAACGCATCGATTTGCGTGCTGCGAATAAAAAAGCCTTTGAAAATTTAGCCTTAGCAGGAGGTTTTGATGGTTTTACTGAAACACACCGGGCCCAATATTTTCATCATGATGGCGACGGAATTACCTTCTTAGAGAAGGCCATTCGCTACGGTTCAAAATTTCAGGAGAACGAAAATTCCTCTCAAGTGAGTTTGTTTGGCGATGCATCGGAAGTGCAAATTGCAGAGCCGGTGGTTCCTCCTTGTGAAGATTGGAGCACCATGGAAAAATTAGCCAAAGAAAAAGAAGTGGTTGGAATTTATATTTCGGGGCATCCTTTAGACGATTACAAATTTGAAATGAAATATTTTTGTAACGCCAAATTGGAATCGCTTAAAAATCTAGCACAGCATTTGGGAAAAAACTTATCCTTTGGAGGGATAGTAACCAATGTGCAGCATCGCACCGCAAAAAACGGCAAGGGTTGGGCTACTTTTGCATTAGAAGGTTATGATGAAAGTTTTGAGTTTCGAATTTTTGACGAAGAATATTTAAAATACCGTCATTTCTTGTTGCAAAATCAGTTTGTGTATTTCAAAATCAACGTCAAAGAAGGTTGGGTCAACCGTGAAACTGGTAAAAAATCAGATCCACGTATTCAATTTATTGATGCTAAAATGTTGGCCGATGTATTGCCCGTTTTTGCTAAAAAATTAGTCATTCATTTGGACATTAAAGAAGTAAACGCGTCCTTAGTAACTGAGCTCAACGAACTTTTTATGTCCCATAAAGGTGATCATTCGGTAACTTTTGAAGTGATGGAATTAGAACGCATCAAAAAAGCACTAGAAATGAGTCCGGTTAGTATGGATGAAGAATTGGACCCTACCGATGAAGGGGAAGAGGATGTGGCAATGGATGTAGCCATTCCAGTAGAGCGAGAAGAAATTGTTGTAAAAACCAAACTTTCCATGCCGAGCCGAAAATTGAAAGTAAAAATTTCATCAGAATTTCTTCAAGAACTGGATAAAATGAACGTAAGCTTTAAACTAAATTAATGCATAAATAATGGCAATAGCAGCATAATTAAAACTAATTTTATTTCGCATTGTCATTGATAATAAATTCCTAAATTTGCAATTCAATTAATAATAAAATAAAGAACATATGGCATTAGCAATAACAGATGCTACTTTTGATGAAGTAGTATTGAAATCAGACAAACCAGTAGTAGTAGATTTTTGGGCAGCTTGGTGCGGACCTTGTAGAATGGTCGGACCAGTTATTGACGAAATCCACAGTGAGTATGAAGGAAAGGCAGTAGTTGGTAAAGTAGACGTGGATGCAAATCAAGAATTCGCTGCGAAATATGGTGTGCGTAACATCCCAACGGTTTTGATTTTTCAAAACGGAGAAGTAGTAGGAAGACAAGTAGGTGTTGCACCTAAAAAAACCTACACAGATGCTATCGATGCGTTACTGTAATCTATAAAATATAAGAAAGTGAAAGGTTCAACGAAAGTTGGACCTTTTTTTATTCATAACCTTTCCCATAACCTTTCTCCTATAAATAAAATCTTTTCCTATCTTTGAATGTATGAAATTAGATCAGCAAATAGAAAGAATTGCGCGTTTTGAACATTTAGAACTTTTGGCGAATCAAATTGTGGAGGGCTTTATTTCTGGAATGCACAAATCGCCATTTCATGGTTTTTCGGCTGAGTTTGCCGAACACAAAACCTACAATCCTGGTGAAAGTACCAAGCATTTGGATTGGAAATTATTTGCAAAAACCGACCGATTATATACCAAACGATACGAAGAAGAAACCAATTTACGATGTCATTTGATCCTCGATAATTCCTCTTCCATGCATTATCCCAAGTTGCGCAATCAGCAAGTTTTTTTTGAAAATAAAATTGGATTTTCTGTATTGGCTTCTGCTGTATTGATGAATTTGCTAAAGAAACAGCGGGATGCCGTGGGACTAAGTATCTATTCGAATCGGTATGAGTATTATGCTCCTGAAAAAGGTAGCGATCGTCACCACCACATGCTTTTGCATCAATTAGAAGCGTTAATTTCAAGCAATAATGCAACAAAAACAACGGATACCGTTACTTATTTGCATCAAATTGCCGAAAATTTACATCGTAGATCCATGGTAATTTTGTTTACGGATATGTTTCAAAATGAGGATAATGATAAAATTTTTAAGGCATTGCAACATTTAAAACACAACAAACATAAAGTTGTGGTGTTTCATGTGTATGATCCAAAGACCGAATTGGACTTTGATTTTGATGCCGCCCCTAGAAAGTTTATTGATGTTGAAACCGGTGAAACGGTTCAGCTTTTTGCTGAAAATAGTCAGGATGCCTATCAAGAAACAATGCGTACTTATTTCAAAACCATTGAATCCACTTGCTTGCAATATCAAATAAAATACATACCGGTTGCAATTGGAGAAACTTTCGAAAAAATAATGACAGCCTATTTGGTTGAAAAACAAAAGTTTGCCTAGGGTGCTCGAAAAAAGTTTGCCTTTTTTTCAAAAAATATTTGCAGGAATCAAAAAGCGTAGTATATTTGCACTCGCAATCAAGTTCACCTAGCCCTTTATTCATAAAGAAAAGGTGAAAAATGCACTGGTTTGGTAGTTCAGTTGGTTAGAATACATGCCTGTCACGCATGGGGTCGCGGGTTCGAGTCCCGTCCAGACCGCCAGAAAATAAAAAGCACTTCGAGAAATTGAAGTGCTTTTTTGCCCAAAAAAGGTTTTTTGATGTTGTATATAAAAGGCATCAAAATCAAGATAGTTGTGTTGTTTATTCCCAAGCAATTGGGATTAGGTTTAGTAGTTAGACCAATGAAAAGCTTTGCATTTATGCAAGGCTTTTTTGATTTAATGGCTTCATGATGAAGATAGCCACTTGCAATATGAATACGAATAGTCAATTTTACGAATACACAATTGCATCAAAAGTAATCCTATAAGATACTAGTTCATGTCTAACAATTTCATAACTTTGTTCAGGTCAAACAGGGCAAAATTAAAACATGAGAAGTTTATTTACACTAGTGATTTCATTATTTATAGTTACAGTTTCGGTAGCACAACAACCGTCTGGAAGTACTTCGGACCGATTGAAAGAATTGGCAAAAGCCAAAAAAGCGTTAGAAGAAGCTAAGAATAAAGAATGGGATGCATATTTGGTTCGCGTAGCAGAAAGCAAACTAGCCAAACAACAAAAAAAACAACAAGATTCTATAACCAAAGCAACGACTAAAGTTGTTGATGATCTCAATGGGTTTACCAAATGTGATCAGCCCGTATTGCCCTTTTTTAAAGTAAAAAACAGTATCAGCGAGCAAGAGGAAGAAATACCGTTTATAGATTTTTTTAGAAAACACGTAGCAAATAAGTTTAGCTACCCCTCATTTGCTATTGAACATGAAATCGAAGGAACAGTCCTTGTTCAATTCCTAATTAATATAGAAGGGAACCCTGAAATTATGGATGCCAGAGGGCCCGAAAACGGATTGGTATTAGAGGAAGAAGCGATCCGAATTATTAAAGCCATGCCAACATGCGTACCGGCATTTTGCGATGACAAACCCATAAAGGTGAGCTTTGCTTTGCCTATAAAATTTCAGATGTAAGATTAACATGAAAAAAACACTCCAACTTATTGTAGCGGCTGTACTCTTGTATTCGTGTCAATTATTTGACAAAAAAGTACCCGATGAAAATCAATTGTTGCAACAAGAATTGCAAAAAATCAATTGGGAAGAAGTAGACGAATTACCGTCGGTACTTTCATGTGATACCATAAAAGATCCTGCCGTTAAAAAGCAGTGTTTTTTTGATTATTTAGCACAAACGATTCAAGAAAGAATAGGGTTGGATACCCTTCAAATGCTCTATCCTAAAACCGATACCATATCGGTTAAAGTGACCATACATCCGGATGCGAGTTTGCAATTTGAGCCCCAATTTTTAAAAGACAGTGTGGCGTATGATAAAATAAAAGCAGACAGTATTTTAATGGCCCGATTGGCCAATTTTCCGAAAGTAGAGCCCGCGATTAAACGGGGTATAAAAGTTAAAACGCAGTTCATACTTCCGGTAATCATTAAAGTAGAAAAATAATTTTCATTGGCAAACGAACGCATCATATTAGGTATTGACCCTGGAACCACAATTATGGGCTTCGGGTTGATAAAGGTGGTCAATAAAAAAATGGAATTTGTACAGCTGAATGAATTGATTTTGTCAAAATACGACAATCATTATCAAAAACTACGGGTCATTTTTGAACGAACGATCGAATTAATCGACACCCACAACCCCGACGAAATTGCTATTGAAGCACCGTTCTTTGGTAAAAATGTGCAATCCATGTTGAAACTCGGACGTGCTCAAGGAGTCGCTATGGCTGCCGGTCTTTCTAGGGATATTCCGATTACCGAATACGAACCCAAAAAAATTAAAATGGCCATCACCGGAAACGGAAATGCGAGCAAGGAACAAGTTGCTAAAATGCTCCAGCAGCTATTGGGTTTAAAAGAATTACCCAAAAACCTTGATTCTACCGATGGTTTGGCAGCTGCGGTTTGTCATTTCTTCAATTCAGGGAAAGTAGTTGGTGAAAAAAGTTATACAGGTTGGGATGCCTTTGTGAAAAATAATGAATCTCGCATAAAAAAATAGCATGAGCGGAATATACATCCATATCCCTTTTTGCAAGCAAGCCTGTCATTATTGCGACTTTCATTTTTCGACTTCGTTAAAGAAGAAAGACGAAATGGTTGCGGCTTTGGCAAAAGAAATTGAACTGCGAAGCAAATCCATCACCCATCACCCATCACCCATTCCCGAAACAATTGAAACCATTTACTTTGGTGG
>JAGNZI010000051.1 GCA_017984495.1 Flavobacterium sp.
AAGGAACTTGGCTCGCTATTAAACGCATTTTTAGTTGCAATCCTTGGGGAAAAAGTGGTTATGATCCGGTACCTTGAGATTGAAGTCAGCAATTCAAATTTTGAAATTCGAACTTGAAATTGATTTTAAAATGAATAAATTTCTTATTAGAATTTTAACACGTTTCCCAATAATAATATTTATTTTTACGCTTTAATCAGAAACAAAAATTATGATACAGGCACTACATATCCTTTGGAATCCTTCAGAAGGAATTGATTTGGGTTTTTTCATGCTTCGTTTTTATAGCCTTTCATGGGTTTTGGCCTTTGGATTGGGTTGGTACATCATGAAACCTATTTTCACAAGAGAACAAGAATCGGTCGAATCACTGGACAAATTATTCATTTATACGTTAGTAGCTACTATGCTTGGGTCTCGATTGGGCCATGTGATTTTTTACCAACCCGAATTATTTCATGACGATCCGTGGAGTGTGTTACTTCCCATCAGTACCCAACCCTCGATTCATTTCACTGGTTTTGCTGGCTTAGCTAGTCATGGTGCTGCAATTTCGATAATTCTTACCATGTTTTACATTCAAAAACGCGTCATCAAACGTTCGTTTTTATGGATATTAGACCGAATTGTTATTCCGGTTTCATTGGGTGCAATTTTTATTCGTTTGGGTAATTTTTTCAATTCTGAGATTGTAGGTATCAAAACAGATAACGCTTTGGGGATTCGATTTTTACGCGATGAGTATGGCGCAAGAGAAGCGATGCAACTCACTCAAACCACTTCGGCTCAGGAAGCTTATCAAGCCATTGCCACCCAACCGCAATTTGCAACTTTATTGGCCAATGTTGCTCCAAAACATCCCGCACAATTATATGAAGCCATTTGTTATGTTTTTGTCTTCTTGATTTTGATGTTTTTATATTGGAAAACAGAAGCGAGAAATAAAGCAGGGTATTTGTTTGGTTTGTTCTTGATCTTACTTTGGTCGATTCGATTTGTCGTTGAATTTGTAAAAGAGAGTCAGGGTGGTTTTGAAGAATACCCAATTTTCAATGCCCTTTCTACCGGACAATGGCTGAGTATTCCCTTCATAATAATAGGCATTTTCTTTGTTGTAAAAGCCAAAGAAAGTAACGCATAAAAAAAAGCGGTTAGAAATTCTAACCGCTTTTTTTGTAGCTATTGTTGACTTTTTTCAACGATCACTCCTACCCCTAAAATATTTGGCAAATAAGGCCCTTCAAAAGCACTCTTCACTTCTATGGTATAAGTTCCTTTTTGGAGTTTTACATGGGATTGGATTGGCGCATAAACGTCACAAATATCACCCGTACAATCGCCTATATCATGCCCCGTGGAATCTTTCATTACTAATTCCATTGAAAGCGTTTCCTTTGCTCCATTTGGACTTGTGATCACCACATTTAACGGAATTGTAGAAAATTCAAAATTATAAATGTGTGCCAATTGAATTTTAAGGGTATATAAGCCCTCCGCATCTTCATTTTCAAACGCAAAGACTTTGATATCAGTTGCAGACCAGCGGTTGTCTTTAAAATCATTTTGGAAGTCATGATATACTTCATTCGTATTACAGGATTGCAATCCCAGAACTATTAACAAAAACAAGAATTTCAATTTCATAAGTAGTTTTCTTTTGTACTATTCATCATAACGTGAATCTGAAAAGTATCGTATAAAAAAAAGCTGCTTTCAATGAAAGCAGCTTTTTACTAGGTGTATTTTAATTATGCGTGTCTTTTTTCGATTTCATCGATATCGCTTTTCTTCATCGAATCTACCAATACTGGAGTAGCGATAAATAATGAAGAATACGTTCCGATAATGATACCAATTAACATCGCAAAGATAAATCCTCTAATTGATTCCCCACCAAAAATAAACATGATTAATAATACCATGATCATCGTTAATGACGTATTCAATGTTCTAGAAAGCGTTGTATTAATAGACGCATTTACAACTTCTTTGAAAGTACCTTTTCGTTTTCCGTCAATAAACTCTCTAATTCTATCAAATACAATAACCGTATCATTCATTGAATATCCGATAACCGTTAAGATAGCTGCGATAAAGTGTTGGTCCATTTCCATGTGGAATGGCATAAATTTGTAGCAAAGTGAATACACTCCCAATACAAAAATTACGTCATGCGCTACAGCTGCAACGGCACCAATAGAGTAACCATATTTTCTAAAAGAGATTACCAAGTATAATGCAACCACTAACATAGCTCCGATAACTGCCCAGAATGAATTGGTTTTGATATCAGCAGAGATGGTTGGACTTACTTTAGAACCATACAATACTCCGAATTTTTTACCTTCATATAAGTTGATGAATTTTTCGTAAGTAAGATCTTCATTAAAGTATTTTTTAAGTCCGTTATATAACTTTTCATTTACTTCTTTATCGATAGCAATACCTTCTTCTTTGATTTTGTATTTTGTTGTGATTTTCAATTGATCAGCATCACCAAAAACTTTAGCTTCTACTGGCAATCCGAATTCTTTTGAAAGCTCTTCAGAAACCACATTAGATTCTACTGGTTTTTCAAACTTAACTTGGTAGGTTCTACCTCCAACAAAATCTACACCTTCATCCAATCCATTAACAAAGAACGATACACAACTCACAACTACAACAATTGAAGAGAATAAATACGTCCATTTTTTTACTTTGATAAAATCAAAATGGAAACCAGTAAACCAGTTTTTAGTAATGGCAGTTGAGAAAGTTAACACTCTGTTTTTAGCTATATCTCTATCGATAAAAATTCTAGCAATAAAAATTGAGGTAAATAACGAGGTAAAAATACCAATCAATAAGGTTAAGGCAAAACCTTGAATAGGTCCTGTTCCAAATACAAATAAGATGATACCTGTTAATATGTGCGTCACGTTTGCATCAACAATTGAACGCATAGCTCCTTTCCATCCGTAAGAAATATCAACGATATCACTCAATGATTTTCCTTCGCGCAATTCTTCTTTTGCTCTTTCATAGATAATGATGTTCGCATCTACTGCCGTACCCAATGTTAATACGATACCTGCAATACCTGGTAATGTTAATACAAAACCAAAACTTGCCATAACACCAAACAAGAACAATACGTTTAATAATAAGGCTGCGTTGGCATACCATCCGGCTCTACCGTAGTAGAACACCATCCAAACACACACCAAAATAAATCCTACTAAAGAAGAGATGATACCTGCATCAATAGCTTTTTGACCTAAAGATGGTCCAACTTCAGCTGATTGAATAATTTCGGCAGCAGCTGGCAATTTACCGGCTCTTAATACGTTGGCTAAATCTTTAGTTTCTTCTAACGTGAAGTTACCTGAAATTTCAGATTGACCACCTGTAATCGCTCCTTTACTTACACCCGGTGCAGAATAAACTGTATTATCTAAAACAATAGCGATTGCATTACCTTGTTGCGATACAGCACCTGTAATTTTTTCCCATAATCTTGCGCCATTTGCATTCATTTGCATGGACACAGCAGGCTTACCAAATTGATCGAAAGTATCTTTAGCGTCAACGATAACACCACCACTTAATGGAGCCACATTATCTCTAGTTCCTTTTAATACATATAATTCAGTAGCCTCCGGATTTTTTGGGTTTACTTTACCCCAAGCAAAACGAATATTTGATAAGGTTGCAGGTAATAATGCTCTGATATCAGCTCTTTTTAAATAGCTGTTGATTACTGCAGTATCTTTTACATTAAAGAAACCAATTCCTTGTTGACCAGGACCAACCATTTTTCCTAAAAACGGACTTGTTTTTGCGGCAGCAGTATCGGCTTTATCCGTTAACAACGAATCGATACCTACTTTTTTTACAGGAGCCGCTTTTACAGCAATCTCTGTTTTCTTAAGTGCTTCATCAGCAGCCATTACGAAACCAGAAACTTCTTCTAATTTATAGGTTTCCCAAAACTCTAATTGAGCCGTTCCTTGCAATAAATTTTTGATACGATCTACATCTTTAGCACCCGGTAATTCAACTAAAATTCTACCTGAATTTCCTAACATTTGGATATTAGGTTGTGTTACACCAAATTGGTCGATACGTTTTCTTAATACGTTGAATGCACTTTCAACCGACTCTTGCACTTTCTTTTTTACAATAGGCTCAAGTTGTTTGTTGGTCATTCCGTTTTTGATTTCTGCTTCTAAATTTCTGTTTCCAAAAATATCTGCAGCTGCCAAATTGATATTGGCATTGTTTGCCTCTACAAAAAAGGCATCAATATAATCTTGATTTCCTTGTTGGTTGGTTTTAGCATCCGCCAACGCTTTATTGAAGGCTGCATTTTTTGAATCGTTTGCCAATCCTTTCAATACATCTTTAACCGATATTTGAAGAATAACATTGATTCCTCCTTCTAAGTCAAGACCTTTATTTAACTGTTTTTGTCTAACTTCATTGAATGTATACCCTAAAACAGGATATACCTCTACTTTACCGATGGAATCCAAGTAAGCTAATTCTTTTTTTGAATCGCCTTTTGCAAAAGCTTTAGCATCTTTTTCGATACCGCTAGCCACAAAAGTAAAAGAAAGCTGGTATATACATACCAAAGCAAAGATAATTGCGAAAAATTTAATAAGTCCTCTATTCTGCATTACTCTAAAATTTATTTATTCTATATTATAAAAACGGACAAATATATAATTTACAATAGGATTAAGCAATTTTATTTTCGATTAAAATGCGCTTTTTATACAAGTTTTCAATAATAAATAGATTATCCCTTCAAAATGAGTCGTTTATTTTAAAAAAAGAGCTTAATGCACGCTCTTCTAATTCGATTTAAAACAAAAATGCCATCAATTTCTTGATGGCATTTTCAATTATTTTATTGGCAATTACAACACCGATTTCAAATCGGCATTCATAGCTCGCACTGCGTCTGCAGATTTGGCAAAAGCCGCTTTTTCTGCTTCATTCAACTGCACATCTACAATTTGCTCAATTCCGTTGCTACCGATAATACAGGGTACACCCATACAAATATCTTGCTGACCATATTCTCCTTCTAACAATACCGAACAAGGAATCATGCGTTTTTGATTGTTTAAAATACTGTCTACTAAATACGCTACAGAAGCTCCTGGTGCATACCAAGCTGAAGTACCTAACAAACCGGTTAAAGTAGCGCCACCTACCATAGTATCTGCGGCTACTTTATCCAACACGTCTTGAGATAAAAAGTTAGAAACTGGCGCTCCATTGTAAGAAGCTAAACGGGTTAATGGAATCATCGTTGTATCACCATGTCCACCGATCACCATTCCTTGCACGTCATTTGCAGGTTTGTCTAATGCTTTTGATAAGAAATATTTAAAACGAGAACTGTCTAATGCGCCTCCCATTCCAATAACTCTATTTTTAGGCAATCCTGTTGCTTTTAATGTTAAATAGGTCATGGTATCCATTGGATTAGACACTACTACAATAATTGCATTTGGCGAATGCGTCAATACATTATCTGCCACGGATTTAACAATACCCGCATTGATTCCGATTAATTCTTCACGAGTCATTCCTGGTTTTCTTGGAATACCTGAAGTAATTACTACTACATCACTTCCGGCTGTTTTTGAATAATCACCAGTTGTACCACTCAATTGAGTATTGAATACTGTTGTGGTAGCACATTGCATGATATCCATAGCCTTACCTTCGGCAAAACCTTCTTTGATATCGACTAAAACAACTTCACTAGCAATTCCTCTGTACGAAATAACATCGGCACATGTTGCCCCTACATTACCCGCACCTACTATAGTAACTTTCATTATTAATTATATTATATTAAACGTATATTTTTCTGCAAATTTACCAAAAACAAATTACAATTTTAAGCAAATAATGCTAAATTGCTATCTATACTATTAGGCGTCAATTTTTGCGTAAGCCGCATTCTTCTCAATGAATTCTCTACGCGGCGGAACTTCATCCCCCATTAACATAGAAAAGATACGATCTGCTTCTGCTAAGCTGTCTATGGTAACTTGGCGCAACGTTCTGAAGTCCGGATTCATGGTCGTTTCCCACAATTGCTCAGCATTCATCTCTCCCAAACCTTTGTAGCGTTGTATTCCAGCACTACCACCCATTCTTTCATTCGCTAAATCACGTTGGTCATCGTTCCATGCGTATTCCTTTTTATTTCCTTTTTTAACCATATATAAAGGAGGTGTTGCAATATAAACGTGACCTTGCTCGATCAATTCTTTCATATAACGGAAAAAGAACGTCAAAATAAGTGTAGAAATGTGAGAACCATCGACATCGGCATCACACATGATTACCACTTTATGGTACCGTAATTTTTCTAAATTTAAGGCTTTACTATCTTCAGCGGTACCCACGGTAACACCAAGCGCAGTAAAAATATTTCGAATTTCTTCGTTTTCAAAGACTTTGTGTTGCATCGCTTTTTCCACATTCAAAATCTTACCACGTAATGGCAAGATCGCTTGAAAGGCTCGATCACGACCTTGTTTTGCAGTCCCACCTGCCGAATCTCCCTCAACAAGGAAAATTTCGCATCTTGCTGGATCTTGCTCAGAACAATCCGATAATTTACCTGGCAATCCACCACCACCCATAACGGTTTTGCGTTGGACCATTTCACGTGCTTTTTTAGCAGCATGACGGGCTTGTGCAGCCAAGATTACTTTTTGAACGATGATCTTAGCATCATTTGGATTTTCCTCCAAATAATTTTCTAACATTTCTGAAACCGCTTGAGAAACCGGAGAAACTACTTCTCTGTTACCTAATTTGGTTTTGGTTTGTCCTTCAAACTGAGGTTCTTGAACTTTAACCGAAATAATAGCTGTTAATCCTTCACGGAAGTCATCGCCCGAAATTTCAAATTTTAATTTATCCAACAATCCCGATGAATCGGCATATTTTTTCAACGTACGGGTCAATCCCATTCGGAAACCTTGCAAATGCGTTCCTCCTTCGTGGGTATTGATATTGTTTACATACGAGAAAATATTTTCGGTATAACTTTCATTATAAATCAATGCCACCTCAACCGGAATTTCGCCTTTTTCATGCTCCATACTGATGACATGACCAATAATTGGCACACGATTTCCATCTAGAAACTTGACAAATTCTTTCAATCCTTCTTTAGAATGGAAGGTTTCAACTGGCTGACTTCCGTCTTCTGCCAAATGACGTTTGTCGGTTAATGTAATGGTGATGCCTTTATTCAAGAACGACAATTCACGCAAACGAGAGGCTAACGTATCGTAGGAATATTCTAAGGTTTGTGTAAAAATAGAAGCATCGGGTTTGAACGTAACCATCGTACCTCTTTTATCGGTAGTTCCAATTTGTTTTACCGGATATAATGCTTTACCTCTTTCGTATTCTTGTTCGTAAATTTTTCCTTCGCGGTATACTGTCGCTTTTAATTGATCCGATAGTGCATTCACACAAGATACTCCTACCCCGTGTAATCCACCCGAAACTTTATACGAATCTTTATCGAATTTACCTCCAGCGCCAATTTTTGTCATTACCACTTCCAAAGCCGAAACGCCTTCTTTCTTGTGTAAATCTACTGGAATACCACGCCCATTATCTTCTACCGTAATGGAATTATCTTCGTTTATAGCTACATAAATTGTATCACAATGACCCGCTAAAGCCTCATCAATAGAGTTATCCACTACTTCATACACCAAATGATGCAAACCTCTTACTCCCGTATCACCAATATACATGGAAGGACGCATTCTTACGTGCTCCATTCCTTCTAACGCTTGGATACTGTCTGCCGAATAATTGTTTTTCTTAACTTCTTCGCTCATATAATTATCTCTTAAATATTCGATTTTTAAATAACAGACAAATATAACCATTCCCAAAAAAATTTAGCCACAAATCAGCGCAAAAACCCATTAAGTTATTAACATTTGTTAAAAACAAAAACGCCAACTGACTCGAGTTGACGCATTCAAAAAAATAGTGATTATTTGAGCAAAAACAAAAGTAAATTAGACCACTTCATGAATGGCAAAAGTAGCTCCATTTACCACTACAATATCACCTTGTTGTTTTCCCATCAATTGACTTCCAAGTGGTGATTGAGGTGAAACAGCTAACACGTTTACCCCTTCCACATTAATTTTTGGCAATGCTGCGCTAATGAATAAATGCAAAGCATTGACTTTTACAACACTTCCTAAAACAATGATTGGACTGCTTTTTGACACCACTATTCGATCAAGAATGCGCTGTAGAGCAATGGCTTCTTTTAATTTTTGCGTAATTTTTTCTTGCTCTAAATGCATCATAGATAAAGCCGTTTCGTGCTTATCTCCTGCCGAACTTTTGGCATCATTTTGAGCATCGTCTGACAAACCCGAAATCATATCTTGATACACATCGATTTTATCTTGAAGCAACACTAAATGTTGTTGTTTTATTTTTTGTTTGAATGTCATGATATTTATTTAACCACAAAGCGCACAAAGAGGGCGCTAAGTGCTCCACGATTTATAACTTTGTGAATCCTGCAAAAAAACCTTGTGTCATTGCGTTTCAGCATTAGAAATCGAACTTATAATTCGCTCCAATTAATACTTGAATGCCTTGCACAGGAAAGTTTGCCCAACGATCGTATTGCTGATTGGCGAGATTATTCCCTTTGAGATAAGCCGTCAATCGAGCATTGTATTGATAACCCACATGCGCATTGAGATCAAAATACCCCTTTAAAGTAACTGTTTGATCGGAAAAATCAGGTGGAAATACAGCAGCATCAGATTGCACAGAAATCAGGTCTTTTCTTTCGCCTACATAAAACACATGAGCACCTGCATACCATTTTTCATTAATTGTAACTGCTAACGAAGATCCCAGTTTTAATTGGGGTAAATTCCACGCTTGCGAAGCAATGTTGGTACTATAATTAGAAAAAGTGCCATCCATTCCAAAAGAAATATTTTTTGAAAACTCAGCTTTTAACTCCCCAAACAAACCCATTGTTTTTACATTATCATAAACCACTCCAAATGAATTTCCATACGCATAGCCTTCGCTATTTGTAGATAATACATTAAATCTATTATGTAAAAATAAGGCTTTGTTATCTTGATTTAAAAAGGAAGCCTTTACATTAAACGAAACAGAATTAGCTAATTTCCCTTTCAAACCCGCATAAATATCATATTTATTATCTGTTGGCTCAATAAAAAGTGTAGGAGACACAAACGGATTCTCATCGACAAAATCTGCATACGAGTTTTGCTGTAAACCACCTTCCGCTCCAGCATAAGCCACTAATATATCGCCTACTAATTTGTAGGATGCTTTAATATTAGGATACATATAAATACTGTTTTTATTTACAGGCATTCCAATGGTATTTCTATTTAAAA
>JAGNZI010000014.1 GCA_017984495.1 Flavobacterium sp.
ATTTGTCAGAGATAATTTTAACTGATTCAACAGTTCCATACTCTTCAAAATAACCTCTTAAATCTGCTTCCTCTACACTGAAAGGAAGACTTCCTACAAAAATGTTCATCTATGAAAAATTTAATTCCTTACAAAGGTAGGCTATTTAATGTTGTTAAACCGGTTATCTTTGAAATATTTTCAAAAATGAAGTATTTTAACTAAATATTTTAAAACCAAATAGCATTTTTATTGAAATTATTACAAAAACGACCATAATATGACTGCCTATTTTAGCACTAAATAAAGTATACGCGTAGATTAAATCTTATACTTTCATCATTAGGTACTACTTTTCATTTACAGTTGAAGAAAGCGATAAGCAGTACAAACATGACTTTGCTGCAATTTGTAATATGTTTTGGATCTAATAAATTGAATTTTGAATTTGGTCTTGTAATTGAACTTGAATTTGTATTTTTGTTGCGAAATTTTTCATTATGATTGTACTCAAAACCCTTGAAGAAATTGAATTGATGCGGGAAAGCGCCTTAATCGTTTCTAAAACGCTCGGAATGATTGCCAAAGAAATCAAACCGGGTGTTACCACATTATACCTTGACAAATTAGCCGAAGACTTTATTCGTTCTCATGGTGCCGAACCTGCATTTTTGGGCATGTATGGTTTTCCAAACACCCTTTGCATGAGTCCAAATACTCAGGTTGTTCATGGTATTCCAAATGCGCTTCCTTTGCAAGAAGGCGATATTATTTCGGTAGATTGTGGGGCTTTAAAAAATGGTTTTTATGGCGATCATGCCTATACTTTTGAAGTGGGTGAAGTTGATGCAGCGACCAAAAAGTTATTAAAAATCACAAAAGAATCGCTCTATGAAGGAATTCGAGCTACAAAAGTAGGCAACCGCGTAGAAGATATTGGAAATGCCGTACAAGTATATTGTGAAGCACAAGGCTATGGCGTAGTTAGAGAGTTGTGCGGACACGGATTAGGAAGAAAAATGCACGAAGATCCGGAGGTGCCTAATTATGGGAAACGTGGACGTGGAAAAAAACTAGTCAACGGAATGGTTATTGCCATTGAGCCGATGATTAATATGGGCACCAAAAACATCAAACAACACAAAGACGGATGGACGATTACCACTGCCGACGGCAAACCGAGTGCGCATTTTGAACACGACGTGGCCATTGTCGATGGGAAACCCGAATTATTATCCACATTTGCATACATCTATGAAGCACTAGGAATTACAAGTAATGAAGAAGATGGATTGCGTCAAAAACCCTTGGTATTATAATGAAACAACTTTTTAAACTCCTGTTAAATACCATTCCACGTCCGATTTTAATTCGGTTAAGTTTGGTGGTGCGTCCCATTCTAGCTTTACTCTTGAAAGGATCGCGCTATACGGATCCAATTGATGGAAAAAGCTTTCGAATGTTTTTACCTTATGGATACGGAACCCAACGAAACAATGTGTTATCCCCCAGTACCCTTTCCTTAGAAAGACACCGGTTATTGTGGTTGTATTTACAAAAAGAAACCAATTTTTTTACGGCACCCAAAAAAGTCTTGCATTTTGCTCCAGAACAAGAATTTTACAAACGATTTAAAAAACAAAGCAATTTAGACTATACTACAACCGATTTGTATTCACCTTTAGCGGATGTTAAAGCAGATATTTGTAACCTTCCTTTTGAAGACAATACGTATGACATCATTTTGTGCAACCACGTTTTGGAACACATTCCAGATGACACCAAGGCCATGCAAGAATTGTATCGCGTATTAAAACCTGGAGGCATGGGCATTTTTCAAATCCCACAAGATATCAAAAGAGCCACTACTTTTACAGATGATTCGATTACCGATCCTAAAGAACGGGCTAAAATATTTGGACAGTATGACCATGTTCGTATTTATGGTATGGATTATTTCAACAAACTGAGAAGCATCGGTTTCCAAGTCGAAGAAGTAAAATATACTGAAACCATCTCTACTGATCTCGTTGAAAAATATTGCCTTGCCAAAGGAGAAATCATTCCGGTGTGTTTTAAATAAGACCAGAGGCCTTTTCATTTGTTAGAAATTACCCTGTAGAGTTGCAGACCTTAAAATTGTTTGCTATTTTTACGAAGAATAAATTTTTTCAAATGAAAAATTTTTGGCTAGCGCTGTCTTTTTTATTTTTCCAAAGTTTTTATGCACAAACGGCCGTAGAACAAAATCCTCCGTTTAACATTAAAACCATCTCATTTGTCCAAAATGGAAGAAATGTCATCCCTTTTTTTAAATTAGGAGATACTTTCGAAATACAATTCGATGACTTGTATAGTGATGAAGCCGATTATTATTACACAATTACTCATTATAATTTTGATTGGAGCCAGCCCTCTAACCTATCAAAGGCCGAATATTTAACTGGAATCGACAATCAACGAATTATTACGTACCAAAACTCATTCAACACCCTCCAACTGTACTCTCATTACAAGCAGACTTTCCCCAATAGCTTCAATCAAATTACTAAAAGTGGCAACTATTTACTTACGGTATTAAATGATGAAAATGAAGTTGTTTTTTCTAGAAAATTTGTATTGTATGAAGAAGGCATTCAAGTAGGTCTTCTCGTTCGAAGACCACGCGATTTTGAAACCATAGATGCCAAACAAAATATTGAATTGACATTAAATTATGGCGATAAAATCCTACAAAACCCGATCCAAAATGTAAAAGTAACGTTATTACAAAATGGCAATTGGAACACTAGTATCTCCGGCGTAAAACCACAGTATACTTTAGGCAGTGAATTGATTTATCGATACAACAAAGAAACTCAGTTTTGGGGCGGAAACGAATGTTACACCATTGACAACAAGATCATTCGAAACACCAACAATACGGTAGCAAAAGTGACTTCAGGAGAACAAATTTACAACACTTATTTGTACACTAACACGCCCAGAAAAAGCAGTGTTTATACCTATTTCCCAGATATTAATGGCAATTTTTTTGTGCAAAATGCGAATTCGAATCATCCGGAAACAGAAGCCGATTATTCTTGGGTTTATTTCTCATTAGCCTTACCCCCAGAACCAGACAAAGATGTCTTCGTAGCGGGTATGTTTACTAATTATGCCCTCTCAGATGAAACTAAAATGGAATACAACACCTCAACAAATCGCTTTGAAAAAGCCTTATTGATCAAACAAGGATTTACGAATTTTTTCTACCTTTTGGCGGATAAATCGGGTAACATTGATAAAAAAAATGCAGTAGACGGCAACTTCTTTCAAACCGAAAACAATTATACAGCACTCATTTACTACAAAGGAAATAATGAAAGGTATGACCGTGTCATCGGAATAGGAATGGCTACAAGTGAAGAAATAAAAAACTAATCGATAACCATTTGAAATCGTTGGTTCAGAATATTTTATAAAAAATTTAGCATTCCCTTTATATAAAATACGATATAATTTGTACTTTTGAAACACAGATTACTTGATCAATAAAGCGCTTCGTTAATGGTAAGTCAAATTACAAGAGGAATTAAGATTTCAGTGTTTACTAGTTTTGAAGGTACGTATTTCAAAAACTACAAAATTCATTACGCCTTTACGTATCATATAACCATTGAAAACCAAAGTAAAGATTCTGTCCAATTGAACTCACGCCACTGGGAAATTTATGATGCACTTAATGACCTAGAGATAGTGGATGGCGAAGGGGTTATTGGGAAAAAACCTGTAGTAAAGCCCGGCGAAATTTACACCTATTCCTCAGGCTGTTTGTTGTCATCACCTATAGGCGCTATGAAAGGACATTTCAATATGGTTAACTTCACCTCTACGCGTAGTTTTAAAGTTGAAATTCCTGCTTTTAAATTAGGAGCCCCTTTTGCACTCAATTAATATTTCTTTATTTTAGCCCTACGCAAACGTGATTTTTGTTGTCAATAATTCAAAAATTACTTCGTATTTTTGTGATCGATTACGATAATACCATAAAATAACACAATCAATTGTTTAATTTTCACTTCCATGTAATGTTTTGAAAGTGAAGCAAAATACTATACCATGTTAAAAGGATTTTTTAATGTTCCAAAAGCAGTAAATGAACCCGTAAAATCATATGCTCCTGGAACCCCAGAACGTACAAAAGTAGCCGAAACGTATAAAGCCATGTGGAATTCCAATGTAGAAGTTCCGCTTTATATTGGTAGTGAAGAAATCAAAACCGGAAATACCAAAAAAATGACGGCACCTCATGACCACCAACATGTTGTGGGTGTCTATCACCAAGCCGATAAAGCATTAGTAGAAAAAGCAATAACAACTGCATTAGAAGCACGCAAAAAATGGGCCGCCATGGCCTGGGAAAACAGAGCGGGTATTTTCTTAAAAGCAGCCGAATTATTAGCCGGGCCGTATAGAGCTAAAATCAATGCAGCTACTATGATTGCACAATCAAAAACCATTCACCAAGCCGAAATTGATGCTGCCTGTGAATTGATTGATTTCTTGCGTTACAATGTAGAATTCATGACAAAAATTTACGCAGACCAACCCGCTTCTACTTCAGACATGTGGAACCGAGTGGAATACCGCCCTTTAGAAGGATTTGTATATGCCATTACTCCGTTCAACTTCACCGCTATTGCTGGGAATTTACCTTCAAGTGCCGCTTTAATGGGAAATGTTGTGGTTTGGAAACCTGCAGCCACACAAGTCTATTCGGCTAATGTAATCATGGAAGTATTCAAAGAAGCCGGTCTACCCGACGGTGTGATCAATATGGTTATGGGAGATTCGGGCATGGTATCCGATGTGATTCTATCCAACCCTCATTTAGCAGGAGTTCACTTTACAGGTTCTACGGGTGTGTTCAACGACATTTGGAAAACCATTGGAACAAATATCGCCACCTATAAAACCTATCCGAGAATTGTAGGTGAAACCGGTGGAAAAGATTTCATCATTGCACATCCATCTGCCAATCCAACTCAAGTTGCGGTTGGAATTGCTCGTGGTGCATTTGAATTCCAAGGACAGAAATGTAGTGCCGCTTCTCGTGTTTATATTCCTCAAAGTTTGTGGCCAGCAGTACATTCACAATTAACTACCGATTTAGCATCGATGAAAATGGGATCGCCAGAAGATATGGGTAATTTTATTACGGCGGTTATTTCGGAAACTTCATTCGATAAATTAGCGCGTTACATTGACCAAGCAAAAAAAGACAGCGATGCCGAAGTAATTATCGGTGGAAATTACGACAAATCAAAAGGATATTTTATTGAACCAACGGTTATTTTAACTTCAAATCCAAAATACGCAACAATGGAAACCGAATTGTTCGGACCCGTAGTTACGATTTATGTGTATGAAGACACCAAATGGTCTGAAACATTGAAATTAGTGGACGAAACTTCAGAATACGCTTTAACAGGTGCGGTATTTAGTCAATGTCGTTATGCGGTAGAAGAAGCAACCGTTGCCTTACAAAATGCTGCCGGAAACTTCTATATCAACGATAAACCAACAGGAGCAGTTGTAGGAATGCAACCTTTTGGAGGGGCAAGAGGTTCTGGAACAAACGATAAAGCGGGTTCCGCACAAAACTTATTGCGTTGGGCTTCTGTTAGAACGATCAAAGAAACATTTGTAACACCAGAAGATTATAAATATCCGTTTTTAGGATAATTCGAAGTACGAGTTTACAAGTACGAAGTACAAAATAAAAACCCGATTTTCAGCTGAAAATCGGGTTTTGTTTTGTACTATTTTTCCTAACACCTAACACCCAAACATTATTTCTTATACTTCAACGGCAAATGCACCACTTTCTTCGTCTCAAAAAACTCCTCGGTAAAGAAATCCGATAAATTATATTCTGTAGCTTTTGGAAACGCTGCCAATTCTTCGGTTAAATCGCCTCCTTTTAAATATAAAATACCGTTAGCTAATTCGTGATGTTGCTTTTTTGCCACTTTATCTTCCACCCAATTTACAAAATCAGGCATATTGGTAACGGCACGACTTACAATAAAATCAAATTCTTGTTTTACCAATTCGGCACGTTTTTGTTCGGCTTTTACATTCTTTAAACCCAATGCTGTTGCCACTTCATTCACAACTTTAATTTTTTTAGCAATGACATCAATTAGATAAAAATCAACTTCCGGATGTAAAATAGCCAATGGAATTCCTGGAAAACCACCTCCTGTTCCCACATCCATAATTTTTGAACCGGGTCTGAATTCGATAATTTTAGCAATTCCTAACGAATGCAAAACATGTCGCGTATACAATTCGTCAATGTCTTTTCTAGAAATAACATTAATCTTAGCATTCCAATCTTCATATAATTCTTGCAGTTTTCGAAACTGAAGAATTTGAATTTCAGTTAAATTTGGAAATTGACTTAAAATAGCTTCCATTCGTTAAATTTTGGACAAAAATACGCTTTTTAGTGAATAAAAAATGGAGAATAACCTAAATGAAAAAATTATAATAATTATCTTTGACAAAATTTGATTTTCGATTTGAGATCAAATAATTGAACCGTTTGTTTTGGCAAACTCATCTATAAGTGAAGGTTATTCACTTAAAAACACTATACTATGGAGATACAAGCACCTGTTTTTTCAAAAAACGACAATCTTAAGTTTTTTAGAACGTTGAATAAACGCGTAAATGACTATTTTAAAGAAAACAACCTCGATAAAACGGGAAACTGGAAATTGCACGTAAAAACGATCGTAATGTTTGCACTTTTCTTAACGCCTTACTTCTTTTTATTAGCAATGGACATGCCTTTTTGGACCTATTTATTGCTTAATGTAGTGATTGGTGTAGGAATGGCTGGCGTGGGAATGAATGTAATGCACGACGGAAATCACGGCGCTTACTCCTCTAAATCTTGGGTAAACAAAGTAATGGGAGGTAGTATTTACATCTTAGCAGGAAATGTATACAATTGGCAAGTACAACACAACGTTTTACACCATACCTATACCAATATTCTCGGACATGATGAAGATTTAGAAGCAGGTCGTATTTTACGCTTTTCAAAAACAGCCAAATGGTATAGTTTTCACCGATTCCAACATTACTACTCCGTTTTTCTATACGGATTACTAACCTTCAACTGGGCCATTACAACTGATTTTCTTCAGATGAAGCGCTATTTAAAAAGAAATTTATCATACGGCGAATTCAAAAAACCTGTCATTCGTTGGACGACTTTAATCATTACAAAAATCATCTACTTTGCGATTTGGTTAGCACTTCCAATGGTTTTGGGAATCACATGGTGGAAAGTACTTCTTGGTTTTATTGTCATGCATTATACTGCCGGACTCATATTAAGTGTGGTGTTTCAATTGGCACACGTTGTCGAAGATACTGTTAATCCAATGCCTGATGACAATGGAGAAATCGAAAATACTTGGGCAATTCATCAATTATTTACTACCGCTAACTTTGCCCCTAAAAACTGGATTATAAATTATTATACCGGTGGATTAAATCACCAAATTGAACACCATATTTTTCCTAATATTAGTCACGTTCACTACAACAAAATTGCTGAAATTGTAAAACAAACAGCAGCAGAATGTAACTTACCATATCACGAGTTTAAAACAACTCGAGCGGCCATCGCATCTCACTTCAAACATTTGAGAGAACTAGGAAGAAAACCACAATTAGCATAATAAAAGAAGAGACGCGAGGAATCGCGTCTTTTGTATTAACTATAATAACTAACACACAATGAACCCGTTATCGGACCGAATTAACAACTTAGCCGTTTCACAAACCTTAGCAATGGCGGCTCTTGCAAGAGAATTAAAAGCACAAGGAAAAGACATCATCAGCCTTAGTTTAGGGGAACCAGATTTCAACACACCCGAATTTATTAAAGAAGCTGCAAAACGCGCTATCGATGAAAACTACAGCACCTACACCCCTGTAGAAGGATATTTGGAATTGAAAGAAGCCATCTGCAAAAAATTCAAAAGAGATAATAATTTAGATTATAAAGCCTCACAAATTGTAGTGTCTACGGGCGCTAAACAATCGTTATACAATATTGCTCAAGTCATGTTAAATGATGGTGATGAAGTCATTCTTCCAGCGCCTTATTGGGTTTCCTATTTCGAAATCATCAAGCTTTCGGGAGGTATTCCGGTAGAAGTTCCTACTTCAGTTGAAAGCGATTTTAAAATTACACCCGAACAATTAGAAGCCGCTATCACACCAAAAACAAAAATGATGTGGTTTAGTTCGCCTTGTAACCCAAGTGGTTCGGTATACAATCGCGAAGAGCTAACGGCGTTAGCTGCTGTATTAGAAAAACACCCACACGTTTATATTGTTTCGGATGAAATATACGAACACATCAATTTTTCAGGAACTTTCTGTAGTATCGGTTCTATTCCAGGCATGTTAGAAAGAACCATAACTGTTAATGGAGTTGCCAAAGCTTTTGCCATGACCGGATGGAGAATTGGATACATTGGCGCACCCGAATTCATCGCAAAAGCGTGTACAAAGATTCAAGGCCAAGTTACTTCTGGAGCCAATTCTATTGCGCAAAGAGCTACTATTACAGCCGTTGAAGCCGACCCAAGTGTATTGAACGATATGGTTATGGCTTTTAAAAACCGCAGAGATTTAGTAGTAGGATTGGTCAATCAAATTCCAGGATTCAAATTGAATGTACCCGAAGGAGCATTTTATGTTTTTCCTGATGTATCGTATTATTTTGGTAAAACCATCAAAGGAACCGAAATTAAAGACGCTACAGATTTCTCCATGTTTTTATTGGCCGAAGCCAATGTTGCGACTGTCACCGGAGATGCTTTTGGAAATCCAAATTGTATTCGTTTCTCTTATGCCACTAGCGAAGCTTTATTAACGGAAGCCATGAGAAGAATCAAAGAAGCGGTTTCTTAAATCAGAAAAAGCAAACTTCAATTAGAAATCTCGATTTTTTTATATGAACTTTGCACACTTTCTTACGGAAAATACCGAATTATTATAGTTCAACTTATGAAAAAGAAGATTGAAATTTTAGCGCCTGCAAAAGATTTACTCACCGGAATTGCCGCCATAAATGCGGGTGTCGATGCGGTATATATTGGTGCCCCACAATTTGGCGCACGTTCCAATGCACACAACTCGCTCGAAGATGTTGCCGCACTTGTTCAATATGCTCACTTGTATAATGCGCAAGTTTTTGTGGTAATTAATACCATTTTATATGATGACGAATTGGAAAAATGCCGTCAATTAATTTGGAAACTCTACGATATTGGAGTAGATGCTTTAATTATTCAAGACATGGCAATACTCGAAATGGAGCTCCCCCCTATTGCGCTTCATGCCAGTACACAAGCCAACAACCGTGATGCTGCTAAAATCAAATTTTTAGCCGATGCAGGAATCCAAAGAGTGGTTTTAGCTCGGGAATTGAACTTACACCAAATTAAAGAAATCAGTGAAGCTAGCGATGTTGAACTAGAATTCTTCGTTACAGGTGCTTTATGTGTTTCGTTTAGCGGGAATTGTTACATGAGTGTAGCCAATGGCGAGCGCTCGGCAAACCGCGGATCATGTGCACAAAACTGTCGTTTACCATACAATTTGATAGATGGAAATGGCGACACGTTAATTAAAAACAGTCACTTACTCTCCATTAAAGATTTTGATGTTTCGGATCAAATTCCAAATTTAGTAAAAGCAGGAATTGTATCGTTTAAGATTGAAGGCCGCTTGAAAGACATCGTCTATGTGAAAAACAATGTGTCATACTTGCGCCAAAAATTAGACGCTTTCTTGAGCGAAAATGAAGCAGAATACACCAAAGCGTCTTCTGGCACTTGTACGTATGCATTTGATTCGGCTTTGGATCGTACTTTCAATCGCGGGTACACGGATTATTTTGTAAACGAAAGACATCAATCGATTGGTTCTTGGGAAAGCCCAAAATCGAAAGGACAATATATCGGAAAACTCATCCAAACTGTGGGCAATGCCTACGAAATTGAAAATGGAGAATTGCTCAACAATGGTGACGGATTGTGCTTCATCAATCAAAATAATGAGGCCGAAGGTATTTATGTCAACCGGGCTGAAAACGGCTGGGTCTATCCCAACGTATTAAAGGAAATCGCAGATGGTACATTTATCTACAGAAATAACGATGCTGCTTTTATTAAAATTGTAGAACGCGAAGACAGTGCTGTTCGAAAAATTAGTACGGCATTAGTACTGCGTGAAAACGAATTAGGTTTTGAATTGATTGCTACTGACGAGGATGGAAATGTAAGTAAAGTTGCTTTGGAACACCCAAAAGAACGCACGAAAAATAACGATTCTCTAGACGAAAATTTTAAAATAAACTTAGCCAAAACAGGATTTACACCCTATACTGCAACAGAAATATCCATTGAATTTGCTGAAAATTGGTTTTTACCCATTTCAAAAATCAATGAAATGCGAAGATCCGTTTTCGAACAATTATCAGAAATTCGCCTGAAAAATTATGTGCGCAAAGAACACCAGTTGGTAAAAACATCCCATCCTTATCCAGAAACAAAATTGGATTTCATGTACAATGTGGCCAACAAAACCGCACGTAAATTTTACGAGCGTCATGGCGTTACCGAAATAGAAAAAGCCTTCGAATTGCAATGGGATCCAGGTAAATCTCGAGTAATGACCACCAAATATTGCATCAAATACGAATTGGAACGTTGCCCAAAATACCATCCGGAACATCGTGACAAAAAGGTTAAAGAGCCTTTGGTATTAAAACAAGGCGAATTAGAATACAAACTCAAATTCAATTGCAAACCTTGCGAAATGGAAATTTGGGAAAAGGATGCCGAATTTGAAATCGAAGAAGATCATTTTCATTAATATACTAACCGATGTTTTTAATTGAACATCGGTTTTTTATTCTTCTAACTTTTTAATCACCCTTGCCGGATTTCCTACAGCCAATGAATTTGCAGGAATATCCTTAGTTACAACCGAACCTGCTCCAACAGTACAACCATCCCCAATGCTAACACCAGGGCAAATAATGGCGTTTCCTCCTATCCAACAATCGTTACCAATTGTTATGGGTTTGGCCATTTGATGGGTACGTCTCTCTAATGCATTTGTGGGATGTGTAGCGGTATACAACTGAACCCCTGGACCAATGAATACATGGTTTCCAATGGTTACTTTTGCAGCATCCAATACCACACAATTTACATTAAAATACACCCCTTCACCAAGCTGCAGATTATACCCATAATCACAATGAAAAGGGGGTTCAATATAGATTTTTTTGGATGCATTTGGCAACAATTCACGGAGAATAGCTCGCGCATTAGCATTCATAAGGTATTCGGTTACATTGAGTCGGTGCAAAAGTTTTTTTGCTTTATGTCTATCCATTGCCAACTCCTTATCATTGGCAAAATAATATTCCCCGCAGCACATTTTTTCTTTTTCAGTTTTCATAGTTGAACCTTATTTTCAACAACATTAAAGTAAATTACTAAAATTGTTGCATTCCATCATTCAAAGATATTAAAACCGTTGCACTTTCATTTTTTAAATTTCTTACCCATAAATAAATTGGTATTACTATCATATTCTAGTAACTTTGTGCATTAAATTTTATGTCATGAAAACAGTACTACATACCGCAAATTCTCGTGGCAATGCCAATCACGGTTGGCTAAATGCCTATCATAGTTTTAGTTTTGCCAGTTGGTTTCACCCCGACAGAATTCAATTTGGAATGTTACGCGTATTGAACGACGATACCATAGCCGCTGGAATGGGCTTTGGGACTCATCCACACGATAATATGGAGATTATAACCATTCCGTTAGAAGGCGATTTAGCCCATAAAGACAGTATGGGAAATGCTTCAACGATCAAAAGTGGCGACATCCAAGTGATGAGCGCTGGGACCGGCATACAACACAGTGAATTCAATCCGAATGCTGATCAACATACAAAATTGTTCCAAATTTGGTTGTTCCCTAAATACAGAAATGTGGAACCGCGATACCAACAAATAACGCTAGATCCGAGCCTACAAAAAAACAATTTTGACCAAATTTTATCCCCCAATCCAGACGATTCGGGTGTATGGATTCACCAAGATGCTTGGTTTTATTTAAGCAATTTTGAAGCAGATTTTACGAAAAAATTATCCCTTAAAAAAGAAGGTAATGGTTTTTACATCATGACTATTGAAGGGAAAATCGAAGTGAATGGTCAAAAATTAGAAACAAGAGACGCGCTAGGTATTTGGGAAACCACAGCGATTGAGATCAAAGCACTTTCTAATGCTAAATTTTTAATAATGGAAATCCCTATGGAACAATAAATAGTATTCAGCAATCCGTTTTTAGTGTTCGGTTAAAAAAATTGTTATTTTTGCCATTCAAGAACAACATGAAACATTAAACTTGAAATAAACTTATGAAAGCATACATATTTCCAGGTCAAGGCGCGCAATTCCCAGGTATGGGCAAAGATTTATATGAAACTTCTGATGTAGCAAAAGCGCTATTTGAAAGTGCAAACGAAATTTTAGGATTCCGAATTACAGACATCATGTTTGAAGGAACCGCCGAAGAACTTAAAGAAACCAAAGTTACGCAACCCGCTGTATTTCTTCACTCAGTAATCTTAGCGAAAGTTTTAGACGTTACACCCGAAATGGTAGCCGGGCATTCATTAGGTGAATTTTCAGCATTAGTAGTCAATGGTGCACTTTCATTTGAAGACGGATTAAAATTAGTATATCAAAGAGCAATGGCCATGCAAAAAGCCTGTGAGATTGCTCCCTCAACTATGGCGGCAGTTTTAAATTTAGACGATAAAATAGTGGAAGACATCTGTGCTTCGGTGGATGGTGTAGTGGTAGCGGCTAATTATAATTGCCCAGGCCAATTGGTAATATCTGGCGAATATAAAGCGGTTGAAATTGCCTGCGAAAAAATGAAAGAAGCGGGTGCTAAACGCGCTTTAATTTTACCTGTTGGCGGCGCATTTCATTCACCCATGATGGAACCCGCTAGAGCAGAATTGGCTGCAGCTATTGAAGCGACTACTTTTTCTACACCTAGCTGCCCTGTTTATCAAAACGTAACAGCAAATGCAGTTACTAATCCGGCAGAAATTCAAAAGAATTTAATTTCACAATTAACCGGGGCAGTTAAATGGACCCAATCCGTACAACAAATGATCACGGATGGAGCTACTAGTTTTACGGAAGTTGGCCCAGGAAAAGTATTGGTAGGACTGGTCAATAAAATTGATAAAGAAGCGGCAACATTTTCTGCATAAATTAGCCTTTTGAAATACTACTTTGGCATCTATTTTGCTTGATTTTCTTTAAACCACTAAAACATATATTTATGAAAAAAGTAATCACGGTATTAGCAATCGCCGCTTTAGGTTTTGCTTGCAAACAAGAAACAAAAGAGAAAGTAAAAGAGGCCTCAGAAGCCGTTTCTTCCGATGTGAAAGTAGCCATAGATTCGGCGCAACTAAAAGCAAAAGAAGTAATTGATTCATCAAAAGTTGGTGAGAAAGCCAAGGAACTAGTAGCAAAAGGAGCTGAAAAAGTAGAACAAGGCGCTAAAAAGCTGAAAGAATCCGCAAAAAAATAACAGAAAATCCTCATGAAAATAACATGAGGATTTTTTTATGATAAAAAGGCACAAAATTGTATCTTGCCAACGTTAAACCATGCATATTAAATTAATTACAATACCATGAAATTTTTAAGAATACTACTTATTTTAGTTGTTTTACCAGCCTTTGCACAACAAGGTGGTATGTGGATTCCTAGCTTATTAAAAGGCTCCAATGAAGCGGAAATGAAAGCCTTGGGAATGAAAATTAGTGCCGACGACATCTATTCGGTAAATAATTCCAGTCTAAAAGATGCTGTTCCCCATTTTGATGGTGGTTGTACTGCAGAAATGATTTCTCCGAAAGGACTATTGTTAACCAATCACCACTGTGGTTATGATAACATTCAAAGTCATTCTACTGTTGAACATGATTATTTAACGGATGGGTTTTGGGCATATAAAATGGCAGATGAATTGCCAAACAAAGATTTAACGGTGACCTTTATCATTAAAATTGAAGATGTTACGGCTAAAATATTTGAAGGCGTATCCAATCTCCCAACAGAAATTGAAAAACAAAAGAGAATCCAACAAAATATAGCCGCAGCAAGCAAAAGTTTTACAAAAGAGACCTGGCAAGAAGTTATGATTCGCGCGTTTTATGACGGCAATCAATACCTGCTTTTTGTCACCGAAACATTTAAAGATGTACGTTTAGTGGGCGCTCCACCAAGTTCGATTGGAAAATTTGGATCCGATACAGACAACTGGGTTTGGCCGCGCCATACTGGAGATTTCTCTTTGTTCAGAATTTACGCCGACAAAAACAATCACCCGGCAGACTATTCCATTGACAACGTACCTTACCAACCCAAACACTTTTTCCCCATTTCAGCAAAAGGGATTCAAGAGGATGATTTCACTATGGTAATGGGATATCCGGGCAGAACGCAAGAATATTTACCTTCTTTTGCTGTGGAACAAATTGTAAACGATTTAAATCCGGCAAAAATTGAAATTCGCGACGCTGCTTTGAAAGTTCAAGACGGATTCATGAGAAAAGACAATGCAATTAAAATTCAGTATGCTTCCAAATATGCTGGGGTTGCAAACTATTGGAAAAAATGGATTGGTGAAACAAAAGGATTGAAAAAGTCAAATGCCGTTGCCCTTAAAAAAGAATTTGAGAAAAAATTTCAAGAACGTGTCAATAAAGCAGGAAAACAAGCCGAATACGGAACCCTATTAGTTGATTTTGAGAAAAATTACAGCGATATTAGACCCTATGCGATTGCAAAAGATTACTTTACGGAAATTGTTTTGAGAAATTCTGAAATATTGTCTTTTGGATACCGTTTGTATCAATTAGAACAAGTTTACAATGCCAGAGGAGAACAAGCATTTACTGATAGAAAAAATAATTTAATTGCTGGATTTGAAGGTTTATATAAAGATTACAGTGCTCAAGTAGACGAAAAAGTTTTTGAACAGTTGATTCATTTATATACCACAAAATCGCCGAAACAATTTTTACCTGAAAACATAAGCAACACTAATGCTTCCACGGTAACGGCTCGTGTTTTTAGTACTTCAAAACTGACTACCTATGACGGCTTAAAAAACATCTTGAGTGGAGATGCAAAAGTGGTTATCGAAAAATTGAATCAAGATCCAGCGTATCAATTGGTAAAATTAATTGCCGATAGTTATCAAAAAAATGTGGCGCCTAAATTTGACGAAATCAATCTAAAGAATATCGCTTTACAAAGAACCTACATGAAAGGAATTATGGAGTTTTTCCCTAACGATAGAATTTTTCCGGACGCCAACAGCACGCTACGCATAACATATGGCAAAGTAAAAGGTTACAAACCAAGTGATGCCGTTGTTTACGAACCGGTAAGTTATTTAGACGGTGTCATTGAAAAATACGTTCCAGGTGATTATGAGTTTGACGTTCCAACAAAATTAATTGATTTGTATACTGCAAAAGATTATGGGAACTATGCAGATAAAAATGGGAAAATGCCCTTGGCTTTTATTGCAACGAATCATACCACTGGAGGCAACTCAGGAAGTCCAGCTCTCGATGCCAACGGAAACCTAATTGGATTGAATTTTGACAGGGTATGGGAAGGTACTATGAGTGACATTTACTATAGTCCTGAGATTTGTAGAAACATCATGGTAGATGCGCGTTACATTCTATTCATCATTGATAAATTTGCGCAAGCAACTAATCTAATTGAAGAGCTAACAATTGTATATCCCAAGGCCAAAAAATCGAAATAATTACACTAATTTTTGTAAGTAATTAATTTGGCACAACCTTTGAAAGAATAAATTTTGGAATTCAAAGAAAAAAAAATAAAAAAATTGTCTAAAAATATTTTGACATGTTAAAAAATTTATATCTTTGCTCCGAATTAATAATTAACCTTTATAATTTAGTAAGATGAAAAAAGTTGTATTAAGTTTAGCATTCGTTGCTGCTATGTTCGTTTCTTGTAAAGAAAATGCTGCTGAAACTACAGAAACTGTAGATTCAACTGCTGTTGAAGCTCCTGCTGTTGAAGAAGCACCTGCTGCTGATTCTACTGCTGTTGATAGCGCTGCTGCACCTGCTGAAGCTGCACCTGCTGCTGAAGCTGCACCTGCTAAGTAATTTATTGCTACAGAAAAAATTAAGCTCCACTAGGTGGGGCTTTTTTTTGCGCTATAGTGAACCGAAAATATCATCTGCCGATGAAAAATCCAAAAATTCTGCTTTATGAGCATAATTGACAATTTCATCAATTCCTTTTTGCAATAACAATTGCGTGGTATATCTTCTACTCACTGCTAGCTCGTGTTCGTCTAAAATCAATCGAAAGAAAAATTTACCCCCAGAAGATTTAAAACGAAGAAACACACAACGCTCAATTGCATTTTTTAGCAGCACTATTTGCTCCTCGCATTCAAAACGCAATTCAAAATCATTACTGGTAAAAATGGTTTTACCTTTTCGCGATACAAACTCATATTTATACGATCCGTTCGTACGTTGTGTAATGACAAATGTGCCCATGTAGAATAAATTGAAATTTTTGAACTTATAAAGAAAACGAATAAAACAAAAAAAGCTCCAAACAATGTTTGGAGCTTTTTGTACTCAAGGCGGCTCCGAAGCTTCGGAGTTGAACCCTTAGCTATAACTTATTTTGACAAATATCATACAAAATAGACTTATCTTCAATTATTTGGACTATAAATTTTCTTGACTTCATTCTCTTGATAAATCTTTCCAACTTATATGCGGTCTCACTTTTTTCACACAGATGAGACAACTTTAATTCCCATGGAACCCCTTTACAGGTAAAAGAATCTAAATACTTCTTTGAATTATGTTCAAACAGACGCCTTTCAACATCATCAGTAGTTCCAACATAGTAATTATCCAATTTTGCAGAATATATTATATATACAAAAAACATAGAAATAGTATTAACAAAAAAAGCTCCAAACAGTGTTTGGAGCTTTTTGTACTCAAGGCGGGACTTGAACCCGCACGGGCATTACTACCCACTGGATTTTAAGTCCAGCGTGTCTACCAATTCCACCACTCAAGCAAATATTTTTGGTAGTAGAGCGAAAAACGGGGTTCGAACCCGCGACCTCGACCTTGGCAAGGTCGCGCTCTACCAACTGAGCTATTTTCGCGTTTCGTTTGTGATCTTAAAAAGAACGTCGCATCCTTGTTTCATAATGCGAGTGCAAATATAGCACATATTTTTATTCTTGCAAGTACTTTTGAAATAAAAATAAAATCTTTTTTATAACCTTTTGATACCGAATATTTTATTTAAAATAATTTATTTTTTACCCAACATTCGCTTGATTTCATTCAATTTCATCAAGGCTTCAACCGGTGTCAAGGTATTGATGTCAATAGACAAGATTTCTTCTTTTATATCCTCCAATAAAGGATCATCCAAATTAAAGAAACTCAATTGCAACTCGTCATTTGCTGCCTTAATTCCCGACAACTCTTCGCTGGAATGTCGCTTCTCTAATTGCTTCAATAGTTTTTGTGCTTTTTGAATTACAATTTGGGGCATTCCCGCCATTTTTGCGACATGAATTCCAAAACTATGTGCACTTCCTCCTTTTACTAATTTTCTCAGAAACAAAACGGTATCTTTCAATTCCTTCACCGAAACATTATAATTTTGGATGCGTTCAAAGGTTACTTCCATTTCATTCAATTCGTGATAATGAGTAGCAAATAAAGTTTTGGGCTGATTGGGGTGTTCGTGCAAATATTCTGAAATCGCCCAAGCAATCGAAATACCGTCATACGTTGATGTACCTCTTCCAATTTCATCCAACAACACCAAACTTCTCTCGGAAATATTATTCAAGATGGAAGCGGTTTCATTCATTTCCACCATAAAAGTAGATTCACCCATCGAAATATTATCGCTGGCCCCTACTCTAGTAAAAATTTTATCTACCACACCCATTCTTACGCTTTCTGCAGGAACAAAACTACCCATTTGAGCCATCAACACAATTAAAGCGGTTTGACGCAAAATTGCCGATTTACCCGACATATTCGGACCCGTAATCATGATGATTTGTTGGGTATCTCTATCTAAATAAACATCATTTGAAATATAAGGCACACCAACTGGCAACTGTTTTTCAATGACGGGATGACGCCCTTCTTTAATTTCTAAATCGAAACCATCATCTAAATTTGGACAAACATACTTATTGTCAATCGCTAATTGCGTAAATGAAGTCAAACAATCCAATTGTGCAATTAAACTAGCATTCAATTGAACGTGCTTGATGTAAGTAGCAATCCAATGCACCAATTGCTCAAACAATTGGGATTCTAATTGATGTATCTTTTCTTCGGCTCCTAAAATTTTTGATTCGTACTCTTTAAGTTCTTCAGTAATGTAACGTTCGGCATTCACAAGCGTTTGCTTACGAATCCAATCCGAGGGAACTTTATCTTTATGTGTATTCCGAACTTCGATATAATATCCAAACACATTATTGAACGACACCTTCAACGAAGGAATTCCCGAAGCAGCACTTTCGCGTTGTTCTAAAGCTTCTAAATAACCCTTACCCGTTGTAGATATCGCGCGTAATTCATCCAATTCTGCATGAACGCCTACTGCAATGGCATTTCCTTTGTTTACACTTACTGGCGCATCTGCTTGAAGGGTGTTTTTGATTTTCTCGCGCAACAATTCGCAAGCATGCAAACCATCACCAATTACTCGTAAGGCTTCATTATCACTAGCTAAAGCCAATGCTTTAATCGGCACAATGGCGTCTAACGAATCTTTCAAGAAATTTACTTCTCTGGGCGAAATTTTGCCTGTGGCCACTTTCGAAATCAAGCGTTCCAAATCGGAAATTTGCTTGATTTGATATTGCATTTGTTGTAATATTTCAGGATTGGTTTTCAAAAAAGCAATCACCTCATGGCGACTTCTAATCTTTGCAATATCTTTTAATGGAAGTGCCAACCAGCGTTTTAATAACCGAGCACCCATTGGAGAAATCGTTTTATCAATCACATCCAAAAGTGTTACCGCATTAGGATTGTAACTGTGGTATAATTCTAAATTTCGAATGGTAAATTTATCCATCCACACATAGGCATCTTCAGCAATACGCTGGATGTTGGTAATGTGTTGGATTTTGTTGTGTTGCGTCTCCGACAAATAATACAAAATGGCCCCAGAAGCAATCAAGCCCTCTGGCAATTCTTCAACGCCAAATCCTTTCATGGAATTGACTTGAAAATGTTTGGTCAAACTTTCTAAGGCGAAATCTTCTTTATACACCCAATCCTCTAAAAAGAACGCATGAAAATCACTGCCAAAGGCCGCATTGAATTGGTTTTTAAATTGCTTTGGAATTAATATTTCGCTGGGTCGAAAATTTTGCAACAATTTGTCTATGTATTCTTCGTTCCCTTGTGACACTAAAAATTCTCCCGTAGAAACATCCAAAAAAGAAACCCCCAGTAGCTTTTTTCCAAAATGGATGGCCGCTAAAAAATTATTAGACTTGGATTGCAGTACTTCATCATTCATAGAAACTCCGGGTGTTACTAACTCCGTAACTCCGCGTTTCACAATCGTTTTGGTCATTTTTGGATCTTCTAATTGATCGCAAATTGCTACTCGAAGTCCGGCTTTTACTAACTTAGGTAAATACGTATTAATGGAATGATGTGGAAAACCAGCCAAAGCCGTTTCATTTTCAGATCCTGCACCTCTTTTGGTTAAAGTAATACCAAGAATTTGTGACGCGCGCACTGCATCTTCTCCAAAAGTTTCATAAAAATCGCCCACTCGAAACAACAAACACGCATCGGGATATTTGTTTTTTATCTCGTTGTATTGTTTCATTAATGGTGTTTCCTTAGGTGTTTTATCAGAAACTGCTGCAGATTTTTTAGCCACGATTTTGAAAATTATAGTGTATTTGCGAAGGTAAGAAAATCAAGAACAATTTCAAGGGCAAGAACAATTTTTAAGTTTAAAAAATTTAAACCCAAAGCAGCAACGTTTTTTCTCAAAGTTCACAAATACGAATAGGATTTCAAAAATTCAAATAGGATTAAAATTGACACGGCGACTAATTGTCAAATTGCTACATTATATCTATTTTTACACCATGAGAAAATTAGCCAACGCCGAATTAGATCGCAAAAACATCAACGAGTTTAAAGAAGCTCAAAAAACGCCTATTATCATTGTCTTAGATGATATTAGAAGTTTGCACAATATTGGTTCGGTTTTTAGAACTTCGGATGCGTTTTTGATTGAAAAAATTTATTTGTGTGGCATTACAGCGACTCCTCCCAACAAAGAAATTCACAAAACAGCTCTTGGCGCTACAGAAACAGTGAATTGGGAATATGCGAAAGACGTTTTAGAAGTAGTGAATCAATTGAAATTAGAAAATGTAAAAGTTTATTCGGTGGAGCAAACCGAAAATGCTGTGATGTTAGATCATTTTGAACCAGAAACCCAATCAAAATATGCCTTAATTTTTGGGAACGAAGTGAAAGGCGTTTCACAAGAAGCCATTAACTTAAGTGATGGTGTGATTGAAATTCCGCAATTGGGGAGCAAACATTCGCTAAATATTTCCGTAAGTGCCGGAATCGTTATTTGGGATTTATTTCAGAAAATTACTACATCTAACTAATACTTTCGTAGTATCTTTGTCCTATGCAATTGATTCAAAAGTCGCTTTTACTATTCCTTTTCTTTTCAAGTTTCTTGTTCGGGCAAAATGTTGCTCCAGTTTTACAAGCTACTGGAAATCAAATATACTGTCCACAAACTTCGCTTCCAATCGTAACCAATATGTCGATTACCGATCCGGATGATGTGGGTATTAGCGCCATGTATATCCAAATTTCTTCGGGCTATGTTTTTGGGCAAGACGTGTTAACCTTAACAGGGGTACATCCGAGTATTTCTGCTTCTTGGAATGCGATTGAAGGAAAATTAACGTTAAATGGTGTAAGCGGAAATCCCACTTATATTGCTTTTATTGCCGCTATTGAAGCCGTTGTTTTTTCTAGTACTAGCCCAAATCCAAGTGGTCAGCGCGTTTTTTCTATAACGGTAGGGCAAGCAAACTATTTGGTATCAACGGACCATTATTACGAATTTGTACCCAATATTGGTATCAACTGGAATACTGCAAAAGATGCAGCAGCAGCTTCAACTTATTATGGATTACAGGGCTATTTAGCTACAATTACTTCAATGGATGAAGTTCAAATTTCCGGGGTACAAGCCTCGGGTGCCGGCTGGATAGGCGGCACAGATTCGGAAACGGAAGGCGTTTGGAAATGGGCCACTGGACCAGAATTAGGAACTGTTTTCTGGAATGGCACAGTTTCAGGGAGCTCACCAAATTTTGCCTTTTGGAATACCAATGAACCCAACAACCAAGGAAATGAAGACTATGCGCATGTAACAGCTCCAGGCGTAGGGCAACCCGGCTCATGGAACGATTTAAGTGCAACAGGAGCGACCAGTGGCGCCTATCAACCCAAAGGATACATTGTTGAATATGGTGGCATGCCAGGCGACCCCGTGTTACAAATTTCAACGACTTCTACAATAACTATCCCGCAAATTACAGGAACAACAAATGCCACACGTTGTGGAAATGGTAGCGTTACTTTGCAAGCAACAGCCAATTTGGGTACGGTCAATTGGTATACGACTGCAACCGGTGGAACACCTGTTTTTTCAGGAAATTCATTTACCACTCCGGTCTTATCCGCCACAACCAATTACTATGTAGATGCACTACCAATTGGTTGCACGACACCCAACAGAACTATGGTTACTGCAACCATTAATGCTTTACCTGTAACTCAATTCATTACACCTACTACCGTTTGTCAAAATACCAGTACTACACTAACGGCTTCTACTACAGCTGGTGTTATAAATTGGTACGATTCAGCAACTAGCACAACACCTCTAGCAACCGGCACTACATTTACAACTCCCAATTTATCGGTAACAACGACTTACTATTTTGAAGCGCTTAATAACAATTGTGTTTCAGCAAGAACTCCCATTACTGTTCAAGTAAGCATAGCTCCTGTTGTTCAAGATGAATTTATTGGAATTTGCGAAAACACGGGAGTTACAATTCATGCAGGCATAAACAATGCTACTTATTTATGGTCAACTGGTGCCACAACACAAACGATTATTATTTGGAACGCCGGAAATTATAGTGTTACCATTACGAATAGTTTTGGTTGTAGTGCAACTAAAAATTTCACGGCTACGCTGTATCCAATTCCAAGAATTGATACCGTTTTGGTAGAAAATGATCAAATTACCATAGTTCCACTCAATGTTGGCGATTTTGAATATTCAATTGACGGGGTTACCTATTTTTCATCGCCACAATTTACCATAACCGAAGGGGGTTTATATACAGCTTATATTAGAGAAATTCATGATTGTGGTTATCGAAGTAAAAATTTTGTAGTCGTTTCTACACCTCCCTATTTTACCCCAAATAATGACGGAATTAATGATTTTTGGTCGGTTAAAGGACTGCAATATTATCCAAAAGCAACTACCGTAATTTTTGATCGTAACGGCCAATTAATTACCACTTTAACACAAAACAACCACGTGTGGGATGGAACGTTCCATAATGAAAAATTACCCTCAACTGATTATTGGTTTATTGCTGAAATACCTGAAACCCAACAAATAATTAAAGGGCATTTTTCGTTAATTCGATAACGTAGCTTGTTGAATTTTTTCCAATAAGAAGATATAATCGGCTTGCTTTTTCACAAAATCCAATTCTGAAACATCAATAATGAGTACATTCAAATCGGTTTGGGTTTTGATATAATCCAAATAGCCTTGATTGATTTTCTCTAAATATTCAGCAGGAATTTCTTGTTCATAGGAACGCCCACGCTTTTTGATATTTTGCAATAAACGCGTTGTGTTTTGATATAAGTACACATACAAATCGGGCTTTGGCATTTCTTTATGGATGATATCAAACATCGTTTTATACAATCGAAATTCGTCTTCTTGAAGCGTAACCTTTGCAAAAATCAACGATTTGAAAATATGATAATCGGCCACCACAAAATCTTTGAATAAATCGAATTGGGCCAAATCATCCGATAATTGTTGGTATCTATCGGCTAAAAAAGACATTTCTAAAGGAAAAGCATACCGACTTTGATCTTTGTAAAACTTGGGTAAAAAAGGATTGTCGGCAAATCGTTCCAACACCAATTTAGCATTACAATCCTCAGCTAATTTGGATGCCAAAGTGGTTTTACCCGCACCAATATTTCCTTCAATAGCAATATAATTAAAGGGCTGTAAGGCCAATTTTTCAATGGGCGAATCTAGCGTATGTACTGCTTGAATAACACTCGTGTCTTCGGTTTCAGCAAGCAATTGAACAATTGATTTCTTAAGTACGGGATGCACCCAATTCCTGTCTAAATCCAATAGCGGTTGCAAAACAAACATTCGCTTTTGCAACAACGGATGTGGAATTTGCAAGGTTTCCGTAGCCACAACATCCTCATCAAAAGTAAGAATATCAATATCGATAGGACGTGGTTGGTATTCTGCAACTTGATTTCGCACCCTCCCTAATTTTTTCTCAACTTTTAAAAGCTGATTCAGCAACTTTTGTGGGGATTTTGAGGTATGCAGCAGTAACACACAATTGTAAAAAGGTTCACTTTCAAAACCCCAAGCGGGGGTTTCGTATATTTTTGAAACCTTTACCACGACTGCTACTTCGTTATGAATCAAATCAATACATGATTCAATCAGGGCTAAACGATTGCCTTGATTACTTCCGAGAGATACCATTACTTGATGTTGCTTCATAGTGGCAAAATAACAAACATTTTTAGACTTATAATTTACCTTTTCCGTTTTTTTATGAACATGTAACAATTTTATCCCTTTTACTACTTATACGATATAATTAAAACAGCAACATGAAATTTTTAGGAAATGTATTGGCCACTGTTATTGGGCTATTTGTATTTTGTATGTTATTTTTCTTCGGAATCATTATTATTGGTGCGATTGCAGGTGGAAATGATGATGCAATTACAGTAGAAGAAAATACGGTAATTGAATTGGATCTTTCTAAAGTTACCCTTGATTATGCAGGAAAAACAAGCTATAAAGACTTCAACTATTTTGAAGCCGATCACGATGGGGTTACCGACATTCTTAATGCAATTGAAGTGGCTAAAAAGGATGATAAAATCAAAGGAATTTCAATAGTAAACCTACAATCGCAATTGGGCATGGCCCAAATGAAATCGGTTAGAGATAAATTAGACGAATTTAAAAAGACTGGCAAATTTGTCTATGCTTATGGAAATAATTATACCCAAGGTTCTTATTATTTGAATTCCGTTGCCAATCAAATCTATTTAAATCCTGTGGGAACCATAGACTTTAAAGGGTTGTCAGCCGAAATTTTATACCTAAAAGACCTGCAAGAAAAATCTGGGGTAAAATTTGAAGTCATTCGCCACGGCAAATACAAAAGTGCTGTTGAACCCTTCTTAGCGCAAGAAATGAGTCCGGAAAACAGAGAACAAATGACCGTTCTATTGAACTCGATATGGGATGCATTATTAAAAGATATTGCAAAAAGCAGAAAATTATCTGAATTACAACTGAATGCAATTGCAACTTCCCTAGGTGCCAGAACTCCTGAATTGGCTTTGGCCAATAAAATGATTGATAAAATAGCTTATGAAGACGAATACCACAACGCCATTCGTACGCAGTTAAAAGTAAGTGAAAAAGAAAAATACAACACCGTAAGCATCACAGAATACGCAAAAACAGCTGCTTTAACCGTTGAAGATTACACAAAAGAAGATATTATTGCAGTAATTTATGCGCAGGGCGAAATCTTAAGCGGGGAAGGCGATGTCAACATTATCGGCGAGGGGTCTATCAAACGCTCGTTAGAAGAAGCACGAAATAACGACGATGTTAAAGCTATTGTATTGCGCGTGGATAGTCCGGGTGGTAATGCCCTAACTTCAGAATTAATTTGGAGAGAAATTGAAATTACCAAAAAGACAAAACCAGTAGTAGTATCTATGGGGAATTATGCAGCCTCGGGTGGGTATTACATTGCCGCAAATGCCGATCGCATTTTTGCAGAAAACAACACCATCACCGGATCAATAGGAGTTTTTGGGATGCTTCCCAATATGAGCCAATTGGGTAAAAATATTGGCATCAATGCCGAGCAAGTAAAAACACATGAAAATGCATCTGGGTATAGTATTTTTGAACCTATGGATGAAAAGTACAAAGAATATGCCTTGGAAAGCATTGAGAAAACCTACACTACATTTTTACAACGAGTAGCTTCCGGAAGAAAAATGACTCCTGCACAAGTAGATGCTATTGGGCAAGGTAGGGTTTGGACCGGAACAGCTGCAAAAAAATTGGGCTTAGTCGATGAAATTGGAGGCTTAGAAGACGCCATCAAATATGCTGCGACATTAGGAAAAACAAAATCGTATCGAACCGAGAATTTCCCAGAGTATGAAAAAGACTTTGAAGATTTACTGGCCAATTTTACCGGAATTGCAGCGCTTCAAACCAAGGAACAACTCTTGAAAGAGCAATTAGGCGAAGAAGGATTTCAAATGCTAGAACAAATCAAACGCATCAAAAGCAGAAAAGGAATTCAAACCTTAATGCCCTACGAACTGAACATTCACTAATTTACAACTTCATCCTATAATAATCCCAAAGGCAAGTTGTCTTTGGGATTTTTTTTACAAGCTAATTTTAACCACATAACCTTCATAGGTGCGCACATTAAAGACGGTGCCGTCCTCAAAAAGTAAGTATTGCCCTTTGATTCCCGATAACTTTCCAGAAAACTGAGGTGTCTTGTCTAAATTTAAACTGCTAACTTTTGAAGGGTAGTGTACCACTGGAAAATCCAGTAGAAAAATTTTTTCTGTAGTAGAAAAATAGGGCTTTACTTCCTGCGGCAACCAATCGAATACTTTATTGCGCTCGGCTACTAAATCGGTATTGAGGTATTCATTTTTTAGCATTTTTTGCCAATTGGTTTTATCGGCAAAATGGTTTTTTAGGGCAACTTCGGTAATTCCAGCCAAATATCGATTGGGAACTTCCACAACCGGAATGGCTTGCACGGCGCCTTGATCAATCCAGCGCGTTGGAACTTGTGTTTTTCGGGTAACTCCAACTTTTACTTCACTTGACAACGCTAGATACACTACATGAGGTTGCAATTGCACACGCTTTTCATAGTCCAAATCGCGATCTGCAATATCTAAATGTGCGGTACTCAATTCGGGTTTCATGATCCAATCGCCCACCGTCGGACTACTCATAAAACAATCGTAGCAAAATCCTTGACGAAAAATTTTCTTGGCTTTGCCACAATTCAAACATTGATAACCCTGAAATTCTATGGTCAGCTCTTTACCCAAAAGTTGATTGAGGTGTAAAAACCCCGAATCAAAAACCAAATAATACTGAATAGGTGTGCCGTATTCGGTTTGCATTTTGGTTAAAGTACCCTGATAGATCATTTGCGTTTAGATTTAGATTTTTGCTCGATTGTATAAAAAAAATGCTATTTTTGGTAAAGTTATTATTCCCTATTCATAATTCAAAATCAAACGCGCAAAATGCCACTACAAATAATCAATTCTTTTGCCACTTGGATTTTAAAAAAACGAATTCATCAAATGGAATTGTTTTTAAAGTATCCGCATGAGGTGCAAGAAGAATTATTGTTTAGTTTGATGAAATCGGCAGAAGCCACGCAAATTGGTAAAAAATACGATTTTACTTCGATAAAAAATTACAAGACTTTTAGCGAACGTTTACCCATAGCAACTTACGAAGATTTAGAAACTTTAATCGAATTGACTCGAAAAGGGGAACAAAATGTGTTTTGGCCTTCTCATATCAAGTGGTTTGCCAAATCGAGCGGCACTACTAACGCCAAAAGTAAGTTTATTCCGGTGAGTGCAGAAGCCTTAGAAAATTGCCATTATAAAGCCAGTAAAGATTTATTGTGTTTGTATTTGAACAACAATGAAAACTCCGAATTGTTCGTGGGGAAAAGTTTGCGCTTGGGCGGAAGCAAGCAATTGTATGAAGACAACAATACTTTTTTTGGAGATTTATCGGCGATTTTGATTGACAACATGCCCGTTTGGGCTGAATTTAGTTCTACACCCAGCAGTAAAATTTCGTTGATGGGCGATTGGGAAACCAAACTTCCTGCCATTATTAACGAAACCATTAATGAAAATGTGACCAGTTTAGCCGGAGTGCCCAGTTGGATGCTTGTTTTGTTGCAAAAAGCATTAGAAACAACCGGAAAATCCAATTTACTGGAAGTGTGGCCCAATGCCGAAGTCTATTTTCATGGTGGTGTCAGTTTTGAACCTTATAAAGAACAATACAAAAAATTATTTCCCAAAGACAGTTTTAAATACTACGAAATTTACAATGCCTCGGAAGGCTTTTTCGCGATTCAAGATCAAAATGGTAGCGACGAATTATTGCTGATGCTCGATTATGGTATTTTTTACGAATTTATACCCATGGATACATTTGGTACACTCAACCAACACGTGATCCGATTGAATCAAGTGGAATTGCATAAAAATTATGCGTTAGTCATCACAACCAATTCGGGCTTGTGGCGCTATCTCATAGGAGATACCATTCGCTTTACGTCCTTAAATCCGTATCGCATTAAAGTCACCGGTAGAACCAAACACCACATAAACGTTTTTGGAGAAGAACTCATGGTAGAAAACACCGATACGGCTTTAGCCAAAACCTGTAAATTATTCAATTGTGAAATGATTGATTATACAGTGGCTCCAATATTTATGAAAGACAACCAAAAAGGTGCACACGAATGGATCATTGAGTTTAAAAATGCGCCCGAAGATACTGCAGCATTTTGCAAGGCATTAGACGAAAACATTCAGGCACTCAACTCTGATTATGAAGCTAAACGCTTCAACAACATGACCCTTAACCCACTTGTTTTACACGTAGCCCGACCTCATTTGTTTTATGACTGGTTGAAACAACAGGACAAACTTGGAGGCCAACACAAAGTACCGCGTTTGTCTAACGAACGAACCTATTTAGAAAGCTTATTGAAATTATAATGCTACAGCGAAAAATACTTCTCATTCTTTGCCTGATCGTAGTTTCGGCTTGCGGTCCCAAACGGTATGGTTGTGGACCAAGACGGTGTGAGGTGAAAGTGAAACCATTTCACTTTTTGAATACCGATAATAAAAAACGCCCACTAGTTTATGTAAACCAAGCAGGCGTTGTTTGTGTATAAATATAATTTACGAAACCGCTTTCAGGCGTTGTAATAAATTCTTATTCAAACTGTTTTCGGCATAGTCTTTAGTAACTTGCAAGTGCTTGTCGTTTGAACTTGGTAATTCATACATGGCATCGGTTAAGATGGCTTCACACAACGAACGCAGTCCTCTAGCGCCTAATTTATATTCTAGGGCTTTTTCAACGATATAATCTAAGGCTTCCTCTTCAAACGCTAACGTTACCTCATCCATTTCAAACAACTTTTCATATTGTTTTACTAAAGCATTTTTAGGTTCGGTTAATATGGCGCGTAATGTAGCAGCATCCAAAGGATCCATGTGGGTTAATACCGGTAAACGTCCAATAATTTCAGGAATTAATCCAAAATCTTTAACGTCTTTAGGAATCAAATACTGCAACAAATTGTCTTTATCAATATGGT
>JAGNZI010000015.1 GCA_017984495.1 Flavobacterium sp.
CCGGAATCATCATCAGAGGTTACACATGTTTGTGCGACGCAAGTGCCAGTATAAATTCGTAAGCGAGTGTCCTTACAACTGTTTTCAATTAAATCAGAACTTACCGTCACCGTGTAATTGCTCGTTGGTGTGTAGGCATACCACTCTGCTGCAGTAGTCAATTCATTGGTTAAGGTGCAATCGACCTGTGGAAGTTGGGTACCATTTATGGTTCCAACACTATACGTTCCAGCTGTTGTAATGGAAATTGCTGTAGCACAGTTGTTTTGCGCAGCTAAAATTCCAGAACAAAAAATTAAAAAAGATACAATGTAATTTTTTTTCATAGTTTTATTTTTATCTACAATCTTGTAGGGAGTTAATCCAAGCTTCAACTAATGCAATGCCTTCAGTATGAATAACAGTTCTCCCGTGTATCGGCATTCTATACGTTTCATCAACCGTATTCATACGGTAAAATAGCATGGACCGATCAATTCTTCTAGGGGTTACAATTTTACTCAAATCGGAACTAAAATCTTGCATATCTTGGGTATTTACGCAAACACCCATATTGGTTAAATTGTTGTTGGTTTCTGAAAAAGATAATAACATGGGACGGTAATCACAATGTCCATTTTGGGTGTGGCAATGCGCGCAATTGATGTCAAAATAGGAGCGTACTCTTTTTTCTAAGGGTTGGCTTGCATCGTTATAATTTACTGTTGTGTTGGCAGGTGTTGGCAGGTTAAAAGTGTTTTCTAAAATGCCTAAATCCATCCACTTGGTCAATTGGTTAATGGTTTGACTACCATAGGTATACATTCTATTGAGATTTTGGGGTTTAATCCCAATCGGAATATTTTTTTGGCTGTAAACGCCATTTACGGTTTGTTTGGTTTTGTGACAAACGATACATTGTGCTTCGTTTGGGATGCGATAGTTAATGGTTCGTATTGTATTATTTTCGTCTTTCCAAGAAATGTTTTTTATACTTCCGTTCAAATCCAGATAGGCTTCTGTTTGTGAATCATTCCAAACATAATCAGCAAAAATCCAGCCGGTCTCTTTGCGAATCATAATCCTCGTTTCAATTATTTTAGTGCTATTTGACGGTTGAACATGATCGTAATAAAATGTTTTAATAATAGCAGATCCCACGGGTAGTTCTAATACTGCATTGTCTCCGTTATAGGTCGCTTTTGCTCCTTTTGGAATCCATACAAAACGTTTTTTGTGCGAATAGTCGGTAAATAGAGATGAATTTGGTTCGTAGGGAATAACATCCTTTGAAGGTGTTTGATTGCTTAAGGCACCTGAAAAAAAATGGTAGTCCGATAATTTTTCATAAGGCACAAGTGTTAAGTCAACCGCAACAGGCGTTATCGGTGAATAGTCATCATCGTCTTGATCTGTACATGAAAAATAAAGTGATAAGGAAGTAGCAAAAAATAAAAGAATTGCGTATTTTTTTATCATATTGTTAGGGTTTGTTACGTTTTGATGTAACAAATATAACTTTTTTTTTAAAATAGCAGACTTTTATTCAAACAATGTTATGGTTTTTGAAACTGATCTGAAAGCACTACGTTGTAATGGGCTAAGTTTTCAAGTGCTGCTGCCGATTGGTAATCAAATGTCATTTCCAAAGCTTTATATTTCTTTTTGTTTTCGATTCGATTGATGCTGTCATAAAATCGCCTCACTTCTTCCATGTCATTGAGGATCAGTTGAGGAACCTTGCTGTTATTGCCCTTTTCATCTTTGGCAACCATCGTAAAATAACTTGAATTGCAATGTTTTTTGACTCCGGTTTGTATGTGTTCTGAGATAACACGAATACCTACGACCATTGAAGTTTTTCCTACGTAGTTTACAGAAGCTTTTAGGGTGACCAATTCACCAATTTCAACAGGATTTAAAAAATCTACGGTATCGACTGATGCTGTTACACAATAGCAACCCGAATATTTAGAAGCACAAGCAAATGCAATTTGGTCCATTAATTTTAATAAATAACCACCATGGATTTTTCCACTAAAATTGGAATGGGAAGGAAGCATCAACTCGGAAAGGGTGATTTTTGAAGCGGCAACTGTATTGGCGGTATGCATGGTTTATTCGATTAGTTCTTGTGAATCAGTGTTGTCGTTTTCAGCTCTCTTTAATACCGAATCGGGTAAGGATTTCTTGGCTTTAGCTCCCATTTTTTTTAATTTTTCTACACTAGTAATTAAATTGCCTTTGCCTTCAGTGAGTTTATTCATGGCAGCTCCATATTCAATTTTAGCTTCGTCCATTTTTTTGCCAATTTTAATCAAATCTCCAACAAATCCTTCAAATTTATCGTACAAGGCTCCCGCTTGTCGGGCTATTTCTAAAGCATTTTCTTGCTGTTTTTGGTTGGCCCACATGCTGTCAATGGTGCGAAGTGTTGCCAATAGGGTTGAAGGTGTAACAATCACAATGTTTTTTTCAAAGGCTTTGTTGTATAAGGTAGTGTCTACATTCAAGGCAACAGCAAAAGCCGATTCAATGGGGATAAATAACAATACAAAATCGGGACTTTCCATTTGGTATAAATCCTGATAATTTTTGTTACCCAACTGTTCTACATGGCGATTAATTGAAACCACATGTTCTTTTAAGTATTGATTTTTTTGGGTTTCATCTTCTTCATTGGTGAAGCGTTCGTAGGCAGTAAGGGTTACTTTGGAATCGATAATCATTTTCTTACCATCCGGTAAATTGATGATAACGTCTGGAAATACTCGGCTACCGTCTTCCGAAATGTGACTTTGTTGCACAAAATATTCGCGATCTTTTTCCAATCCCGATTTTTCTAATACTCGTTCCAACACCAGTTCGCCCCAATTTCCTTGCATTTTACTATCGCCTTTTAACGCTTTGGTTAAATTAAGGGTTTCTTTGCTCATTTGCTCGTTCATTTCGCGTAAACCTACTATCTGCTGGCGCAGGGCGGCATGATAATCAATGCTTTCTTTGTGTGTGTCTTCTACTTTCTTTTCGAAAAGTTGAATGCGATCTTGTAACGGTGAAAGGATGTTTTTAAGATTTTCTTTATTTTGTTCGGTAAATTTTACGGTTTTTTCTTCAAGAATTTTATTGGCTAAATTTTCAAATTCTTTGGTGAATTTTTCCTGTAATTGTTCTACTTCTTGTTTTTGTTCTTTACTGCGTTCCCAAAGATTGTCAAAGTCGTTCTCTTTTTTTGCCAAATGAATGGCCAAACTTTCTTTTTCTTTTTGAAGATTTTCTTTTTCCAATGAATGTTGGCGAACTTGATTTTTGAATTGTTCGATTTGTTCTAAAAGTCCGTTAATGCGTTCTTCTAACCCTGATTTGTCAGATTGTGAACGGGCACTAAAATGCATTTTGCCTAGAAAAAATCCAATAGCAAGCGCCATACAAAAAGTTACTAAGATGAAAACAGGATTTGTCATACGAAAGGTTATAAAATGTAAAAATACGGAATTATATCAAACTTCAAATTTGAAAAATGTATTTTTGCAACAAATCATTTTCATGCACCATCATTATCTTATTCATAAGCCTTATGGTTTTTTGTCGCAGTTTGTTTACCAACTCAAGCGGCCTAAAAAACTACTGGGTGAATTGTATGAATTTCCGCCAAATACGATGGCTATTGGTCGTTTGGATGAAGATTCTGAAGGGTTACTCTTGTTGACCACTGATGGCATGATGAGTGAAATTGTCCGAAGTAAAAAAGTAGAAAAAGAATACTATGCCCAAGTGGATGGAATCATTACAGAAGCAGCTGTTGAACAATTAAGAAACAGTGTGGAAATTGGAGTTCACGGCAAAAAATACAAAACAAAAAAGTGTAAAGCTTTTAGATTAGACGTTATCCCTAATTTAGGCGAACGCGGAAAAAAGATTCGTGATGAGCGTCACGGACCCACATCTTGGGTTTCCATAACCTTAACGGAAGGTAAATTTCGACAAGTACGTAAAATGACCTCTGCAGTTGGTTTTCCTACTTTGCGGTTGGTTCGCGTGCGAGTTGGTAATATTCACCTTAACGATTTAAAAGCGGGTCAAGTAATTGAAGTAACACATTTTGATGTCTGAGCTATTTGATTTTAAATTTACCAATAGTTGCATCAAAAGATAAATGTTCCGAATCAAATAACGTATTGAATATCCCACTTTGTATTAAATTACACGGTTGGTCTTGTACGATTTCATGGGGGGTAATGACAATCATCTCGTCCGCCATTTGAATGGCAAGGTCGATATCGTGTGTAGAATAGACAATTGTTTTACCTGTTTCATGCGCTAATTTTTGTAATAATTTGAGCAAAGCAGCTTTATGAACAAGATCCAAATGCGTGGTTGGCTCATCTAAAGCAATTATTGAAGTATCTTGAGATAAAGATCTGGTAATTAATGCTATTTGCAACTGACCATCACTGATCTCATCGTGCTTTTTTTCTTTTAAATGTGCAATTTCAGTACACGCAATAGCCGCTTCGATTTTTTCATGATCTTCGGAACTTAAGGTGCCCAGCCAATTGGTGTAAGGTTGTCTTCCAAGCGCAATAATTTCATAAACGGTTAAATTGCTCGGAGGTAATTTATCGGTCAATACTATACTTAATTCTTTTGCTAAAGCTAACGGTTTGTAACTGTGTAGTGGTTTGTTGAGTAGGGTAATTTCACCTTGTAATGGCGGAATTATTCCGGTTAGTGTTTTTAATAAAGTTGACTTTCCGACACCATTTTCTCCAACCAATGCAATTAATTTTCCTTTTGAAAGAGCTAAATTAATGTCTTGAGCAATAACCTTGGTTTCCGATTTGGTTTTGTAACCAATGGAAAGTGCTTGGGTTTGTATGGTGTAATTTTGCTGACTCATGATTAAAAACGTTTCTTTCGGACCAATAACCAGATGACTACGGGTGCTCCCATAACAGAAGTAATGGCGTTTATTGGTAAAGTAATATCATTTCCGGGGACTTGAGCAATAGTGTCGCAGCAAAGCATAACTATTGCGCCAAGCAAAAGCGTACTCCAGAACAATACAAAATGATTACTTGTTTGAAATACTAATTTTGCCATGTGAGGAACGGCTAAGCCTATAAAAGCAATGGGGCCGGCAAAAGCGGTGATACTACCGGCTAAAATGCTTGTGGCTATGATGATTAATATTCGGGTTTTTTTATAGTTGATTCCGATGCTTTGTGCGTATTTTTCACCCAATAATAATGCGTTTAAAGGTTTGATTACGAAGAAACTAATGCTGATTCCAATAATAACAAAAAGGGTCAAAAGCGCGATCTCGTTCCAAGATAAATTCGAAATACTCCCCATAGACCAAAAGGTGAATTTCTGTAACTTTTCAGCCGAAGTAAAATAGGAAAACACCGAAACGATTGCGCTTGTAAAGCTGCCAAACATTAATCCTACGATTAAGATTGCCATGGTGTCTTTTAGTTTTTGTGCCACCAATAAAACGGCGAGTAATACTAAAAAACTACCCAAGCTAGATGCTAGTACCAAGCCGTAATTTGATAAAAAGAAGGCGGAAATGGAAAAAGGTAAAAATCCTGTGCCTAAAATAATGCAGGCCACACCCAAGCTCGCACCCGAACTCAATCCTAAGACATAAGGGCCAGCCAACGGATTTCGGAACAAAGTTTGCATTAACAATCCACTCATTGCGAGTCCGATACCCACTAAAACAGCAGTGATGGCTTTAGGAATTCTAAAATCCCATAGGATTACTTCCCAACTTTCTTTACCCATGGGTTTGGATAACAAACCATAGACAACTTCTTGTAATGGAATGCTCACAGAGCCCAAACTAACGTTTACCAAAAACAACACTACTGTTGCAATAAGCAAGAGTAAGAAAAGAAAACTTTGTTTTTTGGTAATCGGCATAAAAATAAATTTTGGCTAAATTACGTTTTTTGATTTTTTAAACACATAGGCACATCGAAATTTTAAAAATAAAGCAATGTGACTTTGTTTTAATTTTACTTCAACTTCTCAAAAAAGAACAACTGATGATTTGGTAGTGCATCTGGATGTAAAATTTTCACAAGATCTTTCAAAACTAAATCGGGACGGTTTTGGGCTTGTTCATAATAAATTATACCCCCAGTTGCCCCTTTTTTGGTACTAAAAGAATACACGTTTTTGTTTTTTACGGCTTTGAAATGAATGTAATTCGGGTTGTTGTCTAGGATTTCCTGAATCGAAGTAAATTGACCGGGTCCGATCCAAAAATCAGCATGTTGAGCTTTTTCAAGAACACTTTCAAAAGATAAGGCTAAGCTGCCGGTTCCTTTGGAGTCTTTCCATAAGTAATTGCCATGGGCTTCCTTTAAAAAGTAGGCGGCCCAACTATCGCCTTGGGGTAAAAACCATTGATCTTCGTAGATGGCTCCGGCAACTATTGTAGGTTGGTTTTCTGTGTTTTTAGCTAAAGCCAAGACCGAATTGTATTCTTTTTCGATGGCAGCAAACAGTAGGTCTGCTTTTACATCTAAATCATACAAAGCACCAAAAAATTTAATCCATTCTGCTTTTCCAAGAGGTGTTTTTTCAGTCCAATCCCCATTAAAAATGATTTTCTGACCACTTTTTTCTAGATTTTTATAGGTTTTTACATCGCCATCTACACTAAAACCTACAATTACATCGGGTTGTAAATCTAAAATCACCTCAGTATTTAAGCCTTGATTGCTTCCTAAATCGCGTACTTTTCCGGCATCAATTAAGGTTCTTGTCTTTTCAGACGAAATGTAGCGTGTGGATGGAAAGCCAACCAATGTGTTTTCAACACCTAATGTTTCTAAGGCAGGAATGTGAGTGGTTGAGGTAACAATTACTTTTTTTATAGGCACTTCAATAGCGGTAAATTGTTTTAAACTGTCTGGAATTGAAGCTCCTTTTTTATGAAGTACATAGGTGTAAAAAGCTGTAGCGCCAGGATATGCATTGGAAACTTTGACCACTGAATAGCCCTTGTGTTTTTCAATTGAAAATCCTTTCGCATGTTGAATGCTATTTTTTTTGGTAGCAATAAGACTTTCAGGGCGGTCGGTATTCTTGCATTGAGTGAGCCCCAATATGAATAGTAGTAATATGAAATAATGGCGCATGAAAATTGTTTTTGCAAAAGTAGCTTTTTATTTTTTCTGCTACGGATTAAAAAGATTCAAAAGGTTTTTTTATAAAACTATATGTGCCAAAAACATTAAATTTGCATAAAAAAAAGATGAGAACAGATTCTAACGAGTTTATTTATGCCCTTGCCACCATTGTAATCGCACATTTTGTGATTGGTTTTATTTGGTTGTGGCGAAAAATGAATAAAAAGAAATAGATTTTCGATCTCATTTCTTTTAAATTGACTAATTTTGTATTTGAATTTTGGTTGTTGTTTCTGATTCTTTCAAAACAACATTAAAAGGGAATTAGGTGTAAAACCTAAGCTGTACCCGCAACTGTAAGCTATAAAGCTTGTTATTATCTACATTACCATTGTTTGCTTAGGCGGATGAGAAGGTCGATAACAAGACGCAAGCCAGGAGACCTGCCTGATTCATTGAGTAACAAACTTTCGGGAAAAAAAGTTTGAGTATGGGTAATTCTGTGCTTTTCTCCCAGATTATTAATTAATGTTTAAGTGATTGGCTTTAACACATAGTCACATAGTGTTTAGTTTAATTTAAAGGCTGTTTTAGAAAATGATTATTACACATAGCACTATGTTGTCTATGTTAAATGAAATGCCTTTTATGTTCTATTTTATCTATGATTCTATGTGTTGAAAAAATTATTTCATCATGTTTTTATTAACTATAAAATGAACAAAAAGTTTATTGGCTTAAGTGTTTTTACACTTGCTACGGCTTTTTCGTATGCACAAAAATCAGATACTTTACAGGTAAAAACCCTTCAAGAGGTGGTGGTTTCCGATACTAAATTTGCGCAAAGCAGGGAAAAGTCGGGTAAGATTATTGAGGTAATTACTGCCCAAGAATTGGCACAAAAAAAAGGGCAAAGTTTAGCTAATGTTTTGAATCAAGTAACGGGTGTTGAAATCAATGGTAATCAATCTTTTAGCGGAAAAAATTTAGGCTATTATGTACGAGGTGGACGCAACAGTCAAACCGCCATTTATATCGATGGAATTCCGGTTACGGATGCTTCAGGTGTTAATTTAGAATATGATTTGCGACTCATTTCAATTGATCAAATTGAGAAAATAGAAGTTATGAAAGGTGCTTCGAGTACGCTATATGGAACCGGTGCCGCAGCTGGGGTAATCAATATCACATTAAAAAAAGCTGTAAAATCTAAATTTCAAGGAGCAGTGTATTCGGCTGTAGGGACTCAGAATACGGCAACTACTTCCAAAAAAAGTGCCCAAGATTTCAATCAAGGTTTTTCGGTTAATGGCACGGTTCATAAAATGTCTTACATGACTTCCATAAATAGTACTGAAACGAAAGGCATGTCTGAAGCAGCGGGCGATAATTTTGAAGAAGATACTTTTTCAAGGGTCAATTTGATGCAAAAAATTGGTTTTAAAGCCAATGATAAATTGAATTTAGAAGTTTTTGGAACGTATGACCGCATCAAAAATACCTTCGACAATTCGTTCGAGGGGACGGTTTCAAATTCTGATGATTTGAACAATGCAAATCTTTCTGAGCAATTTAGAATTGGGTTTTTGCCAAAGTATTCCTACGCACAAGGTGAATTTGCTGTAAATGCGGGAGCTTCTACAATGGATCGAGTTTTAAATATTACAAATACGTTTTCGAGTACGATTGATACATATGCTTATTCCGCTCGAACGGCTTCGATTGATGCTTTCAATAAGTATAATTTTAGTAAGAAAGTATATTTAGTATTTGGTACACAATATCAGTATTACGATATGGCTCAAAGCACCAATGGTTTGGAAGATGTGGCTAGAGAAGAAGCAAAGTTCAACTTAATTGATCCCTATGCTACAGTAGTTTATAATTCAGATTTTGGTTTGAATCTCAATCTAGGTGCCCGTTTTAATACCCATAGCGAATATGGAAATCAGCTGGTGTATAACTTCAACCCAAGTTACTCCTTTACTGATTTTCCATTGAAAATTATGACTTCTTACAGTACAGCTTTTATTACTCCAAGTCTTTACCAATTGTATGGCCCCTATGGTAATTTAGCTTTAACTCCAGAAGCAAATGCAACTGCTGAAATTGGTTTTGAATCCCAATTATTTGATAAGCGGTTGGCAATAAATACGGTTGGTTTTTATAGAGAAGAAGAAAATACGTTTGGGTTTTTCTTTGACATGGGAAGCAATCAATTTTATTATATCAATAATAATGGTAATAATTCTGCAAAAGGGGTTGAAACAACAGTTCGTTATCGTTTGTCCAAGCAAATCAATTTTACAGCTAACTACACCTTCACGCAAGTGGATAAAACACTCAATCGCTTGATTCCAAAACACAAAACAAATCTAGAGGTAAATTACAAGTTCAAACGAGGAAGTATAACTGGAAACTATCAATTTGTAGATCAAAGAAAAGACGCTTATTATGATACAAATCTTTGGTTGTCACAAACAACAAAATTATCGGCTTACCAACTCATAAATGCTACTTTTTCATACGAGTTATTGCCCAATAAACTTTACATTTTTTCAACAATAACAAATGTTTTAAACGAATCGTTTCAAGAAGTAATAGGATACAATTCACGAGGTAGGAATTATAAATTAGGACTTAATTTTCTATTTTAAAACGTGATGATTAGCGAAGTCAAAAAGGTTTTGGTATGTAAATATCAAAACCTTTTTCTTTATTTGTAACAAAATTGATTTATATTCGACTTTATTAAAGGTAGAAGTTTTCAATAGTAAAATATAAGTGGCCTATTTTGAGGATAGCTTCGAGTATGTGCTCCTTGTTTTTTTAGAATGTATTGGTTGATTAAATTCAGAATTACCTCTAAAAGAAGGAGATTTTTTTCGAAACAATTTAATATTGGCATAGAAAGTGTAGTTGGTATAAAACTTTATAAAAAATAATATTTTAAAAATAAAATCATGAAAAAATTAATAGTAGTTATCGCCTTTTTATTCGGATCAACATTTGCTTTCGCACAAAGTGTTTTCGATAAGTTTGAGGATAAGGAAGGAGTAACATCGGTGGTTGTAACCCAAAAGATGTTTGAAATGATGAGTAAAGTTAAAGCGGATGCTAAAGGTAAAGACACCCAACAGTATTTAAATTTATTAAAGAAATTAGACAATTTAAAAGTGTTCACCACGGCAAGTACAAAAATAGGATCCGATATGAAGGCTACAGTTAATGCTTACCTAAAATCCAATCCTTTAGAGGAATTGATGCGTGTCAATAATGCAGGTAAAAATGTGAAAATTTACATTAAATCGGGTGCTAGTGAAAATATGGTAAAAGAATTATTAATGTTGATTGAAGGGGCTAATTTGAAAGATGCCGACACCATAGTTTTATCGTTAACGGGTAATTTTAGTTTGGAAGAAATTGCTATACTGACAGAGAAAATGAGTTTGCCTGGTGGTGATGAATTGAAAAAAGCTTCAAAAAAGTAAGACATGAATAAAATAATGATTGTTCTTTTAAGTGTCTTTTTTGCAAGCAGTTGTGAAACCAAACCATCCTTGCAAAAGTATTACGTAAAAAATACAGAAGCAGCTGATTTCGTTTCGTTAGATATTGCACCTAGTATTATCAATACCGATAGCGCAAAATTGACTCCCGATGAAAAGGCAGCTTTAGCTTCGTTTGATAAAATGAATATTTTAGCCTATAAAACCGATTCGACGCATACAGAAAAATTTGATAAAGAAATCAAAGAAGTAAAAGCGTTGTTGAAAGAGGAGAGTTACCAACCTTTAATGAAAGTTGGGTCGGGTTCTGATGGCGCCTCGATTTATTTTGTGGGTGATGAAGCCCATATCGACGAATTTGTAGTATTGGCTAGTAAAAAAGCAAATGGTTTTGCGGTAGTTCGAGTACTAGGAAACGATATGAATCCAACACATGTATTGAATATGATGCAATTGCTTAGAAAAACCGATTTGAAATTAGACCAACTCAAACCGTTGCAAGACTTGATGAAAAAATAAAAAAAAATCCCGTTATCGGGATTTTTTTTTATTTATAATATTTTAAAGGAACAATGAGCATTCCGAAGCATTCTCCATGTTCTTTTCCAATATGTTTGTGATGCATTTTATGGGCTCTTCTCACGGCTCTAGCATATCGATTATCAGCATTTCTAAAAATTTTAAATCGCTGGTGAATGAATATATCATGTACGAGAAAATAGGCGATTCCATAAGCTAAAATTCCAAGTCCAATCGCGATTCCATAAATGAAAATATCATATTTCCATAAAAGAAAACAACCAATACTTACCACCGCATAGAAAATAAAAAAGGCATCATTTCGTTCAAACCAAGAATCATGGTCTTTTTTGTGGTGATCGGCATGTAGTACCCATAAAAAACCATGCATGATATATTTATGGCTGAACCACGCCATGAATTCCATAACAAAAAAAGTTGTAAAAAAAATTAAAATTTGTAACCACATAATTTGATTCTTTTAAATAATGTTCAATTTATAATTTAAGTAACATTTGGCTAAAAGCCCTACTTTTTGGTGATCAGGAACACGAATTCGTGTATTTTTAATTTCCAAAGAAGGAGTTTTGTTGAGTTTGCTCAATAATTTTTTATAATAAATGTAGGCTGTATAAACGCCAAATTTTGCTTCTATTGGTAATTTTTGGATGCCTTCAAAACCAGCGTCAAAATCGGCTTGAATTTCGGCAATGATTTGTTGTTTTGACGCTTCATCCAAACGGGATAAGTCGGTATTTGGAAAATAAGTCCGACTTAAGTCTTCAAAATCAGCTTTTAAATCTCTTAAGAAATTGACCTTTTGAAAAGCCGACCCTAATCGCATTGCACTATTTTTCAAGGCGTCATATTTTGCAACATCACCATTTACAAATACTTTCAAGCACATTAGACCTACCACATCGGCAGAACCGTATATGTATTCGTTGTATTCTTCAACAGTTGTATACTTTGTTTTAACCAAATCTAACTTCATACTTTTCATGAAAGCAGCAATCAATTCATTTGGAATGTTGTATTTGTGAACGGTGTGTTGGAACGAGTTTAATATTGGATTTAAACTAATTTTTTGCGAAAGTGCTAAAGCCAAATCGTTTTCAAATTGAGAAAATAAAATTTCTTTATCATACTCGTGAAAGGTGTCTACAATTTCATCTGCAAAGCGCACAAATCCATATATATTATAAATATCCTGACGGATGGTAGGGGCTAACATTTTAACGGCAGTGGAAAAAGAAGTGCTATAGGCCTTCGTAACTTTTACACTGCAATCAAAGGAAACATGATCAAAAATCGACTTCATACTATTGATACTTTTCTATTAAATCGGAAACTAATTTCCCTGAAATTAATGCGGGAGGAACACCTGGTCCCGGAACAGTTAATTGACCCGTAAAATATAAATTAGTTACTTTTTTACTTCTCAATTTAGGTCTTAAAAAAGCAGTTTGCAACAGTGTGTTGGCCATACCGTATGCATTCCCTTTGTACGAGTTATAATCATTAATAAAATCATTCACGCAAAATGATTCTTTAAAGATAATATTATTTTTTACATTTTGATTGGTTAGCAGTTCAAAACGTGTAATTATTTTTTCAAAATAAGCTTCTCTTAATTCAGGTGTATCATTCAAACCGGGTGCAATTGGAATTAAAAAGATTCCAGCTTCTTTTCCTTCTGGAGCCGAATTTTCGTCGGTTTTAGAAGGGAAACTTGCATAAAACAACGGTTCTTCTGGCCATTTTGGAGTGTCATAAATCGCTTTTGCATGTACATCAAAATCTACATCAAAAAAGAGCGAATGATGTTCTACATTTTTTATTTTTTTATCAAAACCAACATAAAATAAAAGTGAAGATGGTGCGAATGTTTTAGCATTCCAATATTTTTCGGAGTATTGGCGGTATTTTGGATCGAGTAAGGTTTCGGTATGGTGATAGTCTGCACCACTAACCACTATATCGGCCATAATGGTTTCATTATTTACCAATAAACCGGTAGTTTTTCCGTTTGCAATATTTATTTTTTCAATTGTTGCATTGGTGTGGATGGTTACCCCTAATTCTTTAGCTAAAGCTTCCATGGCTAAAATAACCGAATACATTCCGTTTTTTGGATGCCAGGTACCCAAACCAAAATCTGCAAAATTCATGAAACTGTAAAAGGATGGAGTATCACTTGGTTTTGCCCCCAGAAATAAAACAGGAAACTCTAATATTTGTATGAGTTTGGTGTGTTTAAATTTTTTCCGAACGTCTCTTGAAATGGTGCTGAAAAATTGATTGACTTTTTTTGCGGTTTCAAGTGTTATTAATTCCAAAGGTGATTCTCCTGGGCGGTATACCAAATCTTTAATGGCAATGTTATAATTGCTTTGCGCTTCGACCATAAATGACTCTAGTTTTTTGCCGCTACCTTTTTCAATTGATTCAAAAGTGGTAACAATTTCAGGTAAATTGTCGGCAATGGTAACAAAATCAAGTTGGTCAAAGTATACTTGGTAGGCCGGACTCAATTTGATGAGTTCAAAGTAGTCTGATGGTTTTTTGTTGAAATCACCAAAAAAACGTTCGAATACATCGGGCATCCAATACCAAGTCGGACCGATGTCAAAGGTGAATCCCTCTTTCTTAAGTTGGCGTGCTCTTCCACCAATGGTTTTATTTTTTTCATAAACCACCACTTCGTTCCCAGCTTTTGCTAAATAACAAGCTGCTGCCAATGAAGAAAATCCGGATCCTATAATTGCTATTTTTTTTTGCACTTTGATGGGTGTTTTTTAAATGATGTAGTGATGTAATGTTTTTTTACAAATAAGAGGAGGTTAACTCTTCAATACTGTTGTAAATATGGATGTTATTGTATTTGTTTTTATCAGCTATATGTTCTGTCATTCTTCCTAATAGCAACATTTCATTATCGGTATCTTGAATTAGTTTAGCATGTAACTCATCGATATAATCTGCAATTATTTCTTGGTTGGGTTCTACTGTGAAATAACTCACGAAGGTTATTTTTTCAAAGGCATTTTTAAGGTCTAACAAACTCTCAATTGGAATGCTTTCTCCCAAATATATGGTCTGGTAACCATTCAAAAGGATTTCGTAATTCAAATACATGATCCCCAATTCGTGAATTTCATTGGACGGTAAAAACAGTACAAAAACTCTGTCGTCTTTAGTAGGGGTTAAGGTTTGTACTTTTTCGGTATTGATTAATAACTTTTGTTTGATGAGATAGGTTATAAAGTGTTCGTGTGCTGGTGAAATGGTATCGGTTTGCCACAAATAACCTAATTCTTGCATCAACGGAATAAACACCGAATAAAACACATCTTTAAAGGTTTTTTCACTCAGTAATTTATTGTAGGTATTGAAGAATAATGTTTGATCAAAGTTCATCATTGCAATTTTAAAGGTGCTAATTGCATGATTTTTTGCACTTTTTTCAGAAATAATATCGTTGGCTAATTTGTTAAATTCTTCAGCACTTAAGGTTGAAATTTTTGAAATTTTATAGCCATAATTGTGAAGAAGTACGATGCTTAGTAACTTTTGTAAGTTTTTGATGTCGTAATAACGAATATTCGTTTCAGAACGCATAGGTTCTAATACATTATATCTTTTTTCCCAAATACGTATCGTATGTGCTTTAATGCCAGATAGATTTTCCAAATCTTTTATGCTAAACACATTTTTTACATTGTTCATCGGTTCATTTTTTGTTGAACAAATGTAGTAAAAAAATAAACAAAAAAAAGCATTGAGCGAAAAATCAATACAAATTAGTTGAAAAAAGCAGCAAAAAAATAAAAGTAAAGTGACCATGGAGGGATTTGAACCCTCACGCCCTTACGAGCACCACCCCCTCAAGATGGCGAGTCTACCGTTTCTCCACATGGCCAAAAAATAAAGACGTTGCGGTGCAACGTCTTGAAGAATTTTTGTGACCTGGCTGGGATTCGAACCCAGGACCCCATCATTAAAAGTGATGTGCTCTACCAGCTGAGCTACCAAGTCGGTGCGTTCAAGAAATGTGTTTTTGTAGTGACCTGGCTGGGATTCGAACCCAGGACCCCATCATTAAAAGTGATGTGCTCTACCAGCTGAGCTACCAAGTCATTATTTTCTTGAATGCGGGTGCAAATATAGTAACATAAATTCGTTTTTCAATAGGTTTTTATTATAAATTTGTCTTTTTTTAAAATTAATTTATTAACTCCTTAATATATAAGGGATTATTTATATGATGAAAGTAGTTTTGGCAGGATATATGGGCAGTGGAAAGTCATCGATAGGTGTCTTATTGGCTTCAAAATTAGGAATTGCTTTTTTTGATTTGGACGCTGTTATTGAGGAAGAGGAGCAACTTTCAATCAACGAAATATTTACCAAAAAAGGGGAGTTATATTTTAGAAAAAAGGAACATAACGTTTTGCAAAACCTATTGCAAAACAAGGAATCTTTTGTGCTCAGTTTGGGTGGAGGAACACCGTGTTATTATGATAATCATGAAGTAATTGCCCAGTCAAATTGCACGTCCTATTATTTAAAAGGCTCAGCAGAAACATTGCGTCGCAACTTAATGGCTGATGGAGAAAAACGTCCCATTTTAGCCACTATTGATCCACTAGAATTGCCTGATTTTATCAATAAACATTTGTTTGATCGGTCCTACTATTACCACCAAATGAAGCATGTGGTGCCAATCGATGGAAAGACGATTGAAGCATTGACAGACGAATTGTATCAGTCCTTACGATAAATAGGCATACGATTCTTTTTCATCAAAAACTACTTGAATGTGTTCCTGTAAAGATGTGGAAAGAGATATTCCTTTAAAATCGGCTTTTACGGGGTATTTCTTGTGATTGCGATCGACCAAAACCGCCGTTTTAAATTTACTCAAGGTAACTTCTAAAAAATGTTTTACACCATAAATTAAGGTAGTCCCCGAATTTAATACATCGTCAATTAATACCAATCCTTTGTTTTCATATGATTCTTTTGGAATTGAAGTAACTACAGGCCCTTTTGGATCTTGTTTGTTAATTTTTACTTCACATAGCGTTACTTTAAGGTCGGAAATTTGACGAAGTTCCTCAGCTATTTTTTGGGCAAACACATAACCATTTGAAGCAATTCCGGCTAAAATCACTTCCTTTTCTGTACTAAAAGTTTCGTAGATTTGGTATGCGATTCTTTTGGTTTTGTGACGTATTTCGGTATCGGTTAAAATGATGTTTTTCATGGGTGGTGTTATTTTTTTTCAAAGATAAAAAAGAGTTCTCTATTTTGTCGCGGTTTTATAGAATTATATGCTCTTTCCATTGTTTTGATATGAAATTTCTCCAAAAATAAAGCTTCATATTCGGCAACGGATCCCCCAAATGGAGGTCCTTCTGCTGTAAGAGGAAAGTCAAATAGTAATCCGGCTATTTTTCCTTTAGGGGCTAATAATTTTTCCATTTTTCTAACATATTCTTTTCGCATTGTTGGAGAAATGGCACAAAAAAAGGTCTGTTCTAAAATCAAATCAAAAGTAGCTGTCAATTCAAAAAAATCGCCATGTATCAATTGTTGATCAATTCCAGGATTTCTTTCAGCAATTTTTTGCAAAGGAGAGGCCGCAATATCGATAACAAAAACATTGGTAAACCCTTTTTGCAGAAGGTAATCAAACTCATAGCCATTTCCCGCACCCGGAATTAGGATACGGCAATTTTTGTTGGTTATTTGGTCAATATAATCTTTTAAAGGAGTTGAAACACATCCTATATCCCAACCGATTTCGTTTTTTAAATAGCGTTCTTCCCAGTAATTCATAGTTACTCATCGTTATCAGTAAAATCAGCCTCATCCGAAATAAAGTCATCAATTTCGCGTCGCTCTTTTTTTGTAGGTCTTCCGGTACCATTGGCGCGGTAGTGTTCCTTGGATAATTTCATTAATTCCAAATGTTCAAATGCCTCAGCCGGAGTTTCGTCTTTGCGATACAAATCGACAAGTTTTGCACCAAGTCGGTTTAAAGGAATGTCTAACACCGTTATTTTATAATTGATTTGATCTTTTCGAAGTGTAATTTTATCCATAGGAAAAACTTCTCTTGAGGGTTTTGCCGCCTGGCCATTAACAGAGATGTGACCTTTTTTTGCCGCTTCAGTTGCAATACTTCGCGTTTTGTAGTAACGAACACACCATAAATATTTGTCAATTCTCATAGTAAATCAAAAATCCGTGTTAATATTTCTACAAAAATAAATGAAAATTGTATCTTGCGCCCTATAAAAAAATAGAATAATGAAAACCCTTGTTAAAATAGTATTGGTCGTACTTTTTACAGCCAGTATTTTTTCATGCCAAAATAATGATGACTCCACTACTTTGGATAAACCAAGACCTTACGCAGAGGTGTATTTGGAAGATACATTAAAGATTAGACAATTCATGGAAACACATTATGTTACTGTTGATTCCGATAATAATACCACGTTTACTCAAATTCCTGTAGGAGGTTCTCAAACACCAATTTCAGAAATGTCAAATTTAGCTCACATTGAAAGAGATATCCATGATATTACCTACAAGATATATTTTTTAAAATTGCGCGAAGGGTCTGGAGAGCAAACGACTCCAGTAGATTCTACTTTTGTATCTTACAAAGGAACAACATTTGCTAAGACTACAGTAAATAGTGTAGATACCTATACTCAAACGGTATTTGATGAATCCCAAACACCTGTTTGGTTTACTTTAGAAGATGTAATTCGTGGTTGGGGAGAGGTAATTCCTCAATTTAAAACAGGAACTTATTCAGTTAATCCTGATGGAACTGTTTCTTTTCAAAATTATGGTGCGGGTGTAATGTTTTTACCGTCAGGATTAGGTTATTATAATTCATCTACTACAAATATATCGGCTTATTCGCCCCTCATATTTAATTTTAAATTATACAATCAAAGATCTCGTGATCATGATCGCGACGGAATCTTATCAAGAATAGAATACGGACCTGATTTTAATGTCGATGCCCTAGATACAGATGCCGATAAAATTCCGAACTACAGAGATGTTGATGATGACGGCGATGGTGTGCTCACTATCGTTGAAACCAAAAAGCCATTGCCTTTATCGATTGGTCAAGGAACAAGTTTGAACTATCCCTATGATCCAATTCCAGACAATCCAGCTACACCGCAAAATGAGTCTGAGCCTAAAGGCATTCCTTCGGCTTCAGGTGATGGAGCTACTCCAACTCGATTGAGAAGGCATCTCGATAAAAACAGTAAACCTCCCTTTATAGTATATTAAAAAAGGCCCGAATAATTTTCGGGCCTTTTTTGTTAAAGTATTGATCAAAAAAAACTCCGATTTTCATCGGAGTGATTTATCTAACTAACCTAACCAAATAAGAAAACTTATTTATTACATTGCAAATGTCGGTTGTAATTTTGGTTTATGGTGTTAAGAATTTGTTATACTTATGTTATTGATTATTAAATTTTTACAATTTTAGTTTGTCTTGAAGCTCAAATACTTTTTTCAAAACAATTGTATTTCTTGCGGGTAGTTTGGTGCGTATTTCTTTTTCTTCTATTGCTATCATTTTAAACACACCTTCCATTGCTTTTTTTGTCGTATAATCGGTCAAATCTGGGGTTATTTTTTTTATAAATGGTATCCGATTGTATTGGGTAATGATTTCTTTCCAAACTTTATCAGCGCCAACTTTTGAAAACGATTTTTTAATTATCGGGTTGAATTTCGCATATAAGGAGGAAGATGTATTGGTTTGTAAATACGTTGTGGCAGCACTTTCATTTCCCAACAATATGTTTTTAGCATCTGTAAAGGTCATTTCTTTTACAGCATCAATAAAAATGGGTGTTGCTTCTTTAACGGCATCTTCCGCGGCGCGATTGAGCAATTCGAGCCCTTGATCGGCTAGTTTTCCCATGCCCATTTGCCGCAGTTGTTTGTCTACTTTTTTAAGTTCACCTGGAAGGGTAATTTTTACAGCTTCGTTTTTTAAAAAACCATCTTTTGCAGCTAGTATCGAAACTTGCTTATTAATACCATTATTTAGCGCCTCTTTAAGTCCGTTGCTGATTTCAATGTTACTTAGTGGATTGGTGATTTTGGGTAACTGTGCAACTGCAGTTGGAACTCCAAAACAGCCTAAGGTGAGTAAGAATGCAAATTGAGTGACTGTTTTTTTCATTGGTTACTATTTTGTGGGATTGGTATGCAAATATAATGCCTTTTTTGAAGTGGAATTATTTTGCAATTTTTAAAAGAAAAAATTATTAAATTCGTAAATTGCACCCTTTAAAACGAATAAAAATTACAGATGGAACTACAAACTCCTTATATTCCTAAAAATAAAGTAAGAATTGTTACAGCGGCATCCTTGTTTGATGGTCATGATGCGGCTATTAACATTATGCGAAGAATTATTCAAGCAACGGGTGTTGAAGTGATTCACCTTGGGCATGATAGAAGTGTAGAAGAAGTAGTCAATACAGCCATTCAAGAAGATGCAAATGCCATTGCAATGACTTCTTACCAAGGAGGGCACAATGAGTATTTCAAATACATGTATGATTTATTGAAAGAAAAAGGAGCCGGACATATTAAAATATTTGGAGGCGGAGGTGGTGTAATTTTGCCCTCAGAGATCTCAGAGCTTCATGAATATGGTATCGAAAGAATTTATTCTCCTGACGATGGGCGTGCAATGGGACTGCAAGGTATGATTAATGATTTGGTGAAAAGAGCTGAAACAAGCACCCCAACCCCCGAAGGGGGAGCTACCCAAATAGCAGATAAGCTGTCCCAAAAAGAGGTTAATACAATTGCGCGTTTAATTTCTTTAGCTGAAAATAATCCAGAAGAATTCTACAAAGTGTTTCCGCAATCTTCATCGGCTATCCCTTCGGGAGCTGGGAGGTTAACACCAGTTTTAGGAATTACAGGTACCGGTGGTGCTGGAAAATCATCTTTAGTGGATGAATTGGTTCGTCGTTTTTTGATCGATTTTCCTGAAAAAACCATTGGCTTGATTTCGGTAGATCCTTCTAAGCGTAAAACCGGTGGTGCTTTGTTAGGCGATCGAATTCGAATGAACTCAATCAACAATTCACGAGTATATATGCGTTCTTTGGCAACACGTCAATCCAATTTGGCTTTGTCAAAATATGTGTCTGAAGCCATTGAAGTATTGAAGGCGGCTAAATACGATATAATTATTTTAGAAACATCCGGAATTGGACAATCGGACACCGAAATTTTAGAACATTCTGATGTTTCGCTTTATGTAATGACGCCCGAATTTGGAGCGGCTACGCAATTGGAGAAAATTGACATGTTGGATTTTGCCGATTTAGTTGCCTTGAATAAATTTGACAAGCGTGGTGCTCTAGATGCCATTCGTGATGTAAAAAAACAATACCAACGCAATCATAATTTATGGGATGTTGATACCGATTCGATGCCAATTTTTGGAACAATCGCATCACAATTCAACGACCCAGGAATGAACACGTTGTACAAATCCATAATGGATAAAATTGTAGCTAAAACAGGCGCTGAGCTACAATCGACTTTTCAAATTACACGTGAAATGAGTGAGAAAATTTTTGTAATTCCACCGCACAGAACACGTTATTTGTCTGAAATTGCTGAAAACAATAGAAAATACGATGAAACGGCACTCTCTCAAGTTGAAGTAGCCCAAAAACTATACGGAATTTTCAAAACAATTGAATCAGTTTGCGGAAATGTTCCACAATTAGACAAAGCAGGAATTATTGAAAGTTCTTTAAAAACAACAGCGGATAACAAAGATTTTGTGTCGTTACTGACTAAAGAATTCGACCGTGTAAAAATGAACCTTGATCCGTATAATTGGGAAATCATTTTGACTTGGGATGAAAAAGTAAACAAATACAAAAATCCAGTCTATAGTTTTAAAGTACGTGACAAAGAAATTAATATTGCCACGCATACCGAATCACTATCACATTCACAAATTCCTAAAGTTGCCTTACCAAAATACCAAGCTTGGGGCGATATTTTAAAATGGAATTTACAAGAAAATGTGCCGGGAGAATTTCCTTATGCATCGGGTCTGTATCCCTTCAAACGGGAAGGAGAAGATCCAAGTCGTATGTTTGCTGGTGAAGGCGGACCAGAAAGAACCAACAAACGTTTTCACTATGTATCAGCTGGATTGCCTGCAAAACGGTTGTCAACGGCTTTTGATTCGGTCACTTTGTACGGAAATGATCCACACATTCGTCCTGATATATATGGAAAAATTGGAAATGCGGGGGTATCGATTTGTTGCTTAGATGATGCTAAAAAATTGTATTCAGGCTTTGATTTGAGTCACCCAATGACTTCGGTTTCCATGACTATTAATGGGCCTGCACCGATGTTATTAGGGTTTTTTATGAATGCAGCGATTGATCAAAATTGTGAAAAATACATCGTTGAGAAAGGTTTGCAAGGCGAAGTAGAGGCTAAAATCAACGAAATTTACAAGCAAAAAGGCGTAAAGCGCCCGTCGTATCAAGGTGATTTACCAGAAGGAAATAATGGTTTAGGTTTAATGCTTTTGGGCGTTACGGGTGATCAAGTATTGCCTTTGGAAGTATACCAAGACATAAAAATCAAAACTTTAGCACAAGTTCGTGGTACGGTGCAAGCCGATATTTTAAAAGAAGATCAAGCGCAAAATACCTGTATTTTCTCTACCGAATTTGCCTTGCGATTAATGGGGGACGTACAAGAATATTTTATCAAACAAAACGTGCGAAATTTTTATTCGGTATCCATTTCAGGTTATCACATAGCTGAAGCTGGGGCGAACCCAATTACCCAATTAGCATTCACGTTAGCCAATGGTTTTACTTACGTGGAATACTATTTGAGTCGCGGAATGAATATCAATGATTTCGGTCCGAATTTGTCGTTCTTTTTTTCCAATGGAGTAGATCCAGAATATGCTGTTATTGGTCGTGTGGCTCGAAAAATTTGGGCGAAAGCCTTGAAAAATAAATACGGTGCCAACGAAAGAGCGCAAATGTTGAAGTACCACATTCAAACTTCCGGACGTTCATTGCATGCGCAAGAAATAGATTTTAACGATATTCGTACGACGTTACAAGCCTTATATGCGATTTATGACAACTGTAATTCGTTACACACCAATGCGTATGACGAAGCGATTACTACGCCTACAGAAGAATCAGTGCGTAGAGCTATGGCGATTCAGTTGATCATTAATAAGGAATTAGGATTGGCTAAAAACGAAAACCCAATTCAAGGCTCATTTATTATAGAAGAATTAACCGATTTGGTAGAAGAAGCGGTGTTGCAAGAATTTGATCGAATTACCGAACGTGGCGGTGTATTGGGTGCTATGGAAACGATGTACCAACGCTCTAAAATTCAAGAAGAAAGTTTGTATTATGAGACCTTGAAACATACAGGTGAATTTCCAATTGTAGGAGTAAATACGTTCTTGAGTTCTAAAGGTTCGCCAACAGTTATTCCAGCCGAAGTTATTCGTGCAACAGAAGAAGAAAAACAATATCAAATAGATATGTTGCATAATTTGCAAGCAACCAGTGCTGTAAAAGTATCGGAACAATTGAACGCAATTCAAGATGCAGCCATTAATAATCAAAATATTTTTGAACGATTGATGGAAGCTACAAAAGTATGTTCTTTAGGCCAAATTACAAGTGCTTTGTTTCAAGTTGGCGGTCAGTACCGACGCAATATGTAAGACATTTTTTCAATCTTGGATCCGATTATTAAAACCTTTCCAACCACAAAATTCATAGGTAAAAAATTATCTTTTACCTATGCTGATTACCGTGCGTTTGAATTGTGGAGTAGTTTTATGCCCAGGCGAAAAGAAATTCAACAAGCTATAGGGACTAATTTATATAACATACAAATTAATCCAGAAAATTTTGATTTTCATCCGCACACTCCTTTTGTGAAATGGGCTGCCTTGGCAGTTTCTAGTTTTGATACAGTTCCAGATGCAATGGATTCCTTAGAAATTGAAGGCGGATTGTATGCTGTTTTTCAATACGTTGGCGATCAAGGTGGTGTTGCAGCTTTCTTTAATGCGATATATACAGTGTGGTTGCCTAATTCGGGCTATGTATTAGCAAATCGACCACAATTTGAGATTTTAGGCGAAAAATATAAAAACAACGACCCAAATTCTGAAGAAGAAATTTGGATTCCGGTTACATTGAAGGCTTAATAAACTCCATCTACATAAAACCATTTTCCGTTTTCCAATTTAAAAGTCGAATGTTCATAATGCATTTGTGCTTTTAAATTTTCGTCTAAAAAGTAGGCGTTAAAAGTTACCGTAGTTTCGGTTACTGCTAAAATTTCTAATCGCAACCATTGATTGGATCGACTCCAAGTGGCAAGTTCGGTTTTGTTGTGAAATTTTCGTTTTGAAAAATGAGTCGTTTTGATTAAATAATCGACAGCGCCAGTTGCAAAGGCAGAATAGCGAGAGCGCATTAAGATTTCTGCTGTTGGTGCATTTCGTTTTCCATTTAGGTACAAACTACAACAGCTTTCAAATAAAAGATCCGATCCGCAATGGCAAAGTTTCATTTGACGGTATTGGCTTCGTTAAACTTTCGTTGAATTTCTTTCAGTTTTTCAGCTCGTGCATTTTTTTTAGCTTTTGCTTTGGCTTGCTCTTTGTGCAATTTATCGTTGTGTGTTTTGATATTTTTTGGATTGTTTCTTCCCATAATGCTTATTGTTTGCAGTTTTCAAAGGTACAAATTAATGGTGGATTAATTTTTTGGCACGAGAATTGGTTATTTTTACTCAAATATTAATTTAAAATTATTAGCTATGAAAAAAATTACTTTATTATTCGCTTTTATTGGTATGGTAGCATTACAGAGTTGTACTGTTAATGAAGTCAATGATCAAAATGATAACGATACAATTAGTGAAGTGTTTGAGTATCAAAACGTAGATTTAATGGCTACTAATGGTTATCGTCAAGTGCTTACTTTTCCACATGCAATTTATGCTTCTGATATGGTATTGGTTTACCGACTGGCTTCAACTGGACCCGCAGGTGATGTTTGGAAATTACTACCAGAGACGTATTATTTTAATGACGGCACATTGGATTTTGGGTATCGAAACGATTTTACACGTTATGATGCGGAAGTTGCTCTTTATGGTTATGATTTATTAGGCTTAAGCACGATTAATAAATTAAATCAAGTTTTTCGAGTAGTAGTTATTCCGGGATATTTTGGAAATAGAAGAACCTTAGCTGTTGATTTTTCAGATTATAAGGCTGTCGAGCATCATTTTCATCTCAACAAGCAGATAACGACGATTAGTTTGTAAGTATTATAAATTGTAGACCATCCGTTTGGATGGTCTTTTTTTTATTATTAAAAATATTTCTACGATACCCCTAAAAAAATAGGGTATATATATAATTAAATTAAAAAATTAGTATATTTGCATAACTTTTCAAGGGTATAACTTTTAAATTACACAACTTTATGTCAACACTTCGTTTTCAAGCTTTAAGAAAAGCAACCGACAGAAAACCAGTTCATGTAGAAGAATTGGATCGAAAATCAGTTATTTTTGGTAGTAATGTCTTTGGTGACAAAGCCATGCGTCAATTTTTAACACCAGAAGCATACAAAGCTGTAAAAGCAGCAGCAGATGGCGTTAAAATCGATCGTAAAATTGCTGAGTATATTGCTTTAGGCATGAAAGAATGGGCGTTAACAAAAGGAGTGACGCATTACACACACTGGTTTCAACCGTTAACGGGAACCACTGCTGAAAAACACGATGCTTTCTTTGAAACCTTTCCTGATGGAAGTGATCCAGTAGAGAAATTTGGTGGAAGCCAATTGGTGCAACAAGAACCTGATGCATCATCTTTTCCAAACGGAGGGATTAGAAATACTTTTGAAGCAAGAGGATATACAGCTTGGGATCCAACATCACCCGCTTTTATCTTTGGAACGACATTGTGTATTCCTACTGTTTTCGTATCGTATACAGGAGAAGCTTTAGATAATAAGACGCCATTATTAAGAGCGTTAAATGCAATTGATGCTGCCGCTATCGATGTAGCTAAATATTTTGATAAAAACGTAAAACGTGTAACCCCAACATTGGGTTGGGAGCAAGAATATTTCTTAGTGGATACGGCATTAGCCAATTCACGTCCTGATTTATTGGCTACAGGTCGCACCTTATTAGGGCACACTGCTGCTAAAGGACAACAATTAGACGACCATTATTTTGGTTCGATTCCAACACGCGTGTTGACCTACATGCGCGATTTAGAAAATGAGTGTATGTTATTAGGGATACCTGTAAAAACACGTCATAATGAAGTAGCGCCAAATCAGTTTGAGTTAGCACCTATTTTTGAAGAAATCAACTTAGCGGTAGATCACAATTCTTTATTGATGGATGTGATGCAAAAAGTAGGCGAGCGTCATGATTTTAAAGTATTATTTCATGAAAAACCATTCAAAGGAGTAAACGGGTCAGGAAAACACAACAACTGGTCATTAGCTACTGATACGGGAATTAATTTATTAAGTCCGGGTAAAACGCCTATGAGTAACTTGCAATTCTTAACCTTTTTCATCAATACGATTAAAGCGGTTCATGATAATGAAGAATTATTGAGAGCTTCAATTGCTTCTGCAAGTAACGACCACCGTTTGGGAGCGAATGAAGCGCCTCCAGCAATTATTTCGGTTTTCATTGGACAACAATTGACGAAGGTGTTGGCGGAATTAGAAGGTGTTTCAAAAGGAAAATTATCACCAGAAGAAAAAACAGATTTAAAATTAAACGTAGTTGGAAAATTGCCAGACGTTTTATTGGATAACACCGATAGAAATAGAACTTCGCCATTTGCCTTCACTGGAAATAAATTTGAGTTCAGAGCGGTAGGTTCATCAGCAAACTGTGCTGTTTCGATGACCACTTTAAATACGATTGTTGCCAAACAATTAAAAGATTTCAAAAAAGAAGTCGATGCGTTAATTGAGAAAAAAGATTTAAAGAAAGACGAAGCGATATTCAATGTATTGCGTGAATACATCAAACAAACCAAAGCGATTCTATTTGAAGGTGACGGATACAGCGAAGCTTGGGAAAAAGAAGCAAAAAAACGCGGATTAAGCAATCATAAAACAACCCCTGAAGCGTTAAAAGCAAAAGTGTCTAAAAAAGCCATCGAATTGTTTAGCGAAATGGGTGTTATGAATCATGTTGAGGTTGAAGCACGTTACGAAATTGAATTGGAAGAATATGTTAAAAAAATTCAAATTGAAGGTCGAATTTTAGGTGATATTGCGCGCAATCATGTGGTTCCAACTGCGATTCGATACCAAAATATATTGATTGAAAACGTGAAAGGCTTGAAAGAGATTTTTGGGGCTTCATTTGAAAAAATTGCCAAAGAACAAATTTCATTAATCAAAGAAATTTCAGAGCATATCGAAGGGATCAACACCAAAGTAGAAGCCATGACTGAAGAACGTAAAAGTGCTAATGCTTTAACTAATACGGAAAAAATGGCTGCAGCTTATTGCGATAAAGTAAAACCTTACTTCGAAGAAATTCGTTACCATGCTGACAAATTAGAATTGTTAGTTGACGATGAATTGTGGACCTTGACAAAATACAGAGAATTGTTATTCACGAAGTAATTAGAAATAAAAAATCCCAATCAAACGATTGGGATTTTTTATTTGCTTCAATTTATACTGACAAAAAACTTTTGAATACTTAAATTTTATTTCTTTCAACTAAAATTGTAACTTTGCGCACTATAAATAAGGGAATACTATGTTAGATAGATTACAATATGTAAAGCAACGTTTTGACGAAATTTCAGATTTGATTATTCAACCGGATGTTATTGCGGATCAAAAGCGATATGTGCAATTGAATAAGGAATACAAGGATTTAAAAGCCTTGGTTGACAAACGTGAAGAATACATCAATATAGTTGGAAACATTTCAGAAGCCAACGAAATTATTGCGGATGGTTCGGATGCCGAAATGGTAGAAATGGCCAAAATGCAATTGGATGAAGCTAAAGATCGTTTGCCTGTATTAGAAGAAGAAATAAAATTCATGTTGATCCCAAAAGATCCCGAAGATGCTAAAAATGTGATGGTGGAAATTCGTGCCGGAACGGGTGGTGATGAAGCTTCCATTTTTGCAGGGGATTTATACCGTATGTATACCAAATATTGCGACTCAAAAGGGTGGAGAACTTCGGTAGTAGATTTGAACGAAGGAACCTCTGGTGGGTTTAAAGAAGTTATTTTTGAAGTAACCGGTGAAGATGTTTACGGTACCTTAAAATATGAAGCAGGTGTTCACCGTGTGCAGCGTGTGCCTCAAACCGAAACCCAAGGTCGTGTACATACATCGGCAGCTACCGTAATGGTATTGCCAGAAGCTGAAGAATTTGACGTACAAATTGATATGAACGATGTTCGTGTCGATTTTTTCTGTTCGTCAGGTCCTGGTGGGCAATCGGTAAATACTACAAAATCGGCAGTGCGTTTGACGCACATTCCAACGGGATTGGTAGCCCAATGTCAGGATCAAAAGTCACAGCATAAAAACAAAGACAAAGCGTTAGAAGTATTGCGTTCGCGTTTATACGAACAAGAATTGGCCAAAAAAGAAGCTGAAGATGCTACTAAAAGAACGTCTCAGGTGAGTAGTGGTGACCGTTCGGCAAAAATTAGAACCTACAATTATGCACAAGGAAGAATTACCGACCATAGAATTGGTTTGAGTATTTTTGACTTGGACGGTTTCATGAACGGAAACTTGCACAAAATGATTGATGAATTACAATTGGTGGCCAATACCGAAAAGCTAAAAGAAAGCGAAGTTTTTTAAAGATTAAATTCAAATTAATAATATTAATTAATGCTATTCAATAATTTGTTTAGCATTTTTTTTAAACTTTACCAACTTTGTTCATAAATTTGCAGTAATAGTAAACATACATGACAACATCTCAACTCATTGCCCAGATTGCAGCCAAAAAATCATTTCTTTGTATTGGTCTCGATGTCGATTTGACAAAAATTCCACAGCATTTAATGGCATTGGAAGATCCCATCTTTGAATTCAACAAAGCCATTATTGATGCCACGCATGACCTTTGTGTTTCCTATAAACCCAATACTGCTTTTTATGAAGCTTATGGAATAAAAGGATGGCAGTCGCTGCAAAAGACCATAGCTTATATTAATGACAAACATCCCGAAATTTTCACGATTGCCGATGCCAAACGTGGCGATATAGGAAATACGTCATCCATGTATGCCAAAGCTTTTTTTGAAGACATGCAATTCGATTCGGTGACTGTGGCTCCGTACATGGGGAAAGATTCAGTTGAGCCGTTTTTGGCTTTTGAAAACAAACATACCATTATGCTGGCTTTGACGTCTAACGAAGGTGCTTTTGATTTTCAAACGCAAAACGTAGCGGGAAAAGCGTTGTATAAAGTGGTTTTGGAAACTTCGAAATCGTGGAAAAACGCCGCTAATTTAATGTACGTTGTAGGTGCTACTAAAGCCGAGTATTTCACTGAAATTAGAAAAATTGTACCGAATAGTTTTCTATTGGTTCCCGGAGTTGG
>JAGNZI010000016.1 GCA_017984495.1 Flavobacterium sp.
AAAAAAAAGCCCTTTTAAACAAAAGGGCTTTTTATAGTAATTTGAAACTATTATTGTTTTGGGTTTCCTCTCGGTGTCTTTTTGTCGGTCTTTGGACCTACTTTAGACATCGCACAACGGAATCCAATATAATCAGTTGCCATATCTTGAGGGAAGTATCTTCTAGAAGCTGGATCTAACCAATAGGCTCTATCTCTCCATGAACCCCCTTTGTAAACTCTAACATCATCATTTACAAGCGTAGTTCTCTTGTCTGATTTGTCGTATTGTTTCAATAATTTTTTCTCATTATTAGTAGTGTCTACTACTGTAGAAATTTTGTGTTTAGGCGCATCATACATTTTGTATTTTTCAGAAGCACCTTCAGCACTTTCTTCGTCGGTAGCGCCAAATTTAAAATAACGCGTTGATTGACGATCACCATCTCTGTAATTTCTATTGTCTGACGTTGAAAACTGTGTTCTTAAATAAGTTTCGTTTTCATCAACTGGAACTTGTGCAATTTGACCTGGGAAGTTTCTAGCAATAATTTTACCATTACTTAAGGTGTCATATTTAATGTTGTCAGAAGTTACTAATTCAGCATTTCCTTCAGCATCTAATTTATTTTTAGTGTACACGTTACCTCTAAAGTAGTTGAAGTCATTTGCCTCATCATCTACCATTGGACGGTAAACGTCTTGTACCCACTCGGCAACATTTCCTGCCATATCATACAAACCAAAATCATTTGGTGCATAACGTTTTACTTCGTTGGTAATATCAGCACCGTCATCAGACCATCCTGCAATTCCTCCGTAATCTCCTTTACCTTGTTTAAAGTTGGCCAACTGGTCCCCTTTAGTAGATCTTTTAGAAGAACGGGTATATTGTCCATTCCAAGGATATTTCTTTTGTCCTTTATAAATGTTAAATTCTCTATTTCCAACAAGTGCTACAGCTGCATATTCCCATTCTGCTTCCGTAGGAAGACGGTATTCTGGTAAAATTAAACCTGAACTTCTTTGAGCGTATACGTTTTTAGCATCAGCTGCAACTTGTTTTTTTCCATTAACTCCTTTTTTCAATACAACCGCATCGTTACCACCTAAAGATTTAGAAGGGGAATTGATGTACGCTTCTGTATCAAATGAAGATTCACCTTTAACATCAGTACCTAATTTAACTTTGTTGTCTTTTTTAAGGTAACCCGAACGCTCTAAGATGTTTTCGTTCACACGATTGGTTCTCCATTTACAAAATTCAGTAGCCTGAATCCAGTTTACACCAACCACTGGATAATTTGCATAAGCAGGGTGTCTTAGGTAGTTATTGGTCATGGTTTCGTTATATCCCAAACGGTTTCTCCAAACTAAAGTATCTGGAACAGCACCATTGTAAATATTTTTGTAATTTTCTTCTGTTGGAGGAAAAACTGCTTTAACCCAATATAAGAATTCGGCATACGACTTATTCGTAACTTCTGTTTCGTCCATGTAAAACGACTGTACATGCTGTTGGTTTGGGGTATTATTCCAATCATGCATTACATCGTCTTGAACTTTACCCATCGTAAATGTTCCACCTTCAATTGGAATCATCCCTGGGGGAGTTTCTTGTTTTTTAAACTTGTCGTTAAATTGGAAACCGCCTTTTTTGTCGTTTATTTTCCAACCTGTAGCACTGGATCCTCCTTTAGAGCTTCCTTTCTTGCTGCAGCCAGTAAAACCAATTGTTAGCGCCATTACGACTAACAATTTTAAAGCCATAGTTTTCTTAATTTTCATACTTTAGTAGGTAATAAATTTAGTGTCGCAAGATAATAATTATGTATTAATATGCAACATGTTTTTTAAAAATTGTAAAAAAAAAATATTTTACAAGAATTCCATACTCCGATAACGATGCATTTCATTTTTTATTGTGAATCATTAGCATTCCATAAAATATTTTTCTCTCTTTGTACTATATTTACAAAACTTACGTTTTTAAACCGATGAAAAAGTTATTTTTAAACCTATTATTATTAATTTCTGTCAACCTTTTTGCGCAGCAAAGCGAAACAATCGCGTTGCAATGGTCTAAAAGTGTCGCATATTCCTATGATAATTACTCGTTTAAAGTTCCTCAATTTCAATCCGAATATTTTGAGTGGGATCCCACGCTCAAAAAAATTACTTTTTCCAAAGTAATTCCTATCGATCAGCCTAATATTGCTGTGACCCTCTCAAATGTAGTTTATGAAGCTATTCCTGCAGCAGAATTGTATGATATCGATTCAAAATCCATTCCTAAAGAGGTACAGTTTGTTACAGAAAATGTCTTGGCTCGGGATGCTTACAAGGCAGTTATGCGATTGTCCCCCATTATAAAAGACGATGGAGGCTACAAAAAAGTGGTTTCTTTTACCTATACCATAAAAAGCAATACATTGTATAATAGGTTAGCAGCAGCGCCACAAGCACTTTCAAATTCCGTCTTGGCATCTGGGAAATGGTATCGATTTTTTGTTGAAAAATCGGGGGTGTATAAAATTTCAAAGACATTTCTTCAAAGTTTGGGTATGGATACTTCTCTAGATCCAAGGACGCTCAAAATATATGGCAATGGGGGACGCATGTTGCCGCTTTCAAATGCCGCTTCCTATCCCACAGATTTGGAAGAAAATGCCATTCAATTTATTGGGGAAAACGATGGTGTTTTTGATGCTTCAGATTACATTTTGTTTTATGCTGAGGGCATTGATACTTGGAATACCGAAAGTTTAACAAGTGTAAACCTTTTTTCAGACAAGTCGTATTATTATGTTACCGCTTCTTCAGGAACTGGAAAAAGAATGAGTACGGCTGTGGAACCTTCGGGCACTCCAACACTCACTTTTAGCCAATTTGATGATCGAATTTGTTATGAGAAAGATTTGGTCAACGCCGGTAAAGTTGGTAGACGCTGGTTTGGTGAACAATTTAACATTGACAACACCCAAACTTTTTCAATTACGGTTCCTAATATTGATGTATCGGTTCCCATTGAAGTGAAAATCAACACGGCTTCTAAGTCTTTTGGTAATTCCTCATTTAACTTTAAAGCAAATGGACAAGATATCGGGACGGTTACCTTTCCGCAAATTGTTCCAAATGGTGGCATTGAAGGGTTTGAATCGGCATTGAATGCTACTTTTTTAACAACAACTCCTGCGCTTTCTTTTGTGATCTCTTATGCAAACGGTGGGGTGCCCAATTCCAATGGGTATCTCGATTTTATTCGTTTGAAAGCCAAGCGAAATTTAACAGGTTATGGCAAACAGTTCCAATTTTCTAATGATACAGCCGAAACGAATATTGGTGTAGGGCAGTATTCTCTAACCAATGCCGTTGGAATTTCACAAGTATGGGACATTACCGATTTGTATAATGTTACAACCTATGAAAACACTTCTGGAGCTTCCTTTTCATTTAAAGCGAATTTAGGAAACGCTAAAAAATATGTTGCGGTAGATTTATCCGATGTTTATTTGCCGTCTAAAGAGTCCAATTCACGCGTTGACAATCAAAATATTAAAGGAACCATCTTTAAAGATGGTAATGGTGTTTTTCAAGATATCGATTATTTAATCATCACCCCTCAATTTTTAGTCAACCAAGCAGAATCGTTAGCCAATTTTCATAGAAATAAATCGGGAATGAGTGTGCGAGTGGTTGTCTTAGAAAAAATTTACCACGAGTTTGCCTCAGGAAAACAAGATATTGCCGCCATTCGCAATTGTATAAAATATGTGTATTGGAATGCTTCTGCTCCAGAAAAACGAGTAAAATATGTCAACTTATTTGGAGATGCTTCATATGATTACAAAGATCGAATCTTCAACAATACCAATACAGTGCCCGTTTTTCACGGATTCAATCCGGCAGCTAATGAAACAAATAATGCTTCTAATTTTTCATTGTATTCCTCTTTTATGTCGGATGATTTTTATGGATTGATGGATGATACGGAAGGAGCCATGACCAATAGTTTTGATGGAATTGATATTGCAGTGGGCAGAATGCTCGTTGCTACTCCTTCACAAGCGTCCGAAATGGTTCAAAAAGTAATCGAATACCACGACGAGAAATCCTATGGAAGGTGGCGAAATAATTTTGTCATTTATTCTGATGATGCCGATAATAGTACCGATGCTACCTTGCAAGTGGGTTTAAATGATTTAGCCGATGAATTGACCACACAAAAGGCTTTCGTTAACGTTAAAAAAATCCACACCGATGCCTATGTCCAAGAAGTAGCCGCTGGTGGTGAACGCTATCCCGAAGCCAAAAAAGATTTTTTAGATGCATTGCAATTGGGAGCCTTGGTGTTTAATTATTTTGGTCATGGAAATGAAGAATTTTTAGCACGTGAACGCTTGTTTGAAAAATTAGAAGCTCAAAATTTAACCAACCGGTACCGGTATCCATTGTTTGTAACCATCACGTGTGAGTTCACCCGTTTTGATGATCCCAACCGTCCTACAGGTGGTGAATACATGTATTGGAATACCGCTGGTGGCGCCATTGGTTTAATTGCCACGACACGACAAATCGGTGTTTCTACTGGATTTACCATGAATAATTTACTAACGGAAGCTTTGTATGCTTACGGTTCGAACAACTATCCCACGATTGCAGAAGCGCTGCGTAGGACAAAAATTAGCACCGGTTCGGATAATAGAAGGGTTGTTTTTTACATTGGAGATCCCGCTTTGAAATTAGCCATTCCCAAACCCAAAATTGTATTGACGAAGGTGAATGATGTTCCAGTGGGCCAACCCTTGCCTGTTTTGCAAGCATTGAGCACGGTGAAAATAGCAGGAGAAGTGCGAAATGAAAACAATCAATTGCTTTCCAATTATTCAGGGGATTTAGCGGTTCAATTTTTTGACAAGCCGATCAACAGAAGTACCTTAGGAAATGATGGAATAACCGATTCGAACGGATTAATCATCATGGATTTTGTGACTTTGGGTGAAACGATTTTTAGAGGCAACGCAACCGTAGTGAACGGACAATTTGAATTTAGTTTTGTAGTGCCTCAAGATATTCGAATTCCGGTTGGAACCGGAAAAATAAGTTTTTATGCAAAAACGGAAGGAACACCACTAGAAGATCAAACCGGAGTAGATTTATCGGTTCAAGTGGGTGGTGTAAACAGCAATCCAGCTGTTGATACCACACCGCCAACACTTCGTTTGCATATGAATGATGAGTCTTTTATTTCGGGGGGAATCACAAATTGTTCGCCGGTTTTGTTGGCTTTTTTATCCGATGCAAATGGTATCAATACGGCCAGTGGAATTGGACATGATTTAGTAGCGATTTTGGATGGAAATGAATCCAATCCGTATGTATTAAACGAATACTATGAAACGGAAAATAACGATTTCACAAAAGGTATTATACGTTTTCCATTCAGAGATTTAACACCTGGCTTGCACACTTTAGTGGTCAAGGCTTGGGATGTGTATAACAATCTAATCACCACTGAAATTCAATTCAATGCCGTTTGTTCCGATGATGGTTTGCGTATTGAAAAAGTATTGAATTATCCCAATCCGTTTGTGAGTTATACCGAGTTTTGGTTCAACCACAACATGCCTTTTGAACCTTTAGAGGTACAGGTGCAAATTTTAACCATTTCAGGTAAATTGGTTAAAACCATTCAGCAACAAGTGCTTACGGATGGCTTTTTAAGTCGATCAGTTACTTGGGACGGAAAAGATGACTTTGGCGATAGAATTGGAAAAGGGGTTTATATCTATAAATTAACTGTTAAATCGGTGACTACGGGGAAAGCGGTTGATAAATTTGAGAAACTTGTAATCCTATAATAAAATGTTATATTTGTGAAATTAATATCCTTGTAAAAATGAAGAAAATTGCTTTTTTAGTATCATTTTTGGTAATGGGCCAATTGATGAAAGCGCAAGAAGATAATAGCCGTGTAATAACAACAGGTGTGCCCTTTTTGCTTATTGCTGCAGATGCGCGTTCTGCCGGTTTGGCCGATATGGGTGTCGCAACTTCTGCCGATGCTTTTTCGCAACAATACAACCCTGCTAAATATGCCTTTTCATTGCAAAAGCAAGGTTTTTCGGTGAGTTATACCCCTTATTTGACAAGTATTGCAAATGATATTGCCTTGGGTCAATTGTCCTATTACAACAGAATAAACGAGCAAAGTGCTTTTGCAGGTTCGTTACGTTTTTTTGGTTTGGGCGATATTGAATTGCGTGAGACAGGAGATCCAAATGAAATTCCAAGGGTAGTCAATCCAAATGAATTGGCTTTAGATGGTTCGTATTCCTTAAAGTTGAGCGAACGTTTTGCCATGTCGGTAGGCGGTAGATACATCCGTTCTAGTTTGAGAATTGGTGATGCTAATAATGATGCAACAGCAGCTTCTACTTTTGCAGTAGATGTGGCAGGATATTATCAATCCGAAGAAGTTGTATATGATGATTTTAACGGTCGATGGAGAGCCGGATTTAATTTCCAAAATATGGGGCCAAAAATCAGCTATGATAACGACGAAATTAATAATAATTTTCTCCCCGCCAACATGCGTTTGGGAATGGGATTTGATTTTATATTTGATGAGTACAATAAAATAGGTGTAACTGCCGAAGCTACCAAGTTATTAGTTCCTACACCACCGGCATTGGTGGCTGCCGTGGATGCTGATAACAATGGTTCAATTGATCAATCTGAACAAGATGTAGCGGATGATGCGTATACGCAAGCTTTGAGTGATTATAGAAAAATAGGGTGGTCTCAAGGAATTGCAAAATCGTTTAACGATGCTCCTGATGGTTTTTCAGAAGAATTGAAAGAATTTACCTGGGCATTAGGTGCTGAATATTCGTACCAAGATTCATTCGCGCTTCGTTTGGGGTATTTTAACGAACACGAATTAAAAGGTGCTCGAAAATTCTTTTCAATGGGAGCCGGATTCAAGTATAACGTAGTAAAAATCGACGTTTCTTATTTGTTTTCCGCTTCTAAGGTTAGAAATCCGCTGGAAAATACCTTGCGTTTTTCATTGACCTTTAATTTTGGTGATGAATACGAAGAATTATAATTAGAAATAAAAATAATCACAATCCAAATTCCAACAGAATTTGGATTTTTTTTCCACACATATGAAGCAAATTATCATCCAATCGATCTTTTCAGTTTTGTCAAAAGACGATTTGTCTTTGCAAGAAAACGAACTGATGCAGCAAGCTTTTGAAGCCAGAAGTAAAGCCTATGCGCCGTATTCAAAATTTACAGTAGGTGTAGCGATTTTACTCGATAATGGAGTGGTTGTGCAAGGGTCAAATCAAGAAAATGCAGCCTATCCTTCAGGCTTGTGTGCCGAACGTGTAGCTATTTACTATGCGGGGGCCAATTATCCAACTGCAAAAATGGTAAAGATGTTTATTACAGCATCGCCTCAAGATCGAAATTTGCAAGAGCCTATTCCGCCTTGTGGCAGTTGCCGACAAGCGATTGCAGAATATGAAATGAAGCAAGATATTCCTATCGAAATATTATTTATGGGTGCTGAAGGACCCATTTATAAATCCGATTCATTGAAAAATATTTTACCCTTGGTTTTTGACAAGAATCATCTATAACGATTTCGTAGATTTTTTTAGCGAATTAATACAAAAAATCGTAAAAATCATAGAATTTAATTTTTTCAGTACGATTCTATGTAGTATTTTTGCTTTTCGTAAAATTGCTAGTGTATAGCAATTGACAACCAATAGAAATAAAAAACAAACACCCATGAAGCCAATAACCAAAGAAGTTTACCTTAAGTGGTATGAAGACATGCAGTTTTGGAGAAAATTTGAAGACAAATTAGCTGCTGTTTATATCCAACAAAAAGTTAGAGGATTTTTGCATTTATATAACGGACAAGAAGCGGTACTTGCTGGAGCCATTCATGCGATGGATTTGTCGAAAGATAAAATGATTACAGCTTACAGAAATCACGTGCAACCAATTGCCATGGGAGTAGATCCTAAAAAAGTAATGGCTGAATTGTATGGAAAAGTAACCGGAACTTCTAAAGGTATGGGAGGATCGATGCATATTTTTTCTAAAGAGCATGGGTTTTATGGTGGACACGGAATTGTAGGAGCTCAAATTCCTGTAGGAGCTGGAATTGCTTTTGCCGATAAATATTTTGAAACGGGTGGCGTGACGTTAACCTATTTTGGAGATGGTGCTGCACGTCAAGGTTCTTTGCACGAAGCATTTAATATGGCAATGAATTGGAAATTACCGGTTGTATTTATTGTTGAAAACAATGGGTATGCCATGGGTACTTCTGTAGAACGCACCGCAAACCATACTGATATTTGGAAATTAGGGTTAGGCTATGAAATGCCTTGTGGACCTGTAGACGGAATGAACCCGATAAAAGTGGCGGAAGCCATGCACGAAGCCATCGAAAGAGCACGTCGTGGAGACGGACCTACATTCCTTGAAATGAAAACCTACCGTTACAGAGGACATTCTATGTCTGATGCGCAATTGTATAGAACCAAAGAAGAAGTGGAAGAGTATAAAAAAATCGACCCAATTACTCAGGTTTTAGACATTATAAAAGAGAAAAAATACGCAACCGAAGCAGAAATCGAAGCCATTGATCAAAGAGTTGCTGATTTAGTATCGGAATGTGAAAAATTTGCTGAGGAATCTCCTTTCCCAGAAGTGAATCAGTTATACGATGTGGTGTACGAAGAGCCAAATTATCCATTTATTCCTCATAAACTATAAAGAGTATGGCACAAATAATCACAATGCCGCGTTTAAGTGATACAATGACTGAAGGAGTTGTAGCCACTTGGTTGAAAAAAGTGGGAGATACCATTAAAACGGGTGATATTCTTGCTGAAATAGAAACCGATAAAGCGACTATGGAGTTTGAATCTTTCCACGATGGGGTGTTATTGCACATTGGAATTCAAGAAGGACAATCAGCGCCTGTTGATTCCTTATTAGCGGTAATTGGGAAAAGTGGTGAAGATATTTCGGCGCTTTTAGCAAGTGGTACTGCTACAGCAACTAAAGAAGTTGCAGAAACGAAACCAGCTGCATCAAGTGAAGTAGCTATTCCCGCAAATGTAAAAGTAATTACCATGCCACGTTTGTCGGATACGATGACAACAGGAACGGTAGCGACCTGGTTGAAAAAAGTAGGTGATACCGTTAAAGAAGGCGATATTTTAGCAGAAATAGAAACCGATAAGGCGACTATGGAATTTGAATCGTTTAATGCCGGTACACTTTTATATATTGGTATTCAAGAAGGTGATTCGGCTCCGGTTGATACTGTTTTGGCTATTTTAGGCCCTGCCGGTACGGATGTATCCGAAATAGCTGCAAATTATAAAGTTGGTGCGGTAGCTGATTCCGAAACTTCGGAAGCTAAAGTTGAAGAAAAAACTATTTCTCAAGCAGAAACAGCAAACAACACACAACAATCAACAAACACAACCGATAGAATATTTGCGTCACCTTTGGCTAAAAAAATAGCCCAAGATAAAGGCATTAATTTGGCACAAGTAAAAGGGTCGGGTGAAAACGGTCGAATTGTAAAAAATGATATTGAGAATTTCATACCATCAGCTGCATCACCATCAGCTGCTGTTTCAGAAGCAACAGCAACTGTAGCTGCAGTGAAACCATTTGTTCCAGCTGGTGAAGTTTTCAAAGAGGAAATTACCAATTCGCAAATGCGTAAAACCATTGCACGACGTTTATCGGAATCTAAATTTACGGCACCGCATTATTATTTAACTATTGAGTTGGATATGGACAATGCAATTGCTTCACGTAACATGATTAATGGATTACCAGAAACAAAAGTTTCTTTCAATGATATGGTTATTAAAGCTAGTGCGATGGCATTGAAAAAACATCCTCAAGTAAATTCGCAGTGGAGAGAAGATGCTATGGTGATCAATCACCACGTGAACATTGGGGTAGCTGTTGCCGTTGAAGACGGATTAATGGTGCCTGTATTGAAATTCACAGACCAAATGAGTTTAACACAGATTGGTGCAAATGTGAAAGATTTAGCCGGAAAAGCAAAAGCTAAAAAAATACAACCAGCCGAAATGGAAGGAAGTACTTTTACCATTTCTAATTTAGGAATGTTCGGTATTCAATCGTTTACTTCTATTATCAATCAGCCCAACTCTGCTATTTTATCGGTAGGGGCTATCATTGAAAAACCAGTGGTTAAAAACGGACAAATCGTTGTTGGAAACACAATGGTGGTAACTTTAGCTTGCGATCACAGAACAGTTGACGGCGCAACGGGAGCTCAATTTCTACAAACGTTCAAAGCGTTTATGGAAAATCCGGTTACGATGTTGGCCTAACATTATATTTACGATATTAGAATCCCGAAATTTCTTCGGGATTTTTTTATTTCTTATTTTTACCAAAAATAGCAACTATCTTGAAAAATATTATCATCACAGGAACCTCGAGAGGAATAGGATATGAATTGGCGTTACAGTTTGCAAATGCCGGTCACCAGGTTTTGGCGATCTCACGTAAGACACCTCAAGCTTTAATGGAACACCCAAATGTTTCGTGTTTGTCACTCGATATTTCGGTGGCTGAAGATTTGCTTCAAGTGGCGAAATTTATTGCACAAACTTGGAAAAAAGTGGATGTTTTGCTTCACAATGCCGGAAGTTTATTGCATAAGCCTTTTGATCAAATTAGTACAGAAGAATTTCAAAATATTTATAAAGTGAATGTTTTTGCGGTAGCCGAACTGACCAAAATTTGTATTCCATTTATGCAAAAAGGAAGTCATGTGGTAACCATTAGTTCAATGGGAGGCATTCAAGGCAGTATGAAATTTGCAGGATTAGCGGCTTATTCTTCCAGTAAAGGAGCGGTTATAACGCTTTCTGAATTGTTAGCAGAAGAGTACAAAGAACAAGGAATTGCTTTCAATGTTTTAGCACTCGGAGCAGTAAATACAGAAATGTTACAAGAAGCTTTTCCAGGGTATGAAGCGCCAATTTCAGCCAAAGAAATGGCCGATTATATTTTTAATTTTGCCTTAACCGGAAATACGTATTACAACGGAAAAGTACTACAGGTTTCATCGTCAACTCCCTAAATAATTGAGCGAAGTTTTACAAAAATACCTTCCCGAACATGCGGTTACTCATTGTTTTGAGTTAATCAAAGCCAATCATGTGCATTTAAAAATTGTCAATGAGCGTCAAACACGCCATGGCGATTACCGTAAAGATGCGCAAGGGTTTCATTTGATTACAGTAAATGCTAGTTTGAATAAATACCGCTTTTTAATTACTTTGATTCACGAAATTGCTCATTTAGTAGCGTTTGAAAAATTTGGTCGTCACATTAAGCCTCACGGCGAAGAATGGAAACTTTCTTTCCAACGTTTGATGGTGCCATTCATTCGTCCCGAAATTTTTCCCCATCAATTGTTGCCCTTATTGGCTAAGCATTTTAGAAACCCAAAAGCGAGTAGCGATACAGATGCAAAATTAGCGCTAGCATTAAAACAGTTTGACCAGAAAGTAACCGATAAAAATTATATCTTTGAAATTCCAATGGGAAGTCATTTTAGGATTTCGAATGGTAAAATTTTCAAGAAAATTGCCTTACGTGTAAAGCGATATGAATGTTTAGAAATACGTTCTGGACGCTTGTATCTTTTTCAGCCTAATGCTGAGGTAGAGTTGTTACCAAATTCGTGAAAACCTTAGAAAAATGAAGAAAATGAATAAAAACTATTATGCCATTGTCATGGCTGGAGGAGTTGGTTCACGGTTTTGGCCGGTAAGTACTACCGCGTTTCCCAAGCAATTTCACGATATGCTTGGAACGGGTGAAACTTTGATTCAAAAGACTGTTTCCAGGTTATCAAAGTTGATTCCAATTGAAAATATTTTGATATTAACCAATGAAAAGTATAAGGATTTAGTTTCCGACCAATTACCGCACATTTCTGATGCACAAGTTTTGTTGGAGCCTGCAATGCGCAATACTGCCCCTTGTATTTTATACGCTTCTTTAAAAATTCAAAAGCAGAATCCTGAAGCATTGATGGTGGTTGCTCCATCAGATCATTGGATTGAAGATGAAGCTGCTTTTATTCATGATTTGCAACAATCGTTTGACTATTGTGCTGCAAATCAGGCATTGATGACACTTGGAATTAAGCCTACTTTTCCCAATACAGGATTTGGTTATATCGAATTCGATCAAAAAGATGAGCGTGCTATTAAAAAGGTATCTCAATTTCGAGAAAAGCCTGATTATGAAACGGCAAAAGCTTTTTTAAAGAGCGGAAATTTTGTTTGGAATGCCGGCATATTTATTTGGTCGGTAAAAGCTGTTTTGGCTGCTTTTGAAGAATTCCAGCCAAAGATGTATGAATTGTTTGAATCGGGTATTGCGCATTATAATACAATTGGAGAGGGTGCTTTTATTGCTACACATTATGCTCAAGCAGAAAACATTTCCATTGATTATGCGCTATTAGAAAAAGCACAAAATGTGTTTGTACTTTCGGCAAATTTTGACTGGAATGATCTGGGTACTTGGGGTTCGCTTCATGAAAAACTTGAAAAGGACGAATACAATAATGCCGTAATAAATGCTACCGTTATTTTAGAAAATGCTTCGAATAATATGATCAGAACCGCGAATAAAAAATTAATTGTTATTGATGGTTTGAATGATTATATTATTGTTGACAAAGAAGATGTTTTATTGATTTATCCAAAAAGTAAAGAGCAGGATATTAAGACAATAGTATCTAAAATGGATTAGATTATTTTATATCATCTTCTAAATACATTTTTCTTACGCGTTTGAACAATTCAGATGAATAAACAAAGTCGGTAACAGCTTCGTTATCGGTTTTAAAAATTTCTTTGTTGGAACCTTCCCATTCCAATAAGCCATTTTTTAAGAAGACAATTTTTTCCCCGATTTCCATAACCGAATTCATGTCGTGAGTATTAATTACGGTTGTAATGTTGTATTCTTGCGTGATTTCCTGAATCAAATTATCGATAACAATTGCTGTTTTTGGGTCTAATCCCGAATTGGGTTCGTCGCAAAAAAGATATTTGGGGTTATTTACAATTGCACGAGCTATTGCAACTCTTTTTTGCATCCCTCCTGAAATTTCAGATGGACGTTTATCATGGGCATTGGTTAAATTGACACGATCAATGACAAAATCCACGCGCTCTTTAATTTGTTTGGGCGTATTATTCGTAAACATTTTTAGTGGAAATCCTACATTTTCTTCCACAGTCATGCTGTCAAACAGCGCGCTTCCTTGGAAAACCATTCCGATTTCTGTTCGTAAAGCTCTTTTCTCATCATTAGACAATTCGGAATAAATCCGACCATCAAATGAAATAGTGCCGCCATCGGGTGTGTGAATGCCCAATAAACTTTTTAAGAAAACAGTTTTGCCTGAGCCACTCTGTCCGATTATTAAATTAGTCATGCCTGCTTCAAATCGCGTCGAAATTCCTTTTAAGACGGTTTGCTCTCCAAATTTTTTCACGATGTTTTTTACTTCAATCATTAGCTCAATAAAAGTTGTGTTAAAATAAAATTCATCAAAATAATTGCTACGGAAGTCCAAACAAAGGAAACCGTACTCGCTTGTCCAACTTCCAAAGCGCCACCTTTCATGTAATAGCCATGATACGAAGGAATAGTGGCAAGAAGTAAGGCAAATGTTGCGGTTTTTATGAACGCATAAGTGATGTGAAAGGGTATGAAATCGGTTTGTAACCCGGATATGAATTCGGCACTACTCGTAAAACCTCCATATACGGCAGCCATCCAACCCCCTAATACCCCTAAAAACATACTCAGTCCTATGACGAATGGATAAAGGAGTAGGGCAATTATTTTGGGAAATACCAAATAGTTTAATGAATTTACACCCATTACTTCTAACGCATCGATTTGTTCGGTTACCCGCATGGTTCCTATGCTTGAAGTAATAAACGAACCCATTTTACCCGCCATAATGATGGAGATAAAAGTAGGAGCAAATTCTAAAATAACCGATTGCCGGGTGGCAAAACCTACTAAATATTTAGGAATCAATGGATTGGTTAAATTTAAAGCCGTTTGTATGGAAACTACCCCTCCTACAAAAAAGGAGATAAAGGCTACAATACCTAACGAACCTACAATGAGGTCGTCAATTTCTTTCAAGATTAATTGTTTCATCACCGACCATTTGGTAGGCTTGTTGAAGATTTCTTTCAACATGATGAAATACTTTCCTATTTCCGATAAGTAGCGAACGAGCATCATTTTATCTGGGGTTCAGTGTCTAGAATTGCAGTAAAATTACTATATTTTTTTGGATTAGTTAAAACAACTTCTCTTTCATTTTTTTCCAGCGGTAGTTTCTAAAAAAACGAGCTTGTTCTGATGTAACGAATATCGGTTTTCCTGATGATTTTGCTTTCCAAAAGCCCATGAGATAATCTACAAACAAAAAAGGTTTTCCTTTTCTCATGGCTAATTTCAAAGAAGAAATTGCTGTAATAAGGAAACCGTATCCCAAACTATAAAAAGCTTCACCTTGTTTGTAACGTGCCGCTTTGTTATAACTAGCGCCGGTTGGTTTTAAGTGCTTTACCTGTAAACGAGAATCGGTTACAATTTTCCATCCGTAAAATTTACAGAGTAATTCGTCTACAGTGTCCCAACCCATAGCCGGTTTTAGTCCGCCTATTTGTTTATAGGCTGCCGCACGATATGCTTTTAAAGCACCGCGAATATGATCTTTATCGGTTAGATTTTCTAAAACCCAATCGCCATTTTTTTCTACGTAACAGAATCCGCCAACCATCGCTACCGTTTCATCCGATTGAAAGTGTTGGATGATGGTTTCAAAATAGTTGCTCGGAAAAATTAAATCGGCATCAACTTTTACAAGGATGTCGTATGCGTCATCAATATGTTTTTCACCTTCATGAAATGCCTGAATAACTTTGCTCCCTGGTAAATGAATCGCATCTGATTTTTTATTCACCAACGTGATAAACGGAAATTTTGCAGCAAATTCAGAAACTATTGCTGGAGTATTATCCGTTGAGTTGTCATTCACCACCACAATTTTTGTTGGCAAAACAGTTTGTTCTACTAAGGATTGCAGGGTTAATGCAATAAATTTTTCTTCGTTATAAGTGGGAATAATTATGTAGTATTTCATATTGAAAATTCCAATTTTTAAAAATTCCAAATTCCAACTTAAATTGTAGCGTAATTTGGGATTTGGGATTTATATTTTGGGATTTCTTTCCGCATACACCAAATAGTAACGTGGTGTAAACCATCTTAACAAGGGTCTAAAACCTACCTTTTTTACAGGATGCGTAAATTTTATGCGATCAACAATTTTAAATCCCGTTTTTTCAAGTAACCAATCAAGTTGCCAATCCTCAAACTCATGGTAATGACGGTCCCACATATCCCTTTTACTGCGATACGCTGGAGAAAACCAAAGACGTAACGGAATTGAAATTAAGATTTTATCGGCTTTTACATTTTGTAAAACAGTAAACGGATTTAATAAATGTTCGAAAATTTCAAAAGCAGTAAACACTTCATATTTTTCATTTTGAAGGGCGTTTTGATCGGTATCCAAGTCTTCTCCTGTTGTATTGATTACGCGGTATCCGTTTTCAAGCATGATTTTTGAAAAGGGGTTAGGAACGCCTAAATCAAAAATAGTTTCGGAAGTTTTGATGTGTTTTTTTAGAAAATCTAAAGTGATATTGAATCGTTTGCTTGGGTATGTTTTTTCGTACATTCTTACTGTTTATAGTTTAATGTTTATTGTTTGTGGTTTTGCAAAATTAACTATTAACCATTAACAACAAACTAGAAAAATTACATTTGATAAACGAAAGCGTTAATGTTCATGCCTGCACCTACCGATGCAAATAAAACGACATCGCCTTTTGTTAAGGATTGATTTTCGATGGCGCCTTTGATCAATAAATCATAAAGCGTGGGTACGGTTGCAACACTAGAATTTCCAAGCTTGTGGATGCTCATGGGCATAACTCCTTCTGGAGGTGATTGTTTGTAGTGTTTAAAGAAGCGATGAATGATAGCTTCGTCCATTTTTTCATTGGCTTGATGAATCAATACTTTTTTAACTTTTTCGATGGGAAGACCACTTTTTTCCAAACAAGAAGCCATGGCTTTTGGAACATTGCTTAAGGCAAATTCATATATTTTTCTACCATACATTTTGATGTAACGCACATCTGGATCGTGATCGGTATTGAAAGAATTACCAAAAAACAAATAATACGCTTCATCATGTGTAAAAGAAGCTGATTCGTAGGATAGGATTCCACCTGCTTCATCCGTCGATTCAATGATGGTGGCACCTGCACCATCGGAGTAAATCATAGAATCTCTGTCGTGGATGTCAACAACCCTTGATAAGGTTTCTGATCCAATTACTAAGCATTTTTTTGCCATGCCGGCCTTAATGAAGGCATAGGCTTGAATGACGCCTTCTATCCATCCCGGACAGCCAAACAAAATGTCATAGGCGACACAATTTGGGTTTTTTATTTTTAAACCGTGTTTTACGCGGGTGGCTAAACTGGGCAAAATATCGGATTGAATGGCCCCTTTTTTTACATCTCCAAAATTATGAGCTAATATGATATAGTCTAAAGTTTCTGGATCTATTTTTGCATCTAAAATAGCTTTTTCAGCCGCTAATAGTGCAATATCTGAAGTGCACAAATCATCTGTTACATACCTTCTCTCCTGAATACCGGTAATTTCTAAAAATTTTTCAGCCACAACATCATTTGGGTAGGGGAAAGGTGACCCATCTTCATTTAAAAATGAATGTTTTGCAAAATCAATATTGGTGACTCTTTCTGTAGGAATATAACTTCCAGAACCGGTTATTTTGATGTTCATGATTATAGATTTAGATGTAACGAAAATATTAAATTTTCTTTAACATTACTTAAAAACAGTCGTATTATTTGGTGTTATTGCTATATTATTAATTTAAAGACAAAAAACTGAGAAAATGACTGACAATCGAAGGGTAGTTCTGTTTTTTATTTTATGCGATTCACTTTTAGTTTGTATATTTTAAATAAAAAAGTTCAAGATTAAGGTAATCTTGAACTTTTAAACTTGAATGTTGAAGCCTGTAATTATAGTTTACATATAGGCTTCAATAGGAGCACAAGAACACACTAAATTTCTATCACCATAAGCCTCGTCAATACGTCTTACAGTTGGCCAAAATTTGTTTTCTGCAATGTAGTCTAATGGATATGCGGCTTGTTCTCTTGTATAAGGATACACCCATTCGTTTGCGGTTACTTTAGTTAGCGTATGCGGTGCATTTCTTAAAATATTATTCACTTCATCTTTGTGCGAAGCGTCAATCTCTTTTCGAATCGCTATCATGGCCTCGCAAAAACGATCCAATTCGGCTACATCTTCTGATTCTGTCGGTTCAATCATTAAGGTTCCAGCAACTGGGAACGAAACGGTAGGAGCATGGAATCCATAATCCATCAAACGTTTTGCAATATCAGTCACTTTGATTCCTTTTTCTTCAAAAGCTCTACAGTCTAAGATCATTTCGTGAGCAGCTCTTCCCATTTCTCCTGAATATAAAACAGGGTAATGTGCCTCCAAACGCGCTTTCATGTAGTTGGCATTTAAAATGGCATATTTTGTAGCATTGGTAAGACCTTCTGCACCTAACATTGTAATATAACCATACGAAATCAAGCAGACTAATGCCGATCCATATGGGGCTGAAGAAATGGCTGTAATTGCTTGATCACCACCTACAGGAATAATAGGGTTTGTTGGTAAAAACGGCACTAATTTTTCGTTCACACAAATAGGGCCTACTCCAGGTCCGCCTCCTCCGTGTGGAATAGCAAACGTTTTGTGTAAGTTCAAGTGGCAAACATCGGCACCAATAGTAGCTGGATTGGTCAAGCCTACTTGTGCATTCATATTGGCACCATCCATGTATACCAATCCTCCGTTTTCATGGATAATATTGGTGATTTCAATAATGGCACTTTCAAACACACCGTGCGTTGAAGGATAAGTTACCATCAAAGCAGATAAGTTGGCAGCGTGTTCAATTGCTTTTGCTCTCAAATCTTCCACATCGATATTTCCATTTTCCATGGTTTTGGTAACGATGATTTCCATCCCTGCCATTGCGGCTGAAGCTGGATTGGTTCCGTGTGCCGAAGCCGGAATAATACAAACATTTCGGTGGTTGTCGCCTCTGGATAAATGATACGCACGAATGGCCATTAATCCAGCATATTCACCTTGAGCCCCCGAATTTGGTTGTAGGGTTGTTCCTTGGAAACCGGTTACAACATTCAACTGTTGCTCTAATTTTTTCAACATGATTTGGTAACCTTCTGCTTGTTCAACAGGTGCAAAAGGGTGAATACTGTTCCAGTTTGCCATTGATAACGGCAACATTTCGGCCGCAGCATTTAATTTCATGGTACAAGAACCAAGTGAAATCATGGAGTGATTTAACGATAAATCTTTACGTTCTAATTTTTTGATATAACGCATCAGTTGACTTTCAGAATGGTGGTTATTAAACACATCATACTGTAAGAAAGCTGATTTTCGGACTAAGTTTGCAGGAACCATTGTATCCGCAGTTAATTCCGTAATGGTAAAAGTTTCTTTTCCGGTAGCTGCTGCAAAAATTGCAATGATTTGATTGATATCTCCAATTGAAGTGGTTTCGTTGAATGAAATCGAAATCGTTTCTGCATCCGGATAGAAGAAATTCACTTCGTATTTTTCTGCAATTGCTTTAACTTTATGGGCATCAGCTTTTACTAGAATCGTATCAAAGAAAGCAGAATTGGTTTGGTAAACGCCTAATTTATTTAATGCATCAGCAGTAGTAACTGCAGAAGCGTGTACTTTATTGGCAATATATTGTAAGCCTTTTGGACCGTGAAATACAGCATACATTCCTGCCATTACAGCCAATAATACTTGAGCGGTACAAATATTTGAAGTGGCTTTTTCACGTTTGATGTGTTGTTCACGGGTACCTAATGCCATTCGTAGGGCACGGTTTCCATCTGTATCAATAGAAACACCTATGATTCTTCCTGGCATTGAACGTTTGTATTCTTCTTTGGTAGCAAAATAGCCGGCATGCGGACCACCATATCCCATTGGAATTCCAAAGCGTTGGGTAGTCCCTACTACTACAGCGGCACCCATTTCTCCTGGAGGAGTTAATTTTGTTAGCGATAAAATATCTGCCGCAACGGCAACTTTGATTTCTTTTTCAGCGGCTTTTGCAATAAATCCAGTATAATCATATACTTGGCCATATTTTCCAGGATACTGTAACATAGCACCAAAAAACTCAGTTGAAAAATCAAAAGTTTCATGATTTCCTACAACCAATTCAATTTGAAGCGGTGTAGAACGGGTTTGTAATACCGAAAGTGTTTGTGGTAATATTTCCTCCGAAACGAAGAATTTATTTACATTGTTTTTCTTTTGATCGCGTGTTCGTACATCCAATAGTAAAGCCATTGCTTCGGCAGCGGCAGTTCCTTCATCCAATAGCGAAGCATTGGCAATTTCCATACCGGTTAATTCAATAACAGTAGTTTGAAAATTCAATATAGCCTCTAAACGACCTTGTGCAATTTCAGCTTGATACGGCGTGTAAGCGGTATACCAACCTGGGTTTTCAAAAATGTTACGTTGAATAACGGCAGGTACAATGGCCGGGTGATACCCTAATCCAATATACGATTTGAAAATTTTATTTTTCTTTCCTAATTCTTGAATGTGTGATAAATACTCATATTCGGTCATTGGAGCATCCAAATTCAAATCGTTTTTTAAACGAATGTCATTTGGAATCGTTTCAAAAATCAATTGATCTAAATTTGCTACACCGATGGTTTTAAACATCTGATTTAAGTCGGTTTCACGGGGACCTAAATGTCTCAAAGCGAATGCATCTGTTCTCATTTATTGATAAAAGGTATAAGTGTTTTTTTATGTGTTGTTTGTGCCACAAAAGTAATTATTAATCTTGTATTTCTTTGTTTTTATAGGGTGATTTTTTGTGATTTTATCAACTAAATCGGGATCTTATTAACAGATTGATTATTTTTGTTGAATGGCCATCGGAAAGCAAATAGTTGACTTTTATATCGAGAGTAGCATACATGTTGCGCTTGCTGCGTGTGCCTTGACTTTAATGACCTTTTCAGGGTTAAACACTTCTTATGATGCGACAGTGGCTGCATTTGCTTTTTTTGGAACCATTGCAGCCTACAATACCATAAAATTTGTTCCTGTTATTACTTCAAAAAGTTGGTTTTTTTCTCCAAGAAATGGACTTGTTGGTTTTAGTAGTTTGAGTGCATTTGGAGGGGCTATTTATTGTTTTATGCAATGGCAAACTGCTTCACAAATTGTGGCAATTGTAGCCTTACTACTCACCTTATTTTATAGTTTTTCTTTTTTTGGACACGGTCACTCCGGTAGAAATTGGGTGGGATATAAAATCTTTTTGGTAGCACTGAGTTGGATGCTCATTACTTTTATGTTGCCGGTCATGGCTAAAGAGGTTGCTATTTCAGTAAAAACACTTCTTTTGGCTTTCCAACGTTTTGTATTGGTCTATGCTTTGATGTGTGTCTTTGAAATTATTGATGTCCAATTTGATACGCTTACCTTAAAAACACTACCCCAGCGAATTGGGGTACAAAAAACAAAACAACTGGGCTATTTTCTTTTGTTGCTCTTTATAGGAATCGATGCAATGATTCAAAGCGAATGGATCTTGCTCGACTTCTTTTTTGTAGTAACTATTGCTGTTTTTTTGTTTTTTTCAAACGAAAAACGACCCAAATACTATACTAGTTTTTGGGTCGAAAGTATTCCAATATTTTGGTGGTTAGCCCAAAAATTACTTACTTATTTCTAATCTTTTTTTCCCATTTCCAAGCTGAGGACAAGGCCTCTTCTAGCGACAATTCGGTTTTCCAACCCAAAACGGTGTTGGCTTTTTCTGTATGTGCATAAGCTTCAGTAATATCGCCTTCTCGGCGGCCTACAATTTGGTAATTTAGTTTTTGATCCGTTACTTTTTCAAACGATTGAATGACCTCCAATACCGAACTTCCCTTTCCAGTTCCCAAATTAAAAACCTCTACATTTTCAAGATTTTGATGGTGAAGCAATCGCTGGAGAGCTACGACATGCGCTTTGGCTAAATCGACTACATGAATGTAATCTCTTACAGCGGTTCCATCGGTTGTGGGATAGTCGTTTCCAAACACCGATAATTTTTCACGCATTCCAATGGCGGTTTGTGTAATAAAGGGTACTAAATTTTGAGGAACTCCTAAGGGCAATTCGCCAATTTCAGCCGATTCATGAGCGCCGATCGGATTAAAATAACGCAATAATATAGCATTGATAGAGCTAACTTTGGCGACATCCGTGATGATTTCTTCACCAATTTGCTTGGTGTTTCCGTAAGGCGATAAGGCGACTTGTATGGGAGCATCTTCTGTAATCGGCATTTTTTCGGCTTGACCGTAGACTGTACACGATGAACTAAAAATGAAATGAGCGGCAGGTTTTTGTTGTAATTCTTGCAATAAGTAGATCAACGAATTGAGGTTGTTTTCATAATACAACAACGGATTTTCGACACTTTCGCCCACGGCTTTTGAAGCAGCAAAATGAATGACACCTGAAATGTCTTCGTATTTTTTGAAGAGCTTTTGAACCGCACTTTTATCGCGCAAATCAATGTTTTCAAATGCCGGTTTTTTACCTGTAATTCGTTCAATACCGTCTAAAACTTCAAGCGAAGAATTGGATAAATTATCAACTGCAACGACCTCAAAGCCCTCATTCTGTAATGCTACAACGGTGTGCGAACCGATAAATCCCAAACCCCCTGTTACAAGTATTTTCATATTTTTTTCTTATGGTCAAAAGCTATCAGCTAAACCACTGAAAGCATAAACTTAAAATTATTAAACGTATTCTAAAACCGCATCGGTAATAAATTGGATTTGATCGTCATCCAATTCTGTGTGCATGGGTAGCGCAATTACTTCTTTTACCAATTGATTGGTTACTGGAAAATCGGCTTCGTTGTATCGTGCATCTGCATACGCTTTTTGACTGTGCAACGGTATCGGATAATAAATAGCACAAGGAATTCCTTTTTCCTGTAAATGAGCTAATAAGCCATCTCGTTTGCCATTTAAGATTCGAATTACATACTGGTGAAACACATGACAATCGCACGAGTCACAGATAAACGGTGCCCAAATGTTTGGGTTTTGACTTAAGGCCAAACTGTATTTTCTGGCTGCTTCTTGGCGTGCTTTGTTATACGCGTCAAGATGAGGTAATTTTGCTTTCAAAACACCTGCTTGTATGCTGTCTAAACGCGAATTTACTCCCACAACATCGTGATGGTATCGTTCATACATACCGTGGTTTACAATTCCTCTGATCTGATGTGCCAATGCATCATCGTTAGTAAAAATGGCACCACCATCGCCATAACAGCCTAAATTTTTGGAAGGAAAAAAGGAGGTGGCCGCCACATGTCCAATTGTACCAACTTTCTTTTTAGAGCCGTCTTTCGAACTGTAATTTGCGCCAATGGCTTGTGCATTGTCTTCAATAACATATAAATTATGTTCGTGAGCAATTTCCATAATGGCATCCATATTGGCTGAACGTCCAAACAAATGAACGGGTACAATAGCTTTTGTTTTAGGTGTGATTGCTTTTCGAATACCTTCAATGGAAATATTCATATTATTCATATCTACATCGACTAAAACCGGAGTCAATTGCAATAAAGCAATTACTTCAACCGTAGCGGCAAATGTAAAATCGGCCGTAATGACTTCATCACCGGGTTTAAGATCCAATCCCATCATAGCAATTTGTAGGGCATCCGTTCCATTAGCACATGGAATGACGTGTTTAACACCCAAATAGTGTTCTAAATCAGCTTGAAATTGGTGCACCAATGGGCCGTTGATATAGGTATTGGTATCTAATACTTCTTGAATGGAAGCATTTACTTCGTCTTTTATTTTTTCGTATTGACTTTTTAAGTCAACCATTTGTAATTTTTTCATGATTGCATTTTTCTGTGGGTAAAATTACTAATTATCTTTTGAAGTCGTTTTCTTTCTGTTTAAAAAATAATAGAACAAACTAACAATTACTGTAACTACTAATGACGAAACGATTAATTCACTATTCGTTTGCTCTTGAAACATTAGTTTTTTGATGGCAATATTCACTAGGAAAAATACGCTGGCAAAGACCAGCATCTTTTGAGAATAAAATTTCATATTTTTTTTATTTGAGGAAACAATTGTACTTTTATGACCTTATTTAAGAGCATGAATCAAATATATAATTTAATTGTACTCCTTGCATCACAAGCGCTTACTATTTTTTCACGATTCAGTCCAAAATTAAAACTTTTTGTGGCGGGACGAAAAACAGTCTTTTCAACGCTCAAAGACGGAATAAAACCGACCGATAAAACCATTTGGTTTCATGCAGCTTCATTAGGGGAATTCGAACAAGGATTGCCTGTGATGGAAGCCGTTAAGCAACGCTATCCAAATCACAAAATCATCCTCACTTTTTTTTCGCCTTCGGGGTATGAGGTGCGTAAAAACAATTCGGTTGCAGATGTTACAGTTTATTTGCCTTTGGATACGATTTCCAATGCAAAGCAATTTGTGCAACTCGTGCATCCTGAAATGGTCTTTTTTATCAAGTATGAATATTGGCCGAATTATCTAAAGGAATTAAAAAATCAAAATAGTAAAACGTATTTAATCTCAGGAATTTTTAGAGAAAATCAGGCTTTTTTTAAATGGTATGGCGGATTTTACAGAAAAGCATTGCACACTTTTGATTATTTTTTTGTGCAGAATGAAGGTTCAAAAACACTTTTGAATCAACTTGGTTTTACCAATGTAAAAGTATCTGGCGATACCCGTTTTGATCGGGTGGTTTCTATTTTGGAACGCGATAATTCGTTAGATTTTATCGAACAGTTTATAAATAATAAAACGACCATAGTTATTGGTAGCTCTTGGCCAAAAGATGAAGAACTTCTAATCCATTACATCAATCAGTGTTCGGAGGATGTCAAATTTATTATTGCGCCACATAACATAGATAAAAATCAAATTTTAAATCTCAAAACCCAAATTTCTAAAAAAACGATTTTGTTTTCCGAAAAAGATACTGATGAAGTATCAAATTATGCTGTTTTTATAATTGACACAATCGGAATTTTAACCAAAATTTATTCGTATGCCGACATTGCTTATGTAGGTGGAGGTTTCGGAAATCCGGGCGTACACAATATTTTAGAACCCGCTACATTTGGAATTCCAGTGGTGGTTGGTCCAAATTATTCGCATTTTTCAGAGGCAACCGCTTTAGTAAATTTAGAAGGTTGTTTGGCTGTTCAAAATCAAACCGAATTGAATGAGGCGTTTGATCTGTTGCTTCAAAACGAAGACGAACGACTCGAAAAAGGTCATATTTGCAGCACCTTTGTCCAAATGAATAAAGGAGCGACGCAAACTGTTATGTCGCATATTGGGCAATAGTTCGAAGTATTAAACCAATCCAGCTCTTTTTAACAATGCTTCCACTTTAGGTTCCTGACCTCTGAATTTTTTATACAATTCCATGGGTAATTCGGTGCCGCCTTTTGAAAGTACGTTGTCTTTGAATTTGGTAGCAACCTCTTGATTGAAAATTCCTTTTTCTTGGAAATACGCAAAGGCATCGGCATCCAATACTTCGGCCCATTTGTAGCTGTAATACCCCGAAGAATAACCGCCTTGAAAAATATGTGAAAACGAGGTGCTCATGCAATTTTCGGCTACATCGGGATACAAACTAGTTGAAGCCATCGCTTGTTTTTCAAAGGATTTTACAGCGTCAACTGTTTGCGATTTAGCATGATAGGCCATGTCTAAAATCCCAAAACTCAATTGGCGCAATGTGGCCATTCCTTCTAAGAAACTCGCACTTTCTTTGATTTTTTCAACATATTCTTGTGGGATAATTTCACCCGTTTCATAATGCTTGGCAAATAAAGCTAAGGCTTCTGGTTCGTAACACCAGTTTTCCATAACTTGACTTGGTAATTCCACAAAATCCCAATATACCGAAGTTCCTGATAAACTTGGATAAGTTGTATTGGCTAACATGCCGTGCAATGCGTGTCCAAATTCGTGAAACAATGTTGTTACTTCACTAAAAGTTAACAACGATGGTTTTGTTTCCGTTGGTGGCGTGAAATTACAAACGATAGAAACATGAGGTCGTTCGTTAATTCCGTCTTTTATGTATTGCGGTTTAAAGGACGTCATCCAAGCGCCGTTGCGTTTTCCTTTTCTTGGAAAGAAATCCGAATAAAAAACAGCGACTAAATTTCCTTCAAAATCCAAGACTTCAAAAGTTTGGACATCTTTGTGGTACGTATCAATATCAAAAACTTCTTTAAACGTAATCCCGAATAATTTTTCTGCAATAGTAAAAGCTCCGTTTAATACATTTTCCAATTGGAAATAAGGCTTCAATACTTCATCATCCAAACGGAATAATTTTTGTTTCAATTTCTCCGAATAGTAGGCGCCATCCCATTTTTCAAGTTGGTCGATTCCATCTAATTCTTTTGCAAAGGCAGTTAATTGACCAAATTCTTTTATAGCGGCAGGTTTTGCTTTTTCCAATAAATCATTCAAAAACGATTGTACGTTGTTTGGATTTTGCGCCATTCGCTCTTCTAAAACAAAATGAGAATGCGATTCATAACCTAATAAATTTGCACGTTTGTGACGCAATTCCACAATTCGTTTTACATTTTCTTTATTATCAAATTCATTGTCTTGAAACGATTTTTTACCTGCAGCAATGGCAATTTCTTTTCGTAATTCACGATTGTCTACATACGTTACAAAAGGTAAATAACTCGGGAAATCTAAGGTAAAAATCCAGCCTTCTAGCTCTTTTGATTTTGCCAAACTGGCTGCCATTTCTTTGGCGCCATCGGGCAAGCCTTTTAAATCGGCTTCATGGGTAATGTGTAATTGGTAAGTATTGGTTTCGGCTAAGACATTTTCACCATAAGTTAGTTTTCGCTTGGCCAATTCGGTATCAATTTCGCGTAATTTTATTTTATCTTCTTCATTAAGTAATGCTCCATTTCTAGAAAATCCTTTAAATTTTTTATCGAGTAATGTGGCTTGTTCTGTGGTTAATTGTAGCAACTCTTTTTGATCATATACAGCCTTGATACGTTTAAATAAATCTTCATTTAGCGCAACATCATTACTAAATTCGGTTAATAATGGTGAAACTTCTTGTGCAATTTTTTGCATTTCGTCACAAGTCTCTGCTGAATTCAAATTGAAAAATATGGATGACAAACGATCCAAAGCTGCTCCGGCAAAATCTAAGGCTTCAATAGTATTTTCAAATGTTGGTGCCGCTGTGTTGATGGCAATAGCATTGATTTCATTTCGTGCAATTTCAATGGTTTTTTCAAATGCCGGTTGGTAATCGGAAAGTGCAATTTTGCTAAAGGGTGCCGTAGTATGTTTTGTGGTAAATGGTGCTAAAAAAAGTGTCATAAAATTTGTTTTTATCGACAAAGTGTTTAAATTTGTCGATGAAATGTTGATAAATTCCCTTTTTTCCCCAAATTAAGAGAAATTGAAATGAATAGAGATGTTTGTTGTTAGTAAATAATAATCCCAAAGAAACCTTTGGGATTTTTTATTTTAAATTTTCTGAAGCTTTAATGACGGCTTGTTTTAAGCCTTCTTTGTAGGCTAAAATTTTGTCTAAAACGCATTTATCTGCACTTCCAATGATTTGAGCGGCTAAGATGCCGGCGTTTTTAGCTCCATTTAGTGCAACGGTAGCCACAGGAACGCCACCTGGCATTTGTAAAATGGATAAAACCGAATCCCATCCATCAATAGAATTGCTCGATTTTACAGGAACTCCAATTACCGGTAGAGGTGACATGGAAGCTACCATTCCAGGTAAATGAGCCGCACCACCAGCACCAGCAATTATTACTGAAATACCTCTTTCGTGTGCATTTTTACTGAAATCAAATAATTTTTCAGGTGTGCGGTGTGCCGAAACAATATCTACTTCAGTTTCAATATCAAATCCTTTTAAGATGTCGATGGCTTCTTGCATTACCGGCATATCCGAAATGCTTCCCATGATGATGGCTACTTTACTCATAAATCAGCCCCCTAACCCCCGAAGGGGGAATTCCTACTAGGGGTGAGTAGGGTTTTGGTTGTTTTTTTGTTTAAAATTTTTGAAAATGAAATATAAAAATATTAAAATCCAAAATATTAAAAAATTATTAAAAAAGTTCGTCCAGTCTAAACGAGTTGTATAATTCATACTTTCGTTTGGAAATAGCTTGTAAAAATTAATTGGAAATCCAATAAAAACTTCAGGAGTTTCCTTGATTTTTGATTGAAATAGAATTAATAATATTAATAAACTAAAGTTGAACACACAAAATGTAACAAACGAATAAAAACTTATTTTCAAAAATTGTTTTATCATTTTCAAATCGGTTTTAAATTCCCCCTTTGGGGGTTAGGGGGCTACTAATTACTCTAATTGAATTTTTCACTTCCTCCGCAATTCTTCTAGCTGCTGTCATATCTTCATTTGCAATCGTAACGTGTCCCATTTTTCGGAAAGGTCTTGTTTCTCTTTTTCCGTAAATATGTGGTGTTACACCATCAATTGCCATAATTTTCTCTATGTTTTCATAAATAACTTGACCTGAAAAGCCTTCCTCACCCACCAAATTTACCATAATTCCGGCAACTTTGCTATCGGTATTTCCCAAAGGTAGATTTAAAATCGCACGCAAATGGTTTTCAAATTGGGAAGTATAACTCGCTTCAATTGAATAATGACCCGAATTGTGTGGTCGTGGCGCAACTTCATTCACTAAAATTTCATCATCTTCGGTTTGGAACATTTCTACCGCTAACAAACCCACGTGGTTAAATGCTTTTGAAACATTTAAGGCAATTTCGTTCGCTTTTTGTGCTACTGTTGCATCAATACGAGCGGGACAAATTACATATTCCACTTGATTGGCTTCAGGATGAAATTCCATCTCAACTACAGGATAGGTTTTAACTTCACCAGAAACCGAACGCGCTACAATGACTGCCAATTCATTTTTGAACGGAACCATTGCTTCGGCAATACATTCTACATCGGGTAAATTTACTAAGTCTAATGCCGAACGGCAAATTTTTACGCCATTTCCATCGTAGCCAAATTGCGCACATTTCCAAACGAATGGAAATTCTAATTCGTCTTTGGTTAAAGTATTTCTCAAAGCATTTAGATCCACAAAGCGACGGTGTGGTGAAGTGGGAATATTGTTTGCAACGTAATAATCTTTTTGTTTTCCTTTGTTTTGAATCAAACGAAGGGTTTTTGGCGAAGGGTAAACGGGTAATCCTTCAGTTTCTAATTGATCTAGAGCGTCTAAATTTACATTTTCAATTTCGATAGTAAGTAAATCAACCCTTTTGCCAAATTGGTACACCGTATCAAAATCCATCAAACTCCCTTTGATAAATTCGTTACAGCTCAATCGGGAAGGAGCT
>JAGNZI010000052.1:0-1873 GCA_017984495.1 Flavobacterium sp.
CGACTCAAGGCAGCAATTTCATTATTGCTTTTTCCTTTTAAAGGGTAAAAGACATTGGTAGAAAGCGCCATTAAAGTTGATTTATCGGCTGCTTCAAAAGCTTCCTGACTTCCATAAAACCACCAAGAAGTATTAAAAAAGACACGTTTCGGCTGTTTTTTAAGGGTTTGAATGGCTTCCAAACTCAATTGGGCCGATGCGGTATGATGTCCGTGTGTGGTACCAGGTGTATTATGAGCAAAACGATGGATAACAATATCAGGTTGGAAAGTAGTAAGTACTTGTATAACATCGTCAAGTACTTCTTGTTTGTTCCAAATCGCATACGTTTCGTTCGGTTCTTTTGAAAAACCAAAATCATTCGCACGGGTAAAAAACTGTTCGCCACCATCAATTCTTCTAGCCGCTAATAATTCTTGGGTTCGAATAGCGCCTAATTTTTCGCGTAATTCGGTTCCAATCAAATTTTGCCCTCCATCACCTCGTGTTAATGATAAATAGGCCGTTTGTGCATGATACTGATTCGAAAAATAGGTGATTAACTTTGTGTTTTCATCATCTGGATGCGCAGCTACATATAATACTTTTCCAAGAAAATTTAATTTTTGTACTTGCTCAAAAATTTCTACCGCGTTGTGTTTTTGTGGCCCTTGAGACCAAATAAAATTAGGGATAAGAAGTAATACTATGAGCTGTAAATGTTTTTTCATAATGTGGTGATGAAATTAATCAAAAAATTCCTTTTCTTCCGAAATTCTATAAATTACCGAAATTCCTTTTTGCATTAATAAATTATTAGGATAGGTAATCATTTCGCCATCACTCGATTGTAAAATGATATAAAAAGCCTTTACATCCATAATTTCTCCTTCAACTGGAAAATCTTTATCGTGTATTTTTATTTTATCACCAATTTTAAATGGATACGAAAAAAAGATAATAATTCCTGCTGAAATGTTACTCAGTATCGACCATTGCGCAAAGGAGGCAACTCCCACCACGGCAAACATTGAAGAAGTGATGAGTAATATTTGATCTTTTTTTACGCCCCAAATGATGATGATTGAAATGAAGGCTAAAATGTTTATGAGTAAATGAATGTACTTAATGACAAGGTTGGTCCGGTGCTCTAATATCGAATTTAAGTTGGCGTATTTTCGAACCAGTTTCGTGCTACTTACTCTAAAAATAAAATAGATAATAAGCACAATTAATGTACCTATTTCTTCATGTAAATAGGGGTTTTCTAGAAGTTTATACATAGGTAAATAATTTTTTATAGACCAATTCGGTTGGCAATCCTACCACGTTGGTATACGATCCTTCAATTTTTGAAATGCCAATTAAACCGATCCAATCCTGAATGCCGTAACTACCTGCTTTGTCAAAAGGTTGGTATTGATCTAAATAATAAAGAATGGCATCATCGGATAGTGCGGTAAAGGTGACTTGAGTCGTGCAATGAAATACTTCAGTTTTTGCTGTCGAAGTTAAACATACCGAGGTGATAACTTCGTGGGATTGGTTGGATAATTTTTGAAGCATTGCAACAGCATCTGCTTTGTCTTTGGGTTTGCCTAATGCGTTTCCGTGTAGCCAAACAATGGTATCTGAAGTGATTAAAATATCATTTTCTTGAAGCGAACCTTCAAAGGCTTTAGCTTTTAATTCCGCTAAGTAATTGGTTATTTCTTCCGCTTTTAAATGGTTTGGATAAACTTCTTCAATTTCTTTTAACTGAATTGAAAAGGGGATGTCCATGTCCTTGAAAAACTGTTGCCTTCTGGGGGATCCAGAAGCTAAAATAATATTTTTATGTTGTAGTATTTCTTTAAGCATGTTTCAAATTATAAACAATTACGGCAATCGATAA
>JAGNZI010000052.1:1973-9080 GCA_017984495.1 Flavobacterium sp.
AGTTGTAAGTATTTCATAGTAAAGCAACCTTCAGTTATTAATCAAACTTTGCATCAAAATGTTCCATCCATTTTCCTTGAACTTTCATCACTTGTTCGATGACATCTCTTACGGCTCCTTTTCCACCTTCAACATGTGAGATGTATTTTGAAATTCCTTTGATTTCCGGAACAGCATTTTGAGGACAAGTTGGTAATCCTACCAATTGCATCACATGATAATCAGGAATATCATCACCCATATATAATACGTTTTCAGGTTGAATCGAATAGAGTTCTGAGAATTCTTTAAAAGTTTCCACTTTGTTTGGAACGCCTAAATGAATATCAGTGATGCCTAAATTTCTCAAACGAACACGCACGCCTTCATTGCTACCCCCAGAAATGATACAAACCGTGTATCCATTTTCTAGTGCCGCTTTCATGGCATAGCCATCTCTAATGTTCATGTTTCGCAACATTTCTCCAGTAGGTGTGACATGTATGCTCCCATCAGTAAGTACACCATCAACATCAAAAATGAAGGTGGTGATTTGATTCATGATTTCTTTATAACTTTTTGACATGTTGTATGGATTGTGTAAGTAATTGGTATAGGTTTTTAGATTCGGGATTTTCTAAAAAATCCAAATGTTTTTCAATGGTTATGGTGTCGTTTCGCAAGGCGGGACCTGTTTGGGCCTCTTTGGGTGAAAGTTCACTGATTTTATGAGCTGTTTCCTGAATTAAAGGATACAATACTTCAAATGGAACATTATTTTCTTCGCAAATTTCATTTCCAATTTGGTACAAATGATTTACAAAATTGCAAACAAATACGGCGGCTACATGTAAACTCTTTCGTTGTGTAGCATTGATTCGAACTATTTTTTGCGAGATGCAATTCCCTAATTTTTCCAAAAGTTGGTAATCGGCTTCATTTTCAGCTTCCAAGCATATTGGAATAGGAGAGAAGTCAATTTCCTTGCCTTTGGTAAAGGTTTGAAGTGGGTAAAATACCCCTTTTCTGTTTTTATCCATCAAAACCGAAAGTTCCGACGAACCCGATGTATGCACCACCAATCGATTTTCAAAAGGCAATTGTGCAACTACTTCCGAGATAGCATTATCTGAAACGGAAATAATATACACATCTGCTTCAGTAATTTTTTGATAATCAGAAGTAATTTTAGTGGCAGGAAGCAAATGGGATAGCTGACTCGAGGTACGAGCAAAAGCTTGCACCAAATCCACATTTTTAGCGTGTAACAACACTTGAATTAAGTGTTGGGCTACATTTCCCGAACCTATTACTACAACTTTAATCATGTGGCTAAAATAGTGAATTTTAAGGAAAATAGAATTAAAAACTCCCAATTCATTTGAATTGGGAGTTTTTATATTGGGAAAACCTATTAGGTTTCTAATGCTTGATACGCTTTTTAATTATCTCAAACTGGCACCTAATTGGGTTTCAAAATTACTTTGCAATTTACCCATGATTTTATCAATTTGTGAATCGGTAAGTGTTTTTGTATCGTCTTGTAAAATGAAACTAACCGCATACGATTTTTTTCCTTCAGGTAAGTTGTTGCCTTGGTATACATCAAATAAATCTACATGTTTCAATAAACTTTTTTCAGTTTGCTTGGCAAGGTTGAAAATTTGCTCAAATTGAATTTGCTCGTCTACTAACAAAGCAAAGTCACGACGTACTTCAGGATATTTTGGAATATCGGTGTATTTGATTTTATTCGAAACATATTTTTGGATTTTTCCCCAATTGAAATCGGCAAAAACCACTTCTTGTTTGATGTCAAAATGTTTAACTATATTTTTTTTGATCGAACCAAATTCCACAATGATTTCTTTACCAATAGCTAAAGCTAATCCTTCTGCATAAACATCGTTACTGAACGGTAAGGAAATGGCTTTTTGGTCCAAGCCCAATCGGTTCAAGATGGCCATTACATAACCTTTTAATAAAAAGAAATCTGATTTTTCTTGGCCTTTTATCCAACTCTCAGCAGTTCTATTCCCTGTAAGGGTAAGCGTAAGGTGTTTTTCTTCTAAGTAGCCTTCGGTTGTATTGTGATAGGTTTTTCCAAATTCATACAATTTTAAATCGCTTCTTCTTCGGTTGTTGTTGAAGGCTACAGCCTCAAGTGCCGAAAACAATAAGGATTGGCGCATTGCCGATAAATCGTTGCTCAAAGGATTTAACATCATTACATTTTGCTCCGCTTCTAATTGTTGCGACAATGCAATGTAATCAGGAGTCGTTAGTGAATTGGCCATCATTTCGTTAAAACCTAAGCCACACAATTGATTGGCGATGGTATTTTGAACATGATATTCAGCTGTTCGCGGCGAATTAGAAATAGTTGCATTTAATTTGCCTGGAATTTTCACATTGTTATAGCCGTATACTCTCAAAATTTCTTCAATAACATCAATCTCTCTTGTAACATCTACACGGTACGACGGAATGATTAATCCCAAACCTGCATCAGAAATCGAATTGACTTTAATATCAAGTGAAGCTAATATTTTTTTGATGGTTTCGGGTTTGATTTCTTCCCCAATAATGCGGTTTACTTTTTGAAAATGAATGAACACACTAAAATCTTCAATTCGTTTTGGATATACATCAATAATGTCTGACGTAATTTCACCACCGGCTACTTCTTGGATCAAAAGGGCTGCTCTTTTTAAAGCATATTCGGTTATGGTTGGATCAATACCGCGTTCAAAACGGAAAGACGCATCTGTACTTAGGGTGTGTCTTTTAGCGGTTTTACGAACAGCAACCGGATTAAAGTAAGCGCTTTCTAAGAAAATGGTTGTAGTTTCATCGGTTACTCCAGAAGTTTTACCACCAAAAACACCTGCCAAACACATGGGTCCGTTTGCATCACAAATCACCAAGTCTTCTTGGTGTAGTGTTCGTTCCACGTCGTCTAAAGTGGTAAACTTTGTTCCGGCTGGAAGTGTTTTGATAATTACTTTGTTGCCTTCAATTTTTGCGGCATCGAAAGCGTGCAACGGTTGTCCTAATTCATGCAACACATAATTGGTTACATCGACAATATTGTTTTTTGGGCTTAACCCAATAGCTTTTAATTTATTTTGCAACCAATTGGGTGACGGTTTAACCGTAACACCTGAAATAGTAACACCACAATAGCGCGGGGCCAATTTGCTGTCTTCTACTTTTACATCAATTTTTAAGGTGCGTTTTTCAATTTTGAATTTACTTACTGAAGGAGTAATCAATTCGGAGGTTTTGCCTCGTTGTAATAATCCCGCACGAAGGTCGCGAGCTACACCCATGTGCGACATGGCATCGGCGCGGTTTGGCGTAAGGCCAATTTCTAAAACCTCATCGCATTCAATGTTAAATACTTGTGCTGCAGGAGTACCAGGAGTTAATGATGCATCTAAAATTAAGATACCTTCATGACTTTCGCCCAATCCTAATTCATCTTCAGCACAAATCATTCCGTGGCTTTCTTGTCCGCGAATTTTTCCTTTTTTAATTTCGAATGCAGTACCATCTTTATCGTACAATTTAGTACCAATGGTTGCTACAGGAACTTTTTGTCCAGCAGCTACATTGGGTGCTCCACATACAATTTGAACAGGCGCATTTCCATCACCTAAATCTACTGTTGTGATTTTTAATTTATCGGCATCAGGATGTTTTTCACAGGTAATAACGTGTCCCACGACTACGCCTTGAAGTCCGCCTTTAAGACTTTCAAATGTATCTACACCTTCTACTTCCAAACCTAAATCGGTTAGAATATCAGCAATTTCATTTGATGGTAAATCGGTTTTGATAAACTGTTTTAACCAATTGTAAGATATACGCATTTTTTGTTTCGAATTTTAAAGAAGCAAAGATACTTTTTAAATTTAGAATTTAGAAATTAGAATTTAGAAATTTTGACGGTTTTTTTTGATTCTAGGGCCTATTTACTATAGTTAGCATACTATAAAAAGTTTTTCATATTCCAAATGGAGTTGCTGAAAAATTATTAATATCCTAAATATTTTTTTAAAAAAATATTGAATAATCAATTTTGTGCTATTAAATGCAATAATAGTGCTATTTTATTTTTTGAGTAGGGACTACTTTTGAATAAACCAAAAATTAATAGTTATGAGTAATTTAGTACAAAGACCACAATTGAAAGAAAAGTATGATAATTATATCAACGGAAAATGGACGGCACCCTCAACGGGCCAATATTTTGAAGTTCTTTCTCCAGTAGATGGAAAATTAATGGCTAAAGCAGCCCATTCGGCAAAATTAGACGTTGAAATGGCAGTAGATGCAGCTAACATTGCATTTCAATCGTTTAGTCAAACTTCGGCAACCGAGCGAAGTATTATGTTGAATAAAATTGCCGATCGTATCGAAGCAAATTTAGATTTCATCGCAGCGGTAGAAACCATAGATAATGGTAAGGCTATCCGTGAAACTATGGCGGCAGATATTCCGTTAGCGATTGACCATTTTAGATATTTTGCAAGTGTAATACGTGCCGAAGAAGGTTCGATTACAGAATTAGATAAAGATACGGTATCTATTATAGTACATGAACCCATTGGCGTTATTGCTCAGATTATTCCTTGGAATTTCCCAATATTAATGGCTGTTTGGAAATTAGCTCCAGCTTTAGCAGCTGGTAACTGTGTGGTATTAAAACCAGCAGAAAGTACTCCTATATCTATTATGGTATTGATGGAAATCATTGGTGATTTAATTCCAGCTGGAGTTGTAAACATTGTAAACGGATTTGGTGCCGAATTAGGTCGAACACTTGTAACGAATCCAAAAGTTTCCAAAGCAGCGTTTACAGGTTCTACGGCAACTGGTAGAATGGTCATGCAATATGCAACTGAAAATATTATCCCAGTAACCCTTGAATTAGGAGGGAAATCCCCAAATATTTTCTTTCCTTCGGTAATGGATGCCGATGATGAATTCTTAGATAAAGCATTAGAAGGTGTTGCCTTATTTGCATTGAATCAAGGGGAAGTATGTACTTGTCCGTCTCGTTTGTTGATTCATGAATCTATTTACGATCGCTTTATTGAAAAAGTATTAGCGCGAGTTAATGCTATTAAAACGGGTCACCCACTAGATCCAACAGTGATGATGGGTGCACAAGCGTCACAAATTCAAAAAGATAAAATCTTATCGTATATTAAATTAGGAAAAGAAGAAGGAGCAGAATTATTGTGTGGAGGAGAAGTTAATCAATTAGGAGGTGATTTAGATGGCGGGTATTATATTCAACCCACCTTATTCAAAGGACACAATAAAATGCGTATTTTCCAAGAAGAAATTTTCGGACCGGTATTGGCTGTAACTACTTTTAAAACTACTGAAGAAGCAATTGCTATTGCAAATGATACCATGTATGGATTAGGAGCCGGAGTATGGACACGTGATGCGCACGAATTGTATCAAGTGCCACGTGCAATTCATGCAGGTCGTGTATGGGTTAATCAATACCACGCTTATCCTGCGGGCGCACCTTTTGGAGGCTACAAACAATCGGGAATTGGAAGAGAAAATCACAAAATGATGTTAGACCATTACCGTCAAACAAAAAACATGTTAATTTCATACAACAAGAATAAGTTAGGTTTCTTTTAGTAGGTAATTCACTTAAAATGAACCGCAAATTCTCAAATACTGTTGAGTTTGCGGTTATTTTTTTATTTTTATAATCATGGAAAAAATAAAACGATTAGAGGCTACCGACAAAGCCATAGAATTGATTCACATACTTTCAAATAAGTTTGGCGATTTGATGTTTTATCAAGCGGGTGGTTGTTGTGAAGGTACGCAACCTCAATGTTTTGAAAAAGGCGGATTTTATCTTCGATACGGTGATGTGTGTATTGGAACCGTCCAAGGATTTGAATTTTGGGTCGATAAAGATTTGTTTGAATATTGGAAACACGCTCATTTTACTTTAGATGTTTCCGATGGAATAGGAGCTGGTGGATTTTCTCTTGAAACGCCCTATGGTAAAACATTTAAAATAAATTATCGCTTATTTACCGATGAAGAAACCAATAATTTAGAAGCTACTTTTTGCAATGAGTAATTGTTGACTATTTATTTTTAGCTTCAATCCACTTACTCATATATTTGGTGCTTTGTAGACTTTGGTGTTGTATGATTTGTCCCCAAAAGTTTGTTTGACGATGGACAACTAAATTTTGGAGACTATGGGCGATCTTATTTTTAAATTCAGTAGCAAATAGTGTTTTCTTAAAACGTTGTTCAAGAATAGTATACCCATTTTTTTGAGCGGTTTGCCAAAGATTTTCTTCGGTATACAGTCGGACCGCTTCATCTACAAATTCGGATTCATGGGCTGCAACAGCTCCGTTCCAATCTAAATTTCCGTGCATGCCTTCTGCTCCCATTGCGGTTGTTACAGATGGCAATCCTTGTTGCATGGCTTCAAACAGTTTTCCTTTTAATCCGGCTCCATACGGAATAGGGGCCAACAATACTTTGGCCTTTTGAAAAACGGTTGCCACATCAGAGGCACGTCCTTGTATTAAAAAGCCTTCTTTTTCATTGTGCAATTGTTTTGCTTTTTCTGTAACATAAGCCCCGTAAACCAACAGTTGCGCTTCGGGGAGTTGTTTTTTAATGGCGCTCCAATATTTTTTCAACAATAAAACGGTTTGCCAATTGGGTTCGTGTAAAAAATTACCAATACTCACAAAATGGTTTCGCTCTGAAAACAGGGGTGTTGTTGGAGGTAGGTTATCCGATAAAAAAGGTAAATAATACAGTAAATTAGGATCTATTTTGAAGGTGGTGGTGGCCAGTTGCATTTCAACTTCCGAAATGAGTAAGGTGAGATCACAGCGGTATATGGCTGCCATTTCGCGTTTAAACGTATCCGAAATATAATCTTCAAAAACTAAGGATCTGTTTTGCTTGTAAGCCATTTCTCGGGCTTTTCGTAAAAAATGTAAATCTTCGGTATCGAGAATTCGTAGTGCATTCGGACACTGTTCCGCTACGCGCCAACCATATTGTTCTTCGATCATAAATCGATCAAAAACCACTATTGAAGGATTGATTCTT